>CAIVJW010000220.1 GCA_903906315.1 uncultured delta proteobacterium | reverse complement strand
GACGTGCTCGAGTGCCCGAAGTGCCAGGGCCGCATGCGGCTGCTGGCGGGCCGAAGCCCGCACGAAGAGGCGCACCGAGCTCGCGCGAACGGCTCCGCAGGCGATGCGACGGGCGCGCGGGAAGGCGCTGCGCCCGCGTTCGGGCGACCGGTCGGGCGGGGGCCGCGGGGGGCGTATGGTCGCGAATCGGGCTTCTTTCGCCTACGCGCCCGCGCAAGGCGCGCTGCGCGTCCACTGCACGGCCACGAACGCCTCGGTGGTCCTGCAGCCCGTCGCCATCGGGGCCGACCTCGCGGGCCTCGCCTACGACGACGCCGGCCATTTCGACGGCGACGCGGCCGCGACGGAGGGCCTGCGTTTCCGCGCCGGGCCCGACGCGCGCTCGCCCTTGCTCCGGGCCGCGGACGTCGCCGCGAAGCTCGCGCGGCCGCGCCTCGTCGGCGACGTCGTCGCGGGCTGCGCGGCGCGATGAGGGCGCGATGGGCGCGCGCCGCGCCCCACCACGTCAGTCGTTCTTCGCGCCCTTCGCGATCCAGTCCTCGAGCACGGCCACGTCGCCCGCCTCGAACACGAACTTCGAGCTGCTCGGCATACGCCCGGTGTTGTTCGGCTGGCGCAGCTTCAGAAAGAGACTGGCCTTCTCCGGACTGGCCACGTCCGCGAGCTTCACGAGGTGCGACGCGCCGATGAGCGACGCGTAACAGGCATCCTTGTCCGCGCAGACGAAGTTGCTCGCGATGCTGCCCGACTGCTGCGCAGAGCCGTGGCACGCGGTCGCGCCGCCGCAGGCCGCGACCCCCGAAGGGCCGAAGTACACCTCGTAGATCGACGACCACGCCGGCGTCGCGCGCTGCCACGGCTCGCTGCCACCGGCGCCGCCACCGCTCGTCGAGGTCGCGCCCGTGGTGTCGGAGCCGCCGCACGCGGCGAGGGCGGCGGCGGCCACGAGCGCGAAGAGCCCGCGCGTCGCGGGGAGCCGGAGCATCGAGTCGGTCATGGAACGACGGGCTAGCACGCGCGCGCAGCGGGTGTCACGGGCGTGCGTCCCAGCGCGATCATTCGCGCGGCGCTGCCGTCGCGATCCTCCTCGTTCAAATCGTGAGCGCCAATCCCGTCGACCTCCAATGCGCGCCGCGCGAAGCGCGCGCGAGCCCGACGGGCACCGTGGGGCGGGATGCACGCGCGATGCATTGCTCCCCGCGGCGTCGCAAGCGATTGCGCGGCTCGACCGCGACCGGTAGCAGAAGAGCGCAACGCGCGCGCGTTCAGCCGCCGCCCCGATCGCTCGACGCGCTTCGCCCCCACGCCCCGCAACCCCCCGAGGAAGACATGAACACCAAGTGGATCCTGACCGTGGGCCTCGCCCCGCTCTTCGCGCTGGCGTGCTCGTCCACGCCCGACGCCACCGGCACGACGACCGCGTCGACGACCACGACCGCGGCGGCGGGCGGCGGCGGGGGCGCCGGCGGCGGCACGCAGACGCTGCCCGACCAGCCGAGCCAGCACGCGTCGAAGGAGATCGTCGCGCGCGGCAAGTACCTCATCGACTCGGTGTTCGCCTGCGGGGTGTGCCACACGCCGACGGGCAAGGACGGCAAGCCGGACATGAAGATGTACCTCGCCGGCAGCCGCTCCTACGAGTTCCCGATGAAGGACGGCACCACGAACGTCGTCAACGCGGAGAACATCACGCAGCACCCCGAGCAGGGCATCGGCCTCTGGACCGACGAGCAGATCCAGAACGGCATCGCCAAGGGCGTCGACGACCAGGACGTCGCCTTCTGGCCGATCATGCCGTACCCTGAGTACGCCCTGCTGACGGACGCCGACCTCTTCGCGATGGTCTCGTATCTGCGCACGATCCCCGGCAACGCCAACGTCGTGCCGGCCGACACGTACGAGCCGCCGGCCGGCGAGCCGCCGGCCGCGTCGGCCAAGGACAGCGAGATCCCGCACACGACCCTCGCCAAGGGCGACCCCGACTACGCCGCCGCCGAGCGCGGGCGCTACCTCGCGACCGGCGCGTGCATCCAGTGCCACACCGAGGAGCTCTCCCCCGGCGTCGCGGACTTCACCAAGGCGTACGCCGGCGGCCGCAAGCACAAGTCGAACTCCGACGCGAAGCTCGCCACGTCGACGAACATCACGCCGGACGCGACCGGCCTCGCCGGCTGGACGGTCGCCGACATCGTCGCGTCGATCAAGGGCAACACCGACAAGACGGGCAAGGCCCTCTGCAGCGCGTCGCCGATGGGCCACGGGTACATGGGCGACATGACCGACGCGGACATGACCGACATCGCGACGTACATCCACACGCTGCCGCCCATCAAGAACGGGCCCTTCACCTGCGAGTAGGGTTGGGCGCAGAATGAACGTGCCGCGGCCGGGTGTGCCTGGCCCGCGGCGGAGAGGTCGTGATTGGCTATGAAGAAGTGGACCTTGGCTTTCTCCCTGGGCGCCTGTACGGCGGCCATGGCGATCGGTGCGTGCTCGCAGGCGACGACGCCCGCGGCCGGCGACTAGGGCGGTGACACGACGGGCGGCAGCGGCGGCGCGGCCACGACGAGCCCGGCCGGCGGCGGATCGGCGCCCGGCACGTCGACGACGACCCCCGGCGCGGGGGGCACCGGCACCACGAGCACGACCGGGCAGGGCGGCACCGGGTCGACGACCAGCACGACGACGACGACCTCCGGCGCGGGCGGGACCGGCTCGACGACCAGCTCGTCGAGCTGCCACTCGCCGACGTCGCTGCACCCGCCGAAGGCCGGCTCGCCCTCGATCTTCTGCCCCTTCAGCGCCGTCGACGGCGGCAAGAACGAGTACTGCGAGGCGCAGACCCAGCACTGCTGCGAGCCGAAGTCGGGGTCGTCGACCTGCGAGCCGTCGGGCACGCCGTGCGACGCCGCCGACACCGACTGGCAGTGCGAGGACCCGGTCGCGGACTGCCCGCAGGGCCAGATGTGCTGCGGCATCGGCACGTTCATGCAGGCCGCCGACCCGGCCTGCGCGAACTACGCGAAGGGCTTCAAGGGCACGCACTGCGCCGCCAGCTGCGTCGCCGGCGAGGTCCCCCTGTGCACGGACGACTCGGAGTGCGGCGGCAAGACCTGCAAGCCCATGTACACGAAGGGCAACCAGGTCGGCGCCTGCGACTGAGCTCGTGAGGGCGGCGGGCGCCTCGTCGCTCGCCGCCCGCGCGGCGCTACTTGCGCGCTCGCGCGGACGACGTGACGAGGTGCCGTCGGCCGCGGCCGTCGGACGCCGCCGCGTGGACGAGGGCGACGTGCGAGTTGCCGAGCAGCTCGTCGAGCAGGCGGTCGGAGCCGGGCGCGCGCACGCGGGCCTCGGCGGCGAACGCGGCTGGGAGCGCGCGCATGAGGCGGCGTACGAGGCGCGCGTAGGTCGTGAGGTCGCCCGCGGCGCACGTGAGGTGCGGCGCCATCGCCGCGCGCAGCTCGGGCGCGACGGGCAACGGGGGGCTCCAGAGCCTCCCGAGGCGTCGCGCGGCGCTCGTGAGGTTGTCGCCGAGAGGCGGCGCCCAGTGCGCGATGTCGCCACGGGCGAACGCGGACAGGGCCGCGTCGATCCTCGCGCGCGCCTGAGCGGCGCCCTTCGGGGCGCGCCACTCCTCGACGTCGTTGGGCATGCCAGGGACGGCAGCGGCTCGGTCGGGCCCGACAAGCGCGCGGCCGAACGTTCCGCGCTCCACTGGAATACGCCCCGGGCGCTAGCCGCCCCTCGCAACCTCGGCGCCTACGGGGCGTCGACCACGAGCACGCGCGCGCCCGCCGAGTCGGCGACGTACGCCTTGCCGGCCGCGTCGACGACGGCGTTGCGCGCGCCCTCGGACGTCTTCGCGGTGGCGACGACGGTGAGGCCGCCCTTGTCGTCGAGGCGCGCGACGGTGAGGCGCGCCGCCTTGCCGGCCGCGGCGTAGAGCAGGCGCTTCCCCGCGTGGAAGTCGAGGTTGTCGACGCCAGCGCCGGTGTCGAGCTTGCCGAGCGGCGCGCCGCCGTGGCCGGCGTCGAGGACCTGCACGTGGTCGGTGCACGCGACGACGAGGTAGCCGTGGGCCGCGTCGAACGCGAGGCCGCGCGGCCCGTCGCTGCCGCAGCCCGCGCTCCACGTCGCGACGACCGCGCGCTTCGCGACGTCGATCGCGAGCGTGCCGCCCTTGTCCTCGAGGTTCGTGAAGAAGAGCCCGTGCGCCTCGTCGACGGCGTAGCCCTCGGGCTCGCCGTCGAGCTTCACGACGGCCTTCGCGGCGAGCACGCCCGGCTTCGACGCGTCGAGCACCTGGAGCGACTTGTCGCGCGGGGTCGTCACCCATACCTCCTTCGTCGACGCGACGTAGGCGACGCCGTCGATGGGCACGGCGAGCTTCACGCACGCGCCGGCCTTCAAGGTGGCGACGTCGACGGGGCAGACCTCGCTCGTCGCGCGGTTGCCGACGTAGACGAAGGCGCCGCCGTCGGTCGCCGAGCTCGGGCCCATCGTGCGCTTCTTGCCGCGCACCTCGCGCTCGGCCGTCTCGAAGCCCTCGACGCGCGCGAACGCGAGGCTCGCCGTGTCGAGGACGGCGACGGTGCCGTTCGTGCCGACGGGCACCCAGACGCGCGATCTGCCGGCCTCGTACGCGAGGTAGTCGAGCGAGACGGGGCCGGTCGCGCCCGGGAGCGGCAGCGCCTTGCTCGCGAGCTCCGCGGGCGGGCCGCTCGCAGGCGCGCTCGGCGCCACCGTCGGCCCGCCGCAGGCCGTGAGCATCGTGACGAGCGCGGTCGCGCCGAGGAGAGTTCGGGCGGTCGCGGGCGTCCTCGTGCACGCGCTCGCCGGCGACCTCTGGCGCGAGCGCACCGGCGCGGACCGAGGCCTGCTCGCGGGCGAAATCGCCGAGGCGGTGCCGAAGCTCATCGCGCGCCTGGCGCGCGGCGGGGAGCT
>CAIVJW010000219.1 GCA_903906315.1 uncultured delta proteobacterium | reverse complement strand
TTTCGAGGGGCGCAGGACCTCCCCCGCGGCGTCGGGGGCGGGGTTTCGAGGGGCGCAGGGGCTCCCCCGCGGCGTCGGGGGCGGGGTTTCGAGGGGTGCAAGAGCTCCCCCGCGGCGTCGGGGGCGGGGTTTCGAGGGGCGCAGGGGCTCCCCGCGGCGTCGGGGGAGCCCAGCGCACCCCCGCGCCGCCGTGCCGGCCGGGAGCCGCCGCTGCGCTCAGACCTTGCCGAGGCGCTCGAGCACGGCGCGGACGATGAGCGGCCAGGCGATCGTGGCGTCCGCGTAGACCTCGGCGAACTTGCCGCCCTCGCTCTGCGGGACGAACTTCCCCCAGCTCACGCCCTCGGAGTAGGTGCAGCCCGACAGGCCGCCCCAGTGCACGGGCTCCGGGCAGATGCGGACTCCGTAGTTGAACCGCGGGTGGTCGAGCTCGACCCCGAGGCGGTGCTCGACGATGTCGTAGAAGGGCGCGACCTGCTGCGCCCAGTTGCGCGGCACGCCGCCGCCGATCGTGAAGATGCCGAGGCGCTTCTTCTTCCGCACGAAGCGCGCGTAGCTCATCAGGTCGAGGAACGGGTTGTAGTTTGGCACCTCGGCGTTCTCGAACGGCTTCCAGTCCTTGCCGCCGCCGGCCTTGGCGTGTGTGCGGCGGAGCATCCAGGTCGCGACGTCGAGGCCCATCTCGCTGTCGGTGAACGCGGGCACGAAGACCGGCACGTCGCGGAGGTAGGCGCTGCGCAGGATGCCGGGCGAGTCGCCCATGTCGGCGAGGGCCTTGCCGAGGTGGCGGCAGATCAGCTCGCTCGACCACGGCACGCTCGTGTCGAGCGTGTCGAGCTGTGCGCGCACGAACTCGTCGATCGTGTTGAGGTTCGCCTCCATCTCGAGCGTGTCGTAGACGCGGTTGTACCCCTTCTCGAAGTACGCCTCGTCGCTGACGCCCGGGTTGACCTTGTAGTGCGTCAGGCCGACCGACTCGCTCAGGCCGTGCGCCATGAGCGCGCCGGTCGACACGATCGCGTCGATCATGCCGGCCTCGATCATCCGCACGATGACGAGCGACATCTTCGCGACCGTCATGGCGCCGGAGAACGTGGCGACGACGAGGCAGTCCGGGTCCTTGACCATCGCCTCGAGGACGTCGCAGGCCTCGCCGACGCTGCGGCCGCCGAAGGCCGTCTGCGACATGGCGCGCGCGAGGTCGTCGAAGCTCTTGAGATCGAGGGGATCGAGGGCCTTGAGCGGGACGAGCTGGTCCTCGACGCCGTCGCCGAGGTGGCGGACGGCCTGGTGACCATGGGGGTGGTCGTGGGGTTTGTGGCGGTCGGACATGCGCCGCCTTATAGCCGGTCAGGGTCGCGGAGCCAGCTGGCACGAGAGCCGTCGGAACGGGCGGCCTCCCTGGGCGCCGCGCTCCGCTCCCTCGGCGCGGTGGCCGGCGAGGTCGACCCGGAGGAAGGCGATCGGGCGATCCGACCCCGGGCGGCCGGGGCCGATCGCGACGGCCGCCCCGGCCAGGCAGGCGCCCGCGGGGCCGACGCGCACGTCCGCGACCACGGCCTCGGGCTCGCCGTCCTGGCCCGCGATGGCCACGGGGAGCCGGGCGCGCGGGACGATCACGCGCGCGCCCGTCGGCCGCGGGCCGCAGGCGGGGAGGCCGCGGACGCCGGCGCGCAGCGGGGGCAGGCGAGCCCACCCGTCGAGGGGCAGCGTCGACGGGATCCGGGCCGCGTCGAGCGGGACCGCGCGCGCGAACGACGCCTCGTCGTCGCCGATCACGACGATCAAGCCGTCCGCGCGCGCGCCGCCGACCGCGCGCCACGCGCGCCCGGCGAGGTGCGCGGCGACGCGCGGCGCGGCCCCCTTCGGCCACACGACGACCGCGTCCTCGCGCAGCCACGCCGTGGGCGATCGATCGTCGGGGCCGAACGCGACGTCGGCCCCGGGCAGGAGCTCGAACGCCGGCTCGACGACCTCGGCGTCGCCGCGCTCGCCGACGCGCACCACGATCGTGCGGCCGCCCGTCCGCACCGTGGCGACCGCCCGGCCGTCCGACGCGCTCGCGCCGCGGAGGGCCGCGCCCCAGGCTGCTCCAGCCGGGGCCGGGCCGCTCCACGACCGGACCTTGGCGCCGATCTCGAGCGGATCGATCCAGCGGACGGTCCAGCGGTCGGGCGCTCCGCCCGCGGGGCCGGTCTGCTCCAGGCTCACCGCGGCTTCGGGCACGAAGGGCGCGCGCGCGCCGCCAGGAGCCGCGATCTCGCGCCGCACGCCGCGCGCCGGCGGCGCCTTCGGATCGAGCAGCGCGCGCGCCTCCGCGGTGGTCGCGAACGCCGGCGCCGACCCGCGCGCCACGTCGCCCTCGACGGTGCACGCGAGCACCTGGGCTGCTCGCTCCGGCGGGCGCGTGCGCGCCTCGAGCTGCGCGCCGCCGCGCGCGGCCTCGCCGGGGAGCGCCGCGTCCGGGCCCCAGCCGAGCCGCACGAAGCCCTCGATGCGCGCGCCGAGCTCTCCGACGGCGAGCGCGCCCGGGTCGTCCGCGGCGCGCGCGACGCGGCTCGCGGCCTCGCGCACGGCCGGCGGCGCTGCGACCTCCACGAACGTCGCCCCGGCGTCGACCGACGCGAGCACGCGCCCCTCGCCGACGGCGATCCCGCGCCCGGCGTGGAGCCGCACGCGCGTCGCGCCCGCGATCCGGAGCGGCGTCGCGGTCTCCGCGCCCGGGCCCACCGCGAACGTCGCAGCGGTCTCGCCGTCCGAGAGCGCGAAGCGGATCGCGCCCTCCTCGTCCTCCTCGATCGGGCTCTCGACGCGCAGCGGCCCGGCCGGGCTCGACCACGCGACCGGCGCCAGCTCGCGCTCCTTGCCCGCGGCGTCGACCACGACGAGGCGCGGCCGCGGCCCGCCGCCCGCGCGCGCCGGCTCGCCGCCCTCGTCGCCGTCCGTGAGCCCGCGCAGCAGCACGAACCGGCCGTCGGCGAGCGGCCCGGCCCCGTGATCGGCCAGTTCGGCGTCGGCCTCGAGGTCGACCGTGCGCCACTTGCCGTCGGGCTGTCGCACGCAGGCCTCGCCCGGCTCGTCGGCGCTGCACGGGGCGATCAGCATCGCGCCCCCGCTCGGCGACACCCGCAGCTCGGCCTCGCCGTTGCGCGCGAGGGTCGGGCGATCCGGCCCGATCTTGCCCGCGAGATCGACGTGGAACACGCCGAACGGATCGTAGAGGTCGCCCGCGCTCCGCTCGGTGAGCGCGCACGCGATCCACGCCGTGCGCCCCGCGCGCGCCAGGGCGCACGCGTTCATGCCCGTCCCGCGCGCGAGCTCGAACACGCCGATCACCGCCCCCGAGGCCGGATCGAGGCGCGCCACGAGGCCGTGGCTCGCGACCAGCGCCTCGCCCGCCGCGGTCGGCACCCCCGCGACCACCGCGGCGTCGACCGGATCGCGGCCGGTCGTCCTCGCCCATCGCACGATCGGCGGATCGCCGGCCGCGGACCCGGGGAGCTCGAACCGGCCGATCGACGCCCGCGCGGGGTCGACGTCGGCCTCGCGTCCGTCGGCGTGCGCGAACGCCCGCAGAGCCCCGCCGCCCGCGCGCAGGCCCGTGACGTGGAGCGCGTCGCCGGGCGAGGCGCCGACGGCCAGCGGTCGCCACGTCGCGCCGCCATCGGTCGTCACGGACGGTCCCGCGCCCTCGAACACGGCGGCGCCCTCCTTCGCGTCGCGGAACGCGACGGCCACGATCGGCAGCTCGGGCAGCCGCGGCGCGGCGCGCACCTCGCCGGTCGCGACGTCGAGGAAGCGCGGCTCCGGGGAGGCGACGTCCCAGACCACGCCGAGCCCCGGCCAGGCGCCGAGCCGCGCGAGCGGGACCTCGGACCACGCGAGCGTCGTCGGCGCGCCCAGTGGATCGTCGAGGCGGTAGACCCCGTGCTGCCCCCGCGCGACGAGCCGCGCGCCCGCGGGGCTCGGGACCTCCGTGACCTCGATCAGCGGCTCCGGTGACGGCGCCCGCTCGAGCGTGGCGACGCCGGCCTCGTCGACGAGGGCGCGCCGACCTCCGATGAGCACGAGCAGGCCGCGCGGCGTCTCGGGGCCCACGCGGGTCGCGCCGCCCGTCGCGATCCACCGCGCCGGCGTGACCGGCGGCGAGGGAGCCGCGAGGCGATCGGCCGCGGGCGGCGCGACGATCGCGCGCGCGGGCTCGGGCGGTGCGCACGCGGCCAGCGCGACGAGTGCGACCACGATCGCCGGCCGCCGGGGCGAAGGCGGCCTCGTGGTCCACGCGCGGAGGCGGCCTCGGGCCCTCATGATCGGTCTTTGCCGAAGGGCGGCGCCGGCCGCAAGCGGGGCCTCGACCTCGGCGCCGCCCGCCCCGCGGTCAGATCGGCGCGATCTCGTTCAGGTGCAGCCAGTACCGCGCCCAGCCGACGACGAGCTCGGCGAGCTTCGCCCCGTCGTGGGGCTTGCGCAGGAAGCTGTTGGCGCCGAGCACGTAGGCCTCGTGCACGTCCTCCTCGCGGTCCGATCCCGTGAAGAGGATGACCGGCACGAGGCGCGTGCGCGGGTCCGCGCGCAGGCGTCGCAGCACGTCGAAGCCGGAGGCGCCGGGCAGGTGCAGGTCGAGCAGGATGAGCGCGGGCAGGGGAGGAGGCGGCGCCGCCGCGTCGCCGAAAAGAAAGGCGTACGCCTCGTCGGCGTCGTGGGCGACGACGAACGGGTTACGCACCTCGGCGGAGTCGAGCGCGCGGAGGACGAGCGCCTCGTCGTCTCGGTCGTCCTCGACGAGGAGCACGGGAGCCGTGCGCGCGGTCGTCGTCCGGCCGATGGGCTGATCTCTCACCGACACGTGGTTTCAGTAGACCTCAGCCCGACCATCCGATCCATGAGCAGTTCGACTAGGGGGCTCGCGCTACCGGCGCGCGGTCTCCGCCGACGGCGCAGCGGACCCCGTCGCGGCCGTGGGCGCGGGCGTCGCGCCCGACGCGAACGCGAGCACCACCGCGCCGAGCACGATGCGGTAGACGCCGAACGGCGCCAGGCCGAACCGCCGCAGATAGCGCAGAAACGAGGCGATCACGGCGAGCGCCACGACGAAGGCCACCACGAGGCCGGTCGCGAGCGCGGCCGCGCCCCCGGGCGCCTCGAGGAGCTGCCGGCCGTTCTTCAGCAGGTCGAACACCGTCGCTGCGCCCAGCGTGGGGATGGCGAGGAGGAACGAGAACTCGGCGGCCGCGCGGGTCGACAGGCCCGAGAGCTGCCCGCCGACGATGCTCGTCATCGACCGCGAGGCCCCGGGCCACAGCGCGAGGCACTGGCACAGCCCCACCACGAGGCCGCGCCTGGGCGAGACGTCCTCGAGCGCGTCGTCGCCCGGCGCGGCGTTGCGCCGGCGGACGGCCTCGATGGCGATCATCGCGACGCCCCCGACGATGAGGGCGACGGCGACGGGCCCGCTGCCGAAGAGCCGCGCCTTGATGATCTTGTGCAGCAGCAGGCCCGTGACCGCCGCGGGCAGAAACGCGAGCAGGAGCGTGCCCGTCATCCGCAGGCTCGCCGGGTCGCGCCGCAGCGTGCCCCGGATCAGCTGCCCGAGGCGCGCCCGGAAGTAGACGACGACGGCCAGCACGGCGCCGAGCTGGATGACGATGTCCATCGTCTTCGAGGCCTCGTCGTGGTGCCCGAGCCGCTCGCCGAGCAGGATCAGGTGCCCGGTCGACGACACGGGGAGAAACTCCGTCAGCCCCTCGACCACGCCCAGCAACACGGCATCGACCAGCGTCATCGCCGGGCAGTCTAGTCGAAACGCCTCGGCGCGCCCGCGGGCGGGCCGGTGGAAGCGCCGGACCTTCCCGGCCGACGGGCCGGGACGTCGCGGAGCTACTCGAGGTAGACGTCGAGGTTGTAGGGGCCCGCCTGGCCCACCTTGCCATCGACGATGACGTAGTAGGTGGTGCCCGCGGTCACCGCAAACGAGACGAGCTCCGTCGCGCCCGCCGCGCCCGTGTCCTCGCAGAGCAGCTCGCTCACGGGCTGGGCGCACGACCCCTCGCGCACGTGCAGCTGCGCGTCGTAGCCAGGCGCCGGATCGACGGCCACGTAGAGCGTGCCCGACGTCGCGGGCGACACCGCGTAGACGAAGTCCTTGGTGCCGGCGGTCGCGCACGCGCCGGTGCCCGTCAGGTCGGCCTTCGCGAGCGACGTGTCGCCGTCGAAGAGCAGCTCCTGTCCCGACGAGATCGGCGCCGAGACGCCGGGGCAGGCGTCGCCGTCGAGGCCGCCCTCGAGGTGGACGTCGAGCGCGTACGGCCCCTCGGCACCCGCGACGCCGTCGGCGAAGACCCACACCGGGACGCCCGCCTTCACGGCGAACGTGACCGTCTCCTTGCCGCCGGACCCCGTCGCGTCGGCGCAGGCGATCTCGCTGCCGAAATCGCAGTCGCCCTTCCGCACGTAGAGCACCGGATCGGTGCCCCCGAGGCCGGTCACCGACACCGTGAGGTCGCCGCTCGTGTCGGGCGTGACCGCGTACACGACCTCTCCGGCCGCGTCGCCGCCGCACGACCCGGCCGTGACGGCCGCCGCCTTCGAGGCGTCCCCCGTCACGCTCGTGTCGATGCCCTGCATCACGGTCACGTCGACGCCGGGACACCCGAAGTCCGGGGGCTGCGTGACCTTGCAGTCGTTCGTGCAGAAGTCGGCGTCGTTCGCGTTGCCGTCGTCGCACTCCTCGACGCCGAGGTGCGCGTAGCCGTCCCCGCAGAAGGCCGATTTGCAGGTCTTGAGGCAGTCGTCGGCGTTCGAGGCGTTGCCGTCGTCGCACTCCTCGTCGCCGTCGACCTGGCCATTGCCGCAGCCCGAGCTCTCGGCCTTGCACGCCTTCGAGCAGCCGTCGCCGTCGGCCTGATTGGCGTCGTCGCAGTCCTCGACACCCTGCTGGACGAGCCCGTCGCCGCACGTCGCGTTCACGCAGCCGGTGACGCAGGCGTCGGAGTCGTCGTAGTTGCCGTCGTCGCACTGCTCGACGCCCTGCACGAGCCCGTCGCCGCAGCGCACGAGCTCGCACGTCGTCGTGCAGCCGTCCGAGTCGTCGGCGTTGCCGTCGTCGCACGGCTCGACGCCCTCGAGCAGGCCATTGCCGCACACGCCCTGTCCGGCGCCGCCGCCGGCTCCCGTGGTGCTGCCCGTCCCGCCGCCGAGCGTCCCGCCGCCCGTCGCGCCGGGCGCCTCGGCGCTGCCGCAGCCCGCGGCCGAAAGCAGCGTGATCGCGGCGCCCGCGAGCGCGATGGACAGGGCGCGGGCGAGGGGGGCGCACCGGGTCGTTCGTCTCGTCGTCATCGTCCGGCTCCCGGCGCGTCGCGCGCTAGTTGCACGTTCCAGGGTTGCCACCCTGGCCCGAGCAGGTCATCCCTTGTGGGCAGTCCTCGGGGACGTAGCACCCCTCGCCGCACTTCTGGAACATGCAAATGCGCTGCATCCCCGCGTGGCCCAGGTTGCAGTCGAGATCGGATCCGCACGTCACCCCGTCCGGGGGAAGCTTGAGGTCGGCCTGCCAGTCGGCGCAGACCGTGTCGGGCACGCCGTCGACCGAGTTCGTGAAGCCGCAGTCGCTGGGATAGCCATAGACCGCGCAGTCGTTCGCGCCGAGGCAGATCGGCATGCAGACCTGAACGCCCGAGAACGCGATGCAGTCCGCGACCCACTTGTCGTCGACCTTGCACTCCGCGGGCTGCGCGCAGTCCTTGGTGCAGTAGCCCATCGGGCAGACGCCGCTCGCGCAGTCCGTGCCCTTCGCGCAGGCCTCGAGGTACGCGCCCGTGCCCGTGGCCGCGCCACCCTGTCCGCCGCCGCCCGTGGCCGCTCCGCCCTGCCCGCCGCCGCCCGTACCGCCGCCGCCGGCGCCGCCCGTCTCGCACGACCCTCCCTTGTCCGAGCAGTCGCCGAAGCCGAGCCCGTCGCCGCTGCACGTCTTGAGGCCGTCCTCGCCGCTCGCGCACTGGCAGTAGATCGTCTCGCCGGCCTCGCAGATCGTCGTGCTCGGGGGCGCGCAGGGGCCGTCGCGCCCGACGCAGGAGTCGAAGCTCATCCCGTCGGCCTTGCACTGCTTGGTGCCGGCCGCGCCGCCCGGACAGCGGCAGAAGATGTTCTCGCCCGCGTCGCAGAGCTTGGCCGTCGCCGCGCCGGCCTCGTCGGCCTTCTTGCAGGCGGCCGGCCCGGCGCCGAACGCCGCGACGAGCATCGCGATCGCCGCCAGCGCGGATCCCGCGCGTGCCCGGTCGCCGATCGTGCGGAGCCCCTTCCTCATCGCGTTCGCCTCCTCCTCGCCATCGTCATCGCCAGCGCGAGCCCGACCCCGAGGAGCCCTGCCGCGCCGTCCCGCCCTCGCGTCTCGGCCGCCGCGCACCCGGCCGCCGGGGCGTCCGCGGCGCCGCCGCCCGTCGTCACCGCCCCGGCGCACTCTCGCCCGAAGCCGTTGCGCGGCGTCGGATCGCACACGCCGCGCCGCCCCTGCGGGTAGGCGGCGCAGGCCGCGGCGACGTCGTCCGCCTCGGGCGTGCGCTGATCGATCTGGCCCTCGTCGTAGCCGGCGAACATCGTCGCCTCCGTGTCGGGCGTGTGATCGAGGCCGATGAAGTGGCCGATCTCGTGCGTCATGATCGATCGCAGATCGTACACGACGTTGTCCTCGGCCACGGTCAGCTCGTTGTACGCGTGGTTGACCTCGATGTCCGCGTCGAGCACCTCGCCCGTCTCGTGGTCGAACGTGACCGTGGTCTTCGCCAGGGTGTCGTTCTGGCCGCCGTACGTCCACTTCGTGTCCTGAAAGAGGATCACGTTCGCGTTGGGATCGGTGGTCGAGTACTCCGTGCGGTGGCACGTCACGTCCGCGAGCTCGCTGAACGCGAGGCTGGCCTGGCCGCCGCCGCAGTCGAGGTCCGACCACGCGGCGAAGGCGTCCTCGATGGCGGCGCGCACGCGGTCCGGCGCGAGATCGAAGGTCAGGTCCTTCTGGATGCTGAAGCCGACGCAGAGGCCCGGCCACGTCACCGGCTTGCCGGTCGTCTTGCAGCCGTTCTCGTCGCGCGGGCAGTCGCCCGTGCACGTCGTGCTGCGGCAGAACGCGCCGGCGGGCGCCGCGAGGAGCGCGGTCACGAGGATCGTGGAGGCCGCCAGAGCGGCGCGAGCCAAAGCGGAGGAAGCGGGCATCACGGTCGACGCGGGTGGGGAAGAATGCCGCGTCACGCCATGGTAACCGAACCCCGCCGGCTGCGCACGGGGCGCGCGCCGGCGGGCGTCCGGCCGGCGGTCACTTGAACGTGACGGTGAGCGCCTTCTTCGACGGCTTGTAGGTGTTGTCGAGCTCGCCGTCGACGACGCGGAGCGCGTCCTGGCCGTGCTCGGTGTACTGCGCGCCCTTGACGAGGATGTCCTTGTACGAGACCGCCTTGCCCGACACGATCGCGCCGACCATGCGGCCGACGACCGGCCCGGACCCGTAGACGGGGCTCTCGAGGCCGTTCGTGATCATGTCGAGGTTCTCGGTGCCGCCCTTCATCTTGAAGAAGTCCTTCTCGTAGTAGTTGAAGGACACGCAGCTGTTGAAGAAGAACAGCTGGTACGACTTCGGGAAGGTCGAGGCGGAGTAGCGGCTCGGGTCGAGCGGGCCCCAGCCGATGTACGAGTGGCCGTTGTAGACGACCACGTCGTTCGACGAGAGCGCCTTGCGGTGCGGCGCGTCGTCCGTCTCGGCGCCGTAGTACGTGTTGATGACGACGGTGACGTCCTTCGCCGCGTCGGTGCCGAGCTTCACGCTCGCCTTGCGCTCGAAGGTGATCCAGTGGTGCGCCATGGTGTTGGCGACGAGCTTCTTGAGCGCGTCGCGGTCGGCCGCCGACGCGATCTCAGCGGGCCAGCCCGATCCCGAGAGCTCCCACTTCGTCAGGTCGGCCCAGGTCACGCCCTTCACGGTCTTGCCGTTCACGGTGAAGGTCGTGAGGTCGGCGCCGTCCGTGCCCGTGAGCTGCAGGCCCGGCACCACGCGGCCGATCTCGTCGACCATCTGGTAGAACATGTGGTAGCCGATGTCGTTGGCTAGCTCCGGCTTGTCGCCGGCGGCCCAGTCGGCCATCACGCCCGACACGATGGCGACCTTGAGCTTGCCGGCCTCCACGCCGCCGCTCCAGAGGCGGTCGTACTCGGGGTAGGTCTTCGCGGTCGACGTCTTGGTCGACTCGAGCTTCGCGGTGATCGGGAGGTAGAGGCGCGTCGTCTCGGCCGCGACGACCTCGGTGTCCGGGTTCGCGAGCTTGGCGCGCGCCTCGTCGATCTTCTGCTGCTCGGCGGACATCGCCTCCTGGCAGCCGGAGAGCGTCGGGTTGAACACGTACCAGATGGATCCCTCGAACTCCTGGTCGTGGGCCGAGTTCTCGGTGCACTCCTGCAGGATGCGCTTGCTCTGCGCCTGGTAGTCGCCGTGGAGGACGGCCATGCCGACGGCGCTGCGCTTGGCCATCGAGACCGGCACGAGCGCGCGGTCGGTGTAGCGGTAGCGCACGCGGAGCATCGGCTTCTTCGCCGCGGCCGGGTTCGACGGGTCGACGACCGAGACCGTCTCCTTGACGAACGCCTTGGCGTCGATCTCGGCGAGCTCGCGGTTGTTCGCGCTGATCTCGGCGTTGCGCAGGGCGCCGAAGGCCGACTTGTTCTGGCGCTTGACGGCCGCCAGGATGGTCGAGTCGGTCGCCGTCGTCGGCAGGTAGACGTAGCCGTCGAACGTGAGGGCGCGCTCGCGCGCGGTCACGCTGGTGAGGTCGTCCTCGTCACCCGTCTGCGGCGTCGTGCCCGAGCCGTCGTCGGCGGAGCCGCAGCCCACGCCGGCGGCGAGGGTCGTGAGGAGCAGGGCGAGGGAGCTCGGTCGCAGCAGATTGGTCACGGGGTCCTCCAGGGTTCGGCGCGCGGCGTGAGCAGGGTTCGGGCCACCGCGCGAGGGGGCGGAATCGGCAGGAACGAGGTGGGTGCCTGTGGTGAGGTGTCGATCCACCGGTCCAGGGCGATCCACCGGAAAAGTGCGTCGGCACCGTACGAACGGGGGGCGCGCGCCGTCAATCGTCGACGGGCTTCGCCGCCGATTCGCGACGAAGTGGGCGCGCCTCCCGGCCGCGGCGCCCGCGCGACCCGGCGCCTCTCGGCCGGCGCCCTCGTCGCGCGGCGGGGAGAGGCGCGACGCCCGTGGCCGAACGAAGGGCGTCGCCGCCGCGATCCGCGGGGATCCGGGGCGGCATTTCGTGCTACCCGAGGTCTCGCCCCCCACTTCGCGCGAGGTCCCGTGCCCACGTCTCACGGCGGACGACCGCTCGTCGTCGTCCTCGTCCCGTACGCCTGGAAGGACGACCGCCTCTCGAGCTCCGAGTACGACTACCCCGCGTTCCGCGCGGAGGTGCCGGAGTGGTTCGAGCCGATCGGGTGCGACTGGGTCTGGCAGCCGGTCTGCCTCGAAGGTCCCGCCGAGACGCGCATCCCGAGCGTCGTCGCGCGCCTCGGCGAGCTCGCCCGGGCGCGCGACACCATTGCGTTCAACCTCTGCGACGGCGCCGAGGACGACGGGATCCCCGGGCTCTCGGTCGTCCTCGCGCTCGAGGCGGCCGGCGTCGCGTTCACGGGCGCCGACGGGGGGTTCTACCGACTGTCGACCTCGAAGCTCGCGATGAAGGCCCGGTTCGTCGACGCGGGCATTCCGACGGCGGCGTTCCGCGCGCTCGAGGGCGATCCGCGCGAGGTCCTCGAACACTGCGGTCGCCTCGGCTTCCCGCTGATCATCAAGCCCGACGTCTCCGCGGCCAGCCTCGGGATCGGGCTCCGCTCGCGCGTGGACGGCGTCGACGCGCTGGATGCCGAGTGGCGGAGGCTCGATCAGCGCCACCCGGGCCGCGCCGGCGGCTGGTTCGTCGAGCGGTTCGTCGCCGGCCCCGAGTACACCGCGTTCGTCTTCGATCGCCCGGGCGCCCCCGAGGTGTTCACCGCCGCCGAGCGCCTGTTCCACCCGGCGCTCCCGCCCGAGGAGCGCTTCCTCACGCACGAGCGCTACCTCGAGGAGTTCGACGAGGAGTCGCCGCCTCCCGCCGGCTCGGAGTACTGCGCGATTGGCAAGGTGTCGCCCGAGGTGCAGCGTCGGATCGAGCCGATCGCGGCGGGCGCCTTCCGGGCGGTGTCCGGCACCGGCTACGCCCGCGTCGACCTGCGCGAGGACGCGGCGACAGGCGAGCTCTTCGTGCTCGAGGTGAACGCGAACTGCGGGCTCTCGTTCGACGGCGGGAGCTACACCGGCCAGATCCTGCGCACCCACGTGGACACGATGGGCGCCGTCATCGACCGCATCCTCGCCACGGCGCGGCGCCGCGCGCGCGCGGGGGTCTCGTGATCCCGGCCGACCCCGTCGTCGTGATCGCGCCCTATCGGCTCATCGATGGCAGGCCCGAGAGCCCCTCGTACGGCTCGGCCGCGTTTCGCGCGGAGGTCGGCGGCTGGTTCCGTGACCTCGGCCTCCCCTGGGTCTGGGAGCCCGTCGTGCTCGACCCCGCGCACCCGAGGCACGTCGTGCGGCGGCTCGAGGCGCACCCTCCGGGCACTTTGTTCCTGAACCTCTGCGACGGCGCCGAGGACGACGGCGACGGGTTCCCGGGCCTCTCGGTGGTGCGGGCGCTCGAGGCGCAGGGGCGCGACTTCACCGGCGCGGACGCCGCGTTCTACGAGCTTTCGACCTCGAAGCTGCGGATGAAGCGCGCGATGCGCCGCGGCCGGATCCCGACCGCCGCGTGGCTCGAGCTTCGCGGCTCGGCGGACGTCGCCGACGCGGAGTCGATCGGCTTCCCGCTGATGGTCAAGCCCGAGATCTCGGCCGCGAGCCTGGGAATCAACTGCCGGTCGAGGGTGGAGACGCCGGCCGAGCTCCGCGCGCAGGTGGAGTGGCTGCGGGGCGGGGGCCACGACCCGTCCGTCGCGCACGGCGCCATCTTCGTCGAGCCGTTCCTCGACGGTCGCGAGCTCACCGTCCTGGTCGTCGGGCCGGCGCACGCCCCGGTGGCCTTTCCGCCGGTCGAGCGGGCGTACAACGCCCGGCTGCCGCCCGAGCAGCGGTTCCTCCATTTCGAGGTGTACGATACCTACTCTCCGGATCAGCGCATTCCGGAGCTCGGCGACGAGCCCTTCTTCCTCTACGGGCGACCGGACCGCGCGACCGCGGGCCGTGCCGCGCGGCTGGCCGAGAAGGCCTATCGGGCGCTCGGGGGCAATGGATACGCGCGCGTCGACCTCCGCGAGGCCGAGGACGGCGAGCTCCTCGTCCTCGAGGTGAACGCGAACTGCGGCCTCGGGACGGCGGCCGACTCGTCCACGGGCAACATCTGTCGACTCTCGGGGATCCCGTTCGCGACGATGATCCGCGCCATCCTCGACCATGGGCGCGGCCGCCGCGGTGGCCCGGCCGAGGCGCCGGCGCGGCCCTCGCAGCGGCGCGGGCGACCGCGCGCCTCGGCGCCGGCCAGGCCCGCCCAGCTCAGCCTGGAGCTCGCCGCGCGACCGCTGTAGCGCCGCTGCCGGGGGTTCTCGGCGGGTGGAGCGTGCGGGCGTGATCGCGGCGGCCACGAAAGGCCGGCGAAAGGCTCGCTGCGGATCGCCCTGGCCGCATGGCGCGGGAGCGGGCACAGCCTTCCGGGCGATCGCGCGCCGATCGCGTCACCCGATGGGATCCTCCACCCGGTTCGCCGGGCTCTCGTCGGCCTTGCCGCACGCCTCGGCGGACTCCGTCGCCGCGGTCACAGCCGTGGAGCTCAGCCGCGCGGCGAGCCGGCGCGCCACGTGGGGGCTCAGGCGGTGGCGCGCGAGGACGTCCGGGGCAAGCTCCGAGGCGCCGCCGACGAGGCCGAGGCAGCCCGGGGCGCCGCAGCGGCACTCGAAGCGCTCGGCCATGGCCCACTCGGTAGCCGGGTAGAACGCCGTGACCGGCGCGCCCGGCGCGAGGTCGACCAGGGCAATCAACTGGCGCAGGGCGACGTCGAAGAAGGCGCTCGGGCTGCAATGGTGATCGACGAAGCGGAGCTCCGGCGGCGCGAGGATCCCGTGATCGTGATCGGCTATCTGCAGCGTGTGGCGGTGCGGCGCGCCGACCCGAACTGCCACGCGGAAGGGCGCGAGCACCTCGCCGCGGGCCACGGCCACGCGGACGAAGAGGCGGCGGTGGTCCGGACCGACGGCGAGGACCCCGAAGCGATCGTCGGACAGGGAGAGGCCGACCTCGCCGGACGTCACGCGCCGCCGAGCCCCGCCGCCGCCCGCGCGCGTCGGACGTAGTCGCTCACGTGATCGCCGTAGGGGGCCAGCGCCGGGGAGAGGTGGTCGCTGCCGCGGATCACGCCGCGGCAGCTCGGAGCCTGGCAGTCGCAGGGGAACGGCTCCGTGTCCGGTCCGCAGAACGTGGCGTAGTCGACTGTGAGGGCCTCGCCGGCGGCGACGGGTCGGCGCGTGACGAGCGCGAGGCCGTCGAGCCAGCAGCTCGGGTCGCAGGCGTGGTTGATGGGCTGCCAGTCCTCGGGGCGGTCGGACCACATCGCGTGGACCTCGTCGGTGAGCGGCCAGGCGTACTGGCGGAACCAGCGCTGCTTCTGGGCGTCCCAGCGCCGGTCGACGTGACGACGAGTGACGAGGTGATGGGCGCGCTCCTCGCCTGCCTGGACGACGGCCCCCGCCGGCAGCGCGGTGAGCGCGACGAGGCCGTACCCGCGTGCGGGGTCGTACCGGACTCCGGTGGTCGGCCGCGCCGCGTCGCGCCGCCGCAGCGCGCAGTCGAGGAGGTGGTCGAGGAAGCCCCGGTGTCTGCCCGGGGATCTCGCGAGGATGAGGTCCGCGCTGCCGAAGGCGTCGGGCGGGTAGAAGATCGAGCAGTTGGGGTTGATCTCGAGCATGAAGAGGCGCCCGCTCGCGTCCATGCGCAGATCGCAGCGGCCGTAGCCCGTGCCGCCGAGCGCCGCGAAGAAGCGCCGCGAGTCCTCGCGCAGGCGGCGGGCGAGGCCCTCGTCGGCGACGGGCTCGGTCGACATCCGCTGGTAGTCGACCCACTTGAGGTCGAAGTGCTTGAACGTCTCGCCGGGCGGGAAGAGGAACTCGACTGGCGTGTACGCGCGCGGCTCGGGCTCGCCCGGGGCGGGCTCGGCCGCGAGGACGGTGAACTCGCGGCCTTCGATGAACTCCTCGACGAGGGCGCCGCCGTACGCCGAGACGTTGCGCAGGACGAGCTCGCGGAGCGCGGCGGGCGTCTCGCACCGGGCGTCCCTGCGCATGCCGACGCTGTTGTAGCTCGACGGGTGCTTCACGATCATGGGGAATCGGAGCGTGTCGGCGGCGCGATCGGCGTCGGCGGCGCGATCGGCGAACAGGAAGCCCGGGGTCTCGATGCCCGCGTAGTGGCACACTCGCTTCATCACGTCGCGGCTCGGCTCGTAGAACGAGGCGCCGGCGCCGGTGAAGGCCTGCCCGAGGCGCTCGAGCGTCTGCGGCACTTCGATGCCCGCGCGGTCCTCGTCCCAGGCGCCGTCGCACAGGTTCAGGAAGACGTCGAAGCCCTGGTGGGAGAGCGCGCGGACGCGCGGAATCGAGGTGGCCTTGTGGAGCGGCTCATGGACCCAGTCGTGATCGGGGGCGTAGCGGGCCGGGTCGGGCAGCGGGTCGAGATCGGCAAACGGAGCGGTGCTGTGCTGGTAGGAGGAGGACAGGATGCAGATGCGCATTGAGGCTTGCCTTGGGGCCGAGTATGCCGCCCCGCCCGCGGGCCCAGCAAGGAGAAAAGGCGGGCGCCACGGGGCGGGCTCCGGCGCCGCGCTCGGGCCGGCGGCCGGCGGTGCGTCAATCCGAGTGGTAGACCAGCCGCTCCCAGCCGACGTCGCCATTGAGGCTGTCCGTCGCGCCGCAGCGCCAGCCGACCGCGAGCGAGGATCCGCCGGTGTGCCAGCAGAGGCGCTGATCCTTGTGGGCGCCGGCGAAGCCGTCGAAGCTCGACGCGGTCGTGTCGCACGAGCTGCGCGTCACGGCGTCGCCCTGCGGCGCGAAGCCCCAGGACCAGTCGGTCGAGAAGTACCAGCCGACGCCGTTCGCGTCGTGGGGGGTGTCGTCGGTGCCCGTGTCGAAGGTGACGTCGGATCGGGGCGCCATCGCCAGCACGGTGAGCGTGCCCGCGCCGGTCGGGCGACACGCGAGGAGGATCTTCGCCTTGTCGCAGCCCGCGAGGAGATTGCCAATCGAGGTGCCGGCCGCGCCGTAGGTGTCCTGGTGGCAGAGCGCCCAGCCGGCGAGCTTGGCGACGGGCACGTCCGTCTGCACCCCGGCCGCCCAGTACGCCGCGAGCGCCTTGCACTGGCCGCTGACGCAGGCGTCGCCGGCGGCGCAGGCCGCGCCGCACGCGCCGCAGTTCTGCGGGTCGTCGGCGACGCTCACGCACGACCCGCCGCAGGCCACGGTGCCGGCGCCGCAGACGAGCTGGCACGACCCCGCGCTGCAGACCTGGCCGGCCGGGCAGGTCACGCCGCACGCACCGCACTGGGTCGGGTCGTTGAGGAGGTCGACGCACGCGCCGCCGCAGTTGGTGGTGCCGAGGCCGCACACGAGCACGCACGCGCCGTTCGTGCAGGCGTAGCCCGCGTCGCAGGCGGCGCCGCACGCGCCGCAGTTCTTCGGGTCGTTGCCGAGCGCGACGCAGGCGTCCCCGCATTTCGTCGTGCCGCCGCCGCAGACGACGCCGCACGTCGCCGCGCTGCAGACCTCCCCGGCGGCGCACGCGACGCCGCAGCCGCCGCAGTTCTTCGGGTCGTTCGCGACGTCCTTGCAGGATCCGCCGCAGAGCACGGCGCCGCCGGTGCACGCCGGCAGGCACGCGCCCCCCGCGCACGCCGACCCCTTGCCGCAGGCCTTGCCGCACGCGCCGCAGTTGCCGGGGTCGACCATCGGGTCGATGCACGCCGGTCCGCAGAGCGTCGTGCCCGGGCCGCAGGTGACCGAGCAGGTCGCGCCCGAGCACACCTGCCCGGCGCCCGCGTCGCAGACCGTGCCGCAGGCCCCGCAGTTGCCCGGGTCCGACGCGAGGTCGACGCAGGCCGCGCCGCACTTCGTCGTGCCGCCGCCGCAGGAGAGGCCGCACGCGCCCGCGTCGCAGACCTCGCCCGCCGCGCAGGCCGCGCCGCACGCGCCGCAGCTGTGCGGGTCGTGGAGGAGGTCGACGCAGAGCGCGCCCGACGGCCCCGAGCACTTGGTCGTGCCGCCGCCGCAGGTGAACGCGCAGGACCCTTGCGAGCAGACCTCGCCCTCGCCGCAGGCCTTGTCGCACGCGCCGCAGTGGGCCGGGTCGTGGAGCGCGTCGACGCACCCGTCGGCGCAAACGAGCGTGCCGCCGCCGCACGAGACGGCGCACGCCCCGCCCGAGCAGGCCTCGCCTGCCTTGCACGCCTGGCCGCAGTCGCCGCAGTTGTCGTGGTCCTTCGCGAGGTCGACGCAGGCGGCGCTGCAGCGCGTGCGGCTGCCCGAGCACGCGCTGCCGTCGTAGCCGCCGACGCCGGCTCCCTCGTCGGCGGACGTGGTCGTCATCGTCGACCCGCAGCCGGCCTCGGTCGCGGCCGCGAGGGCGCCGATCGCGATCAGCGCTCGGATCGATTCGACCGGAGAAATGAGGGCTTTTCGTCTCCGGCCGATGGTCATCGCGCGACGCCTCCGCGTACGGCCGCCAGCCTACCAGAGCGCGCCGGGCGCGGCGCGGGGCCGCTCAACCGAACGTGACGCTCTGGATCTCCCCCGTCCGGGCGTCGAGCCGGGTGCCGCGATCGAGCTCCGTCTCGATCACGACGAAGTGCGGGCGGGTCGGGGCCGGGTGCAGGTGCCAGACCATGAAGAGGTCCTTGCCGACCGCCTCGAGGAACTCCTGCAGCAGCGAGGGGTCGTCGATGACGGTGGCGCGCCCGTCGAACGTCAGGACCTCGCGCAGCGACGACGGCTGCACGAGCCAGGCGACCCGCGGGTCGGCCTGGATCTCGGCGACCTTCTCCGCGTGGGCCTCGCTCACCGTGTAGAGGCAGCGCGGTCGGCCCTTGATGCGGCGCGGGGTCATCCAGCGGAGCCGCGGGCGTCCGTCGGGGCCGAGGGTCGTGAGCACGCCGGTCTTGGCGTCCTCGAGGAGGCGATCGAGCGTGATCAGGAGTTCGTTCGGGGTCATGGCCAGTGGGCCGCAGCGTACGACAGGTTCGCGCGGCGCGCTCCCCGAGCTCGACCCTCGCCGAAAAGCCCTCCGGATCCCCGACGTCGCGGGTTGCCGAACCGTGGCCCTCACCCGAGCCCTTCTCCCCAGGAGAGAGCCGCACTGGCCTGAATGCCGGCGCGGGGCCGCCAAGAAGCCCGGCGCTGCCCGGATCGGATCGATCCGATCCCGGCCGCACACCGGGCATTGGGCCGCGCGCACCCCGCTCCGGCGGCGGGTCGGGGCCTCCCGCTCCGCCGCACGCCGTGCTAGCTCCCGCGCGTGAACGTACCCCCTTCGCGATGGACCGAGGGCGACGCGGTCGCCTCGCCGGACGACGGATCCGAGGGGACGGCCGCCCCCGCCGGCGCGCCGCTCGCCGAGCTGAACGAGCCGCAGGCGCAGGCGGCCGGCCACGTCGACGGGCCGCTGCTCGTCTTCGCCGGCGCGGGCAGCGGCAAGACGCGCGTCATCACGTTCCGCGTCGCGAACCTCGTCGCGTGCCACCGCGTGCCGCCGTACCGCATCCTCGGCGTGACGTTCACGAACCGGGCCGCGGGCGAGATGAAGCACCGCCTCGAGGGCCTCATCGGCGCCGACCTGACGCGCGATCTCTGGATCGGCACGTTCCACGCCGTCTGCGCGCGCATCCTCCGGCAGCACCACGAGTCGGCCGGGCTCACGCGCAGCTTCATCATCTACGACGACGCCGACCAGCGCGCCGTGATGACGCGCGTCCTGCGCGAGCTCGAGCTCGACGACAAGCGCTACCCGCCCCGCCAGATCCTCGCGCGCATCCACAAGGAGAAGCAGGAGGGGCGCACCGCGGCCGAGTACGAGCCCGACGGCTGGGTCGACGACGCCGTCGCGAAGTGCTTCGTCGCCTACGAGCGCCACCTCACGTCGGCCAACGCGGTCGACTTCGAGGACCTCATCCTCAAGGTCATGCGCCTCGCCGAGGACGCCGAGAGCGTCGCGGGCGCGGACCTGCGCCGCCGCTTCCGCTACGTGCTCGTCGACGAGTTTCAGGACGTCAACGTCTCGCAGTACCGGCTGCTCCGCGCGCTCGTCGCCGACCACGGCAACCTCTGCGTCGTCGGCGACGACGACCAGAGCATCTACCGGTGGCGCGGCGCCGACGTGCGCAACATCCGGGGCTTCCGCCGCGATTTCCCCGACGCGAAGGTGGTCAAGCTCGAGCAGAACTACCGATCGACCGGCCACGTCGTGCGCAGCGCGCTCGGCGTGATCCGCCCCGCGCGCGACCGCGAGCCGAAGGAGCTGTGGACCGCGCGCAAGGACGGCGAGCCCGTGCAGGTCGTCGCGGCCGCCAACGAGCACGACGAGGCCGCGTGGGTCGTCGAGCGGATCCGCGAGAGCGTCGCGCGCGGCGTCTCCCCGCGCGACATCGCCGTCTTCTACCGCGTGCACGCCCAGTCGCGCGTGCTCGAGGAGGTGATGCGCGCGGAGAACGTGCCCTACCAGATCATCGGCGGCACCAAGTTCTTCGACCGCGCCGAGGTGAAGGACCTGCTCTCGTACCTGCGCGTCCTCGAGAACCCGCGCAGCGACGTCGACCTCCTGCGCATCATCAACGTGCCCGCCCGCAAGATCGGCGACACGACCGTCGAGCGCCTCGTGCACACCGCGGACGCGCTCGGCGCGTCGCTCTTCGACGCGCTCGTGCCGCACG
Source organism: uncultured delta proteobacterium (assembly GCA_903906315.1). Lineage (GTDB taxonomy): Bacteria > Myxococcota_A > Polyangia > Polyangiales > Polyangiaceae > CAIVJW01. Next base: position 50,952 of record CAIVJW010000219.1, on the reverse strand, counting down.
CGCAGGGCGCGTCGGGCCCCGCGAAGAAGAGCCTGCTCGCGTTCAACGACCTCCTGCAGGCGCTCATGCGCGAGGCGCGCACGGCGCCGCCGAGCGTGCTGGCGCAGGAGGTGCTCGAGCGATCGGGCTACCAGCGCGTGCTGCAGGCCGACGAGAGCGTCGAGGCCGAGGCGCGGCTGCAGAACCTCCAGGAGCTCGTCGGGTCGATCGCCGACTACGAGGAGGAAGCGGCCGCAGGCGGGCAGGTCGGCACGCTCGCCGGCTACCTCGAGCGCGTGACGCTCGCCGCCGACGTCGACTCGCTCGAGGAGACGCCGCGCGTCGCGCTGATGACGGTGCACGCCGCCAAGGGCCTCGAGTTCCACAGCGTGTTCATCACGGGCATGGAAGAGGACCTGTTTCCGTTTCGCAGCGCCGACGCGAAGCGCAACGAGGACACCGAGGAGGAGCGCCGCCTCGCGTACGTCGCGCTCACCCGCGCGCGCGAGCACCTCTACATCACGCACGCGTCGCGCCGGATGATCTTCGGCCAGACGCGCTACGGGGTGCCGAGCCGCTTCCTAGCGGACGTGCCGCCGTCGTCCGTGCGCCAGGTCGCGACGGCGTCGGCGAGCCTCGAGGGCGGCGCGCGGCGCTTCGCCGGCCTCGGCCAGCCCTCGAGCCTCACGAACCCGCGCGCGGCGTGGGTCCACCCGCAGGACCGAGGCGACGATCACGCGCAGGTCGAGCCGCGCCCCGCGCCCGCGCGCCCGTCGGCGGAGGCGCCGCGCGCGCCCGGCGAGCGCTACGTCGAGCGCGAGGCCGAGGCCGCCGACGCGCGCGACGAGGGCGGCTTCGGCGCCGGCGGGCGCGTCTGGCACGACAAGTTCCAGGCCGGCGTCGTCGTCTCCGTCGACGCGGGCGCCGACCCGATCGTGACCGTCCGCTTCCCTGGCTACGGCGACAAGCGCATCAAGGCGAGCTTCCTCCGCACCCGCTGAACGTGCCCCGGCGTACTGGCCGCGCGCACCTCACGGCTTGCAGGACGGCGCTCCCCGCCGGCCCTTGAGGCCAGCAGGGACGTTTCTTCTTCGAATGTTCTCGGGACGATCGCCGCGTGGGAACGGTCGTTGCTTACCGCGATTCGCACCCTCAAGCCGTTCGCATTCGGTCCGTCTACAGGGCCAATCAAGCGGACGCTCTGGATTGCGGCCGGGGTCGAACGAACGGAGGAACGAATGCTTCGAAAGAGCCACCTTTTCCCTGTCACCGCGCTCGTACTAGGCGTTTTCGCCCCGAGCGCGTGCTCTCACGATACGACGCCGACTTCGAACGGGTCCGGTGAGGACCCCGTCGAGCAGGCGGCGAACGAGCTCGGCGCCAACATCAAGGGCTGCCAGAACTTCCTCGCCGCCACCTACGGCTACGTCGTGGTGGGCGCGGTCAAGACGATGACGCTCCAGGCCGAGGTCGGCGGCGGCACGATCGTCGTCAGCGCGCCGGGCGGCAAGATCGCGGTCAACGGCAACGTCTGCACGGCGGGCGCGGGCGGCGTGGCGCTCACCACCACGACCGTCACCAAGATCGCCATCAACGGCGGCGCCGGGGACGACAAGATCATCCTCGACCTGCAGCCCGGCACGTTCGGCTCGACGATCTTCGGGGCGACCGGCGGCATCGCCATCGACCTGAGCGGGGCCGGCTCCGATTCGTTCATGGTCCGCGGCCAGCCGACCGTCGACAAGCTCACGTTCGGCACGAGCGCTACCGACACGTTCCTCTACGCCGAGCTCTCGGGCGACAAGGTCGCCGACGTCCGGGTCAAGGGCGCCGAGGCCGTCGCTGTGAGCATGGGCGCGGGCGCGGACACCTTCAACGGCTACCCCACGGCCAACAGCGAGATCGTCTCGTTCGGCGGCACCGCGGACAAGACCATCGGGCCGCTCGCCACCGTCGTCACGGTCTACGGCGGCGCCGACGCCGACATCATCACCGGCGGCAACAAGGACGACTTCCTCTACGGCGGCGACGGCGCGGACACCTTCAAGGTCCCCGCGGCCGTGATCGACCCCGTCACCTTCGCGTGGGTCAGCGGGGACGGGAAGGACACCTTCTACGGCGGCAACGGCACCATCGCGGGCGACAAGAACGGCGCCGGCGTCGTCTACGTCGACACGGTCGACTACTCCCTGCGGCAGGCCAAGGTGCCGGTGTCCGTGATTATCGGGCCGAAGACGATCGACCTCGGCACGTCGCGGTTCACTGCGACCGCCGTCAGCGGCTACTTCACGCAGCCCGGCGGTGTCGTCACCCCTGTGGAGCTGGACGACGTGGCCTACGACATCGAGAACATCGTGGGCGGCCTCGGCAGTGACCGCCTCACCGGCAGCGACCAGAAGAACGTCCTCACCGGCGGCGACGGCGGCGACGTCATCAACGGCTTTGCGAACGCGACCTGCACCGACGCCACGTACGGCGACGTCCTCAACGGCGGCCTCGGCGACGACTTGCTCGAGGTCCCGGCCGCGAACTGCTTTGTCGTCCTCAACGGCAACGCCGGTTCCAACACGGTCAGCTTCACTGCGCGCGGCGCCGCGCTCTCGTTGTCGATCGACGGCAAGGCGAACGACGGCGATGCGACGGCCAACGGCGGCGCCGGCGAGAATGCGAACATCGCGGCCGACATCCAGTCGGTGTGGGGCGGTACCGGTCCCGACGTCATCACGGGCAGCGCGAACGCTGACACTCTGTTCGGTAATGACGGCGACGACGTCATCAGCGGCATGGGCGGTGACGACCGGCTCCAGGGTGGCGCCGGCGACGACGTGCTGAACGGCGGCGCGGGCTACGACGTCGTCGACTACGGGGACTACCTCGGCACCACGGCGCTCAACGTGACCCTGTGCGACAGCCCGACCGAGCTCTCGGGCACGCCGGGCTTGTGGGACGCGGTGACGAAGAAGGGCTGCCCCGCGGCCGACGACGGCGACACGCTGGCCACGCCCATCGAGGCGGACCAGGTCGTCAACTGCGAGTGGGTCATCGGCGGCGCGGGTGACGACATCATCTCCGCGGACGCGACCAACACGAGCAGCGTGCAGGGCGTGACCATCGAGGGCGGGGCCGGCGTGGACACCATCACGGGCGGCGCCGGTGCCGACACGCTCTTCGGCGACGACGGCGACGACACCTGCGACGGCGGTGGTGGCGACGATTACGTCGAAGGCGGCGCTGGCAACGACGTCCTCATCGGTGGCGCGAGCGATGGCGACATCTGCGTGGTCGACGGCACCGACGCCACCCCGGCCACGGGCTGCGAGCTGTAGCCGCAGCGTTCCGCAAACGACCCCGGAGGCTCTGCGTTCCACCGCTCCTCCGAGAACGTAGAGCCACCGCGAGGCCGCTCCCCGAAAGGGGCCGGCCTCGCGGCCTTTTTGTGCGGGCTCGATCGCCGCCGCCAAGGGGATGACGCTCGCGTTGGCGGCCCGTCAAACGGCCAGCGTTTTCGATCGGCGGCCGAGCGTGGTACGCGACGCGACGCGGGCCCTCCGGGGGGCACGCGGGATGCAACCGCGAGGCGCGGACCCACCACGAGGTCCACCCTGGAGGGACGATGATCCGCAGGCACGGTAGGAGCGCGCTCGGCGCGCTGGGTCTCTCGTTGACGGTCGCGATCGTCGCTGCCGCGTGCGGTGGCGGCGGCGGCGCCGACGACCCCGCGGACGCGGGCGACGCGGGGCGAGGCGGCGCAGGGCAGGGAGGCTCGGGCAGCGGCGGCGCGAGCGGCACCACCACGACCGAGCCGGTCGTCGTGGTCGACGGCGGCCTGCCGCCCGACCCCGCGTACGAGGGCGTCGACCTCACGAAGGTGCCCTATGGCAAGGCGCCGAAGGGCTGCTTCGGCGGCTTCGACCCGGCCACGCGCAAGCTCACGCTCACGCTCGACGCCGAGGTGTCGGTCGTCGTGCTGTGGGCCGAGAACGGCGCCATCCAGGCCAACGGCGTCGCGTGCGCGTCCAAGGACGGGACGCCGGCGACGACGGCGTCGGTGCGCGCGATCGATCTCGCGGGGACGGACGCGGAGGAGACCTTCATCCTGGACCTGTCGCGCGGCCCGTTCGGAGAGACGATCCTCTCGGCGGCCGGCGGCATCCGCGCCGACCTCGGCGGCGGCAGCGACCTCTTCGCGATGCGCGGCACCCACGGCGACGACCGCGTCCGCGCCGGATCGTCGGGCGGGAGCACGGTGCTCGACGTGACGAACGACGAGGTGGCGGACGTGACGATCGCGGGCGCGGAGGCGTTCGCGCTGAGCCTCGGGCCCGGCAGCGACGCGTTCAGCGCGATGGGCGGCAAGGGCACGGGCGAGGCGCTGGCGATCCCCCTCGACGCGCACGGCGACGAGGGCAACGACGCGATCCAGGGCGGCGCCGCGAACGACGCGATCTACGGGGGCGCTGGCGACGACCTGTTCATCGCGCCCTCGGGCGCGGACGGCGCCGATGCGTACGACGGCGGATCGGGCGTCGACACGCTCGACGCCTCGCGCCGATCGGGCGCGCAGTCGATCTCGCTCGACGACGTCGCGAACGACGGCCTCGCCGGCGAGGGCGACAACGTGACCTCGACGGTCGAGAACCTCTACGGCGGCAGCGGCCCGGACGTGATCGTCGGCAGCGCGGCCAGCAACGTGCTGCGCGGCGGCCCCGGCGACGACCGCCTCGACGGCCTCGAAGGCGACGACCTCTTCGACGAGGGCGCCGCTGCCTCGGGCGCCGACGTCATCAACGGCGGGCCCGGCGTCGACACCGTGACGTACGAGAACCGATCGATCGGCGTGCACGTCGAGCTGTGCGCGACGGCGGCCGCGTCCGGCTGCGCCAAGCCCGGGTGCGCGTGCGCGGCCGACGACGGCGAGCCGGGCGAGGGCGACAACCTCGTCAACGTCGAGGCAGCGTCCGGCGGGTCGGGCGACGACATCCTCGTGGGCGACGAGGGGGACAATGCGTTCTACGGGCACGCCGGCAACGACAAGATCTCGGGTCGCGGCGGCAACGACACGATGTACGGCGACGACGGCGACGATCTCCTCGTCGGCGGGGACGGCGACGACTACCTCGACGGCGCGGCCGGCCTCGACACCTTCGACGGCGGCAACGGATCCGGCGACATCTGCGTCATCGACAAGGGCGAGACGCAGAAGGCCTGCGAGCTCTACTGAGGGGCGCGCGATCGCGCGAGGCGGCTCGGGCGCTCGCGTCGATCGAGGCGGGCCGTCCCGGGCGCATCCCCGCGGCGGCGCGGGCCAGGCTGAAGGGCCCGACCCCGCGGCGCGCGCGGTCGCGTCACGCTTCGGCCTGATCGGGCGATGAGCGGAGAGGAGGCAGCGCTCTCTGCTCGGCGGCGAGGTGTCGCAAGCGTGGGGCACCTTCCTCTCCGAGCACGAGATCCGGGAGGTCCTCGGCGGCCTCCGCAATCGTACGAGGCTGCCGGGCCCGCCGTGACCTTGACGCGCTCGGTCCCACGTCGAACCATGAAGGCGTGCCGCCCCCTTCGCCCGGCGATCCCCTGACGCGCCGGGCCGAGTCGCGCATCGGGACGGTCCTGCGCGACAAGTGGAGGCTCGACCGGCTCCTCGGCCTCGGCGGCATGGCGGCCGTCTACGCGGCGACCCACCGCAATGGCACGCTCGGCGCCGTCAAGATGCTCCATCCGGAGATGGCCATCGACGCCGAGGCGCGCGCGCGCTTCCAGCGCGAGGGCTACGTCGCCAACCGCGTGGTCCACACCGGCGCCGTGCGCGTGCTCGACGACGACCAGACCGACGACGGATCGGTCTACCTCGTGATGGAGCTGCTCGAGGGCGAGACGGTCGACGCGCGGGCGAACCGCCGATCCGACCAGCGCCTTCCGATCGGCGACGTGCTCGCGATCGCCGATCAGCTGCTCGACGTGCTCGGCGCGGCGCACGACGAGGGGATCATCCACCGCGACATCAAGCCCGAGAACCTCTTTCTCACGCGGACCGGGCACGTCAAGGTGCTCGATTTCGGCATCGCCGGCCTGCGCGAGCTCGACGCCGAGCCGGTGGAGAGCCGCGCGACGCGCGCCGGAAATGCCATGGGGACGCCGGCCTTCATGCCGCCCGAGCAGGCCCTCGGGGACTGGGAGAAGGTCGACGCGCGCACCGATCTCTGGGCTGCGGCCGCGACGCTCTACACCTTGCTCACGGGCCGCGTCGTGCACGAGGCCGCCACGGTGCAGAAGCAGCTGCTCGCGGCCATGACCAAGCCGGCCGCGCCGATCGGCAAGGCGCTGCCGGGGCTGCCGCCGTCGGTGGGGAAGGTGATCGATCGCGGGCTGTCGTTCCGCCAGGAGGACCGCTTCGCCTCGGCGCGCGCGTTCGCCGATGCGCTGCGGGGCGCGGCCGAGCGCGACGGCGTCGTGGTCGGCGCGCCGCGCACGAGCGCGCCGGGGGCGGCGGACTCGGGTCGGCCCGGCGGGGCGTCGAGGGCGGCCGGTGGGCCCGCGCGCGCGTCGCAGAACCAGGCGCTCGTCGCGTTCGGCGTCGGCGCGGGCGCGCTCGCGGTGGCGATCACGCTCCTGGTCGCGATGCGCGGGCGGCTCGCGGGCGAGGGAGATCCCGAGGCGGCGCTCGCGCGGTCCGTCCCCGCGCCGACGGTCGGGGTCACGGCCGCGCCGACCGCGCCGACGCTCGCGCCCGCGTTCGCCGACGCTCCCGACGCGTCGACGGTCGAGGTGGTGGGGTCGGCCGCGCCGGTCGTCACGGCGCCCGCCGCCGGGGCGTGGCCTGTCTCCCGCGCGCCGCGGGGCGCTGCGACCTCGCGCCCGAGGGCCGCGCCCGCGCCGCGTCGCAAGGACCCGCTCGGCACCTGGTAGATTTTTCCGCCGCGAGGTCGCGCTTTGTTCGAGCGACCTGCGGCGGAAGCAAACCTCGCGGCCCGGGCGTTGTCACAGAAGCCGGGCCCTCCGCGATGGGGGGCGTAGGTGGGCGCGAACGTTCGCGCGAGGGCCCATGCGGCGCCGTCGCAGGGCGGGGGTGCGTCCTCGGCGGGCGAACGAACGGAGGACTCGATGAACGTGCGCGCGATGCTGGGGCTGGTTCTCGGGGGGCTGTCGGTGGCCGCGGTGGCGACGGTGGGAGGCGACGCGCGCGCGTGCGGCGAGGAGGTCGCGCCGCTCGTCGACCCGCGCATCCTGGGCGTCGCGCAGGCCGAAAAGGCCCTGCAGCGCGGGCGCCACGCGGAGGCGGCGAGCAGCGTGCTGCGCATGTTCCCGGACCTGGCGACGTCGGGCGTGGCCCGGCGCGATCCGCTCGCGCAGCGCGCGCTGCGCACGCTCGCGCTCGCCGCCGTGCGGTCGGACGGCGCGCTGGCGATCGATCGGCTCGTCCCCGGCGGGATCCTCGGCTCCTGGCGCGGCAAGACCGACGGCGATCGGCGCAAGAACCTCGAGTGGGCGGCGGCGAAGCTGCGCAAGCTCGACACGGTGCGGAGCAACGACCCGGCGGTGAAGAGCGATCTCGGCGAGGCGCTGTCGAAGCTCGCGCCCCACAAGGACGAGGCCGTGAAGCTCCTCGGCGGGCTCGCGGAGAAGGACCTGATCGCGAGCCCCGAGGCCTACGCGGCGCTCGCGCGGCTGCGCCAGGATGCGGGCGACGCGGCGGGGCGCGACGCCGCGGTCAAGCGCTGCGAGGCCATGTCGAGGACGGCCAGCGTCTGCCAGCTCGGCGGCGCGGTCGGCCGGTCGAGCTAGCCATGAGGCGGCTCGTCGTCGGGATCGTCGCCGCCGCTGAGTTCGCGGCGTGCGGCGGCGAGGAGCGCGCGCCCGCGCCGGCGACGGGCGCGGCGAGCGCGGTCGTCGCGCAGGCCGCGCCGGGCGCGCAGGCCGACGACGACACGGCGCCGCCGGGCGACGCGGACCGTGGCAAGAAGCTCGTCCTTCGGTTCGAGTGCAACCGCTGCCACGACGGCACCGGCTTTGCCGCCGCGGCGCAGGACCGCCACTGCGTGCGCTGCCATCAGGACATCCTCGCCGGGCGCTTCTCGGCGCCCGCGGACACGCTCGCGCGCTGGCGGGGCAACCTGGTCACGCTGCGCGAGGTGCCCTCGCTCGTGTCGATCGGCGCGATCGCGAAGCGGGCGTGGATCGAGCGGTTCCTGATCGACCCGCGCGACGTCCGACCGCACCTCGCGTCGACGATGCCGCGCCTCGCCATCACCCGCGCCGAGGCGCACGACGTCGCGGCGTACCTCACCCGCGACGCGCACCCCGCGCCGCCCGTGTCGCTCGCGGGCGCCGACCCCGCGCGCGGGCGTGCTCTCGTCGAGACGCGCGGCTGCGGCGGTTGCCACGAGCTCTCGGGCGCGGCGCCCTTGCCCGGCGCCGACCAGCGCCCCGCGGCGTTCGCCCCCGACCCGCGCACGCAGGTCGCGCTCGCGCCCGATCTGCGCTTCACGCGCGACCGCCTCGGCCCCGCCGAGCTCGTGCGCTGGCTGCTCGATCCGAAGGCGCAGAAGCCCGACACGGTCATGCCGTCGCTCGGCCTCACGCCGGCCGAGGCCCGGGACGTCGCGGCGTACCTGATCACCGCGCCGCTCGCGCCCGAGGCGCCGCGCCCGCACGCGCCGCGGCTCCCGCTCCTCGCGCGTCGCGTGTCGTTCGAGGAGGTCGAGCTGCGCGTGCTGCGCAAGACGTGCCGCCATTGCCACTCCGAGCCCGACTACGCGCTCGGCGACGGCGGCCCCGGCAACTCGGGCGGCCTCGGCTTCGCGCCGCGCGGCTTGAACCTCGGCAGCTACGGCGGCGTGGCGGCCGGATCGCTCGACGACCACGGCGAGCGCCGCAGCGTGTTCACGCCGCAGCCGAACGGCGCCTCGCGCCTCGTCGGATCGCTCCTCGCGCGGCAGGACGAGGAGGCCGGCCGCCCGGACCCGAACGTGCGCGGGATGCCGCTCGGCCTCCCGGCGGTGACGCCCGAGGAGCTGCAGATCGTCGAGAGCTGGGTCGCGCAGGGCAGGCCGCAGTGACCTGCGCGAGGCTCGCTACGAAGCGCGATCCGTCCGCGTGGCGGCGTGCGCGAGCCCCTGCGCGTTGAGGTCCAGATCGAGCTCGAGGAGCGTCCGATCGCCCTCGTCGAGCGCGATCCCGGCCTCCGCCGCGGCGCGATCGAGCTCCGCGTCGAGCGCCGCGCGGATCGCGGGCTTCACCGCGGCCGCGCCCTGCCCGCGCCCCCGCGCCTCCGCGACGAGCGCCTCGGAGAAGTCGATCCACCGACGCAGCTGCGCCGCGATCGCCTCGCGATCCTCGTACTCGCCGAAGTGCGTCGGGCACACGCTCCGCGTCCCGAGCGCCAGCACGCGATCGACGCTCGCTCGCGCGGCGACCGCGTCGAAGTCCGTGGGGCTCGTCGACGGCAGCGCGAAGCGGCCCGCGCGCTGCAAGCGCGGGTAGACGAGCCCGAACGCGTCGCCGGTGAAGACCGTGCCCCGGGCCGGGTCGTGCACGACGAGGTGGTGGTTCGCGTGCCCTCGCGTGTGCAGGAACGTGAGCGTCGCGCCCCCGAGATCGCGCGTCGCCGCGTCCTCGACCTCGTCGACCCGGGCCGCGTCGATCGGCTCGATCGCCCCGTAGATCGCCTCGAATCGCGCCTCGCCGTAGACCGCCTTCGCGCTCGCGACGAGCTTGCCCGGCGCCTTCGCGTGGCGCGCCGCGCGCGGGTGGGCGACGAGCCGCGCGTTCGGACAGGCCGCGAGCAGCGCCGACGCGCCCGCGGCGTGGTCGAGGTGTACGTGCGTGATGATCACCCAGCGCACCTGCTCGGGCGCGAGCCCCGCGCGCGCCAGCGCGGCGAGCAGCTTCGGCACGGCGCGCGCGGTGTTCGCTTCGACGAACGCCGCCTCGTCCCCCTCGATGCGGAGGTACGCGGCGGCGAGCTCGGGCGCGAGGTAGTCGCAGTCGATGGTCACGAGGCGCGAGGTCACGCGCCGGGGCGTAGCACCACGCGCCCCGCGGCGCGATCGCGCGTCGGCGATCGCGCGCTACGGCTTGATCGCGGCCGCGGTCGCCTCGGCCGCCTTCGCGCGCTCCTCGGCCTTCGCGCGCTCCTTCGCGTCGGAGAGCAAGCTCGCGGCCTTGCGGTAGCGGGTCGCGACGTCCTGGAAATGCGCCGCGTCCGCGCCCTGCGGCGTCGCGAGCTCGCGGAGGTACGCGGCGTCGAACGCCGCCATCCCGGCGAACGGCCCGGGCGGCGTCGCGCCGGCGATGGCGTCGAGCGCCGCGACCTTGCCCATCCCGAGCGCCTCCATGGGCGCGCGCCGCATGAGCTGAGCGACGTCCTCGGGCCCGCCGCGCAGCCCGGCCGCGACCGCGAGCAGCATCGTCGCGTCGGCCGGCCGCCCCTTGCCGCCGTCCACGTCGGAGGCGAGCGCGGCGGCGCGATCGAAGTCGAACGCGCGCCAGTACAGGCGGCCGAGATCGAGCCGCGCGCGGGCGAAGAGCGCGCGCACCTCGGCCGGCAGCGATGCCGCCTCGCGCAGCTCGATCCGCGCCGCCGCGGGCACGCCGCGGTCGAGCAGGCCGCGCAGCGTCCCGGCCCCGAGCGCGCTCTTCGGCGGGATCACGATCCCGGCGTAGAACGTGGGCAGGCGCGCCGCGACGCGCTCCTCGGCCGTCGTCGGCTGCGCGGGCGGCAGCGCCGGCAGCAGCAGGCCGTCGAGCGCGTCGACGCGCCGGCCGCCGTACAGCTCGCTCAGGAGCTTGCGCGCGTGGTCGACGCGATCGTCGTGGATCACGCCGAGGGACGCGAGCTCGCGCAGCCCCACGAGCGCGGCGTCGCGGCCGCGCGCCTTGCGGGGCTCGAGCGCCTCGTCGAGCGCGCCGAAGTACAGGTTCTTGAGCTCCGCGTCCTTGAGGAACTCGTCGGGGATGGGGCCGCTGCGCACGGCCTCGACGAAGCGCATCTCGGCGAGCCCGGCCTCGACCGCGACGACGCCCTTGCCGTACTGCGCGAGGTTCACCCCGTGGCGCGAGATCTCCTCGATCGCGGCGACCTGCTCGACGATCCACTCGCGCAGCGGCCCCTTCAGGTGGGCCGCGACGCGCGCGCGGTCGTATGGCGCGGCGAGCTTGGGCGCCGAGACCACGGCGCGGGTCAGGCGCGCTCCGAGCGCGAGGCCGAAGAGGGCGTGATGGACGGCGGGCGTGAGGCGGTCGCTCGCCTTCGCGAGCACCGGCTCGATGATCACGTCGCCGCAGCCGCGCGGCGCGAGCTCGGCCCGCAGCGCGCGCACCAGGCCGGCCGGGATCGCGGCGCACCCCTCGAGGTCGGTGAGCAGCGCGTCGCGGCGGACCGGGTCGGCCTCGGCGAGCGCCGTGTCGAGCGGCGGTATCGCGCTGCCCGAGCTGCCGCACGCGTTCTTCCCCGCGGGCTTGCGCTTCAGGTATTCGGCGCACACCGCCGGGGGCGCCGCGATCCCCTTCGGCGCCTTCTCGAGCTTCGCGGTCACCGGCCCGGGCGTGATCAGGTTGTTCGGCTCGTCGCGCAGCCCGCCCTCGAGCGCGAACGGATCCGTCGGGGCCGGTGGGGCCGGGGCCGCGACGGGCGCGGTGGCGGCCGGCGGCGGCGCGGCCGGCGTCGCGGGCGGGAGGGGAGCGGCGCTGGTGCACGCCGCGAGCGCGAGGAGCGAGAGAATGGGCAGGGTTCGCATGGGGAGTTGGGGAGGCATCGAATCACTCCGACGCGCCGCTGACTACCGCCTTGGGTTGCCCCCGCGCTCGAGCAGCGCCGCCCGCGTGACGCCGGCCCCGCCGAAGCGGTCCGCGATCTTCGAGACGACCTCCTCGAGCTTGCGCCCGCGCTCGGGCGATCGCTCCTCGGCGAACAGCGAGAGCGTCCCCTCGGCCGGCTCGGCCACGAGCCCGGCGACCGTCACGCCCACGAGGCGCACCGGGCGGACCGCGTCGCGCGACGCCGCGAGGTCGAACCGGGAGAGCAGCGCGCGGGCCGCGCCGTAGATCGAGTCGGTGTCGGCGACCGGATCGGGCAGCGTGGTCCTCCGCGTGCGCAGCGTGAAGTCGGCGTACTTCAGCTTCACGACCACGACGTCGCCGGCGAGCCCCTCGTGCACGAGGCGCTGCGCGACGCGCCCCGCGTGGTCGAGCAGGCAGAGCTCCAGGCCGCGCCGCGTGACGACGTCGCGATCGTAGGTCTCCTCGGCGCCGATCGACACCGCCTCCCGGTCGGGATCCACCGGCCGCTCGTCGAGGCCGCGCGCCAGCCCTTGCACGTGGGGAGCCCAGCTCTCTCCCATCAGCTGCTCGAGCCGCCGCGAATCGGCGCGCGCGAGGTCCCCGATCGTGGCGAAGCCGGCCGCACGCAGGCGCGCGGCGGCCTTCGGGCCGACTCCCCACATGCGCTCGAGCGCGAGCGGCGCGAGGAACGCCGCGACGTCGCCCTCGACGACGACGAGGCCGTCGGGCTTCTCGAGGTCGCTCGCGATCTTCGCAGCGAACTTGCAGGGGGCGACCCCGGCGGACGCGGTCAGGCCGATCTCGCCGCGGATCTCGGCCTTGATGCGCCGCGCGATCGAGGTGCCGTCGCCAAACAGCGACCGGCTCGCGGTCACGTCGAGGAACGCCTCGTCGAACGAGAGCCCCTCCACGAGCGGCGTGTACCGCCGGAAGATCGCGAACACGGCCGCGCTCACCTCCGCGTAGCGCTCGCGCCGCGGCGCCACCACGACCGCGTCGGGGCAGCGCCGGATCGCCTCCGCCATGGGCATCGCCGATCGCGCCCCGAAGCGCCGCGCCGCGTACGACGCCGCCGCGACCACGCCGCGCCGCGAGGCTCCGCCGACCAGCACCGGCCGCCCGCGGAGCGAGGGGTCGTCGAGCTCCTCGACCGACGCGAAGAAGGCGTCCATGTCGACGTGGAGGATCTCGCGCTCCATCGCGCCGACCACTCTATCAGGCGCCCTGCGTCGCGGCGCCCCGGCGGCCCCGCAATGCGGCTGGAATCTTTCGCCGCGCACGTCGCCTTTCGCCCCGCGGAGCAGAGAACGCGTGCGCGGTGCCCCCCACCTGATCCATGATCACGCCCTGCGTCCGGGGCCGCGCCGTGGAGGCGCGATCGAACCCGAGTCGCTCCGGAGTCCTCGATGCGTTCGCCTTATCTCGCACTCTTCGCCTTGCTCGCAGCCTGTGGTGGCAACGTCACCGTGGATCGCGTCTCCCCCGCGGGGACGAGCTCCGGCGCGGGAGGCGGCGCGACGACTGGCACCGCGACGGGCACCGGAGGCGGTGTCGCCACGACCACCGCGTCGAACACTTCGAGCGGATCGACCGGCACCGGGACCGCCACGAGCACCGGGACGTCGACCGGGACGTCGACCGGCACCGGGACCGGCACCTCGACCGGCACCGGGACGTCCACGGGGACGTCGACCGGCACGAGCACCGGCACGAGCACCGGCGCGCCCGCGCTGCCGTGCGGTCCCGTCGGCAGCTGCGCTCCGGGCGAGGAGTGCTGCTGGTCGAACCTGGCGAGCGACGGCAGCTGCCTGCCCGGGGGCGCGCAGTGCGGCGGTCCGGGGTCCTCCGAGACGCTCATCGAGTGCATGCTCCCGAGCGACTGCCAGGGAGGCCTGATCTGCTGCGGGCGTCGCGCGCAGAACGGCGGCCCGGACGACCCGCATTATCGCCGCGTCACCTGCCGCGACACCTGCGACATGCCGGACGTGGTGATCTGCGACCCGAGCAACCCCGATCCTGGCCAGTGCCCACCTCCCATGATGGGCGGAAAGGTGGTTTGCCAGCCGAGCCAGCTGCTCCCGAAGGGCTACTTCGTCTGCACGGAGCAGTGACCTGATCGAGCGCGCGCGGGCGTTCCGGCGCCCGCGGCGGCAGAGAGCGCGTCGCAGATCGCGCGGCCCGGGTCGCGGCACCCGCCCGCGTCCCCCTGCCCCTCGACCCCCCGCGCCTACAGCTCGTCGACGCTCAGCTCCGCCTCGATCGACCCGAGCTTCACCGTCTCGCCCGGCCCGTACTCGGCAGGTCGCCACGACTCCCCGTCGCGCCGCCACACCTCGACGAACGGATCGCCCTGCGACGCGACGCCGCGCAGGCGCCGCCCCCACGCGCCGCGCTTCGCACCGCCCCGCGCCGTCCCGTACCTTCGCCCCCGACGCCGCCCCGCCTGTTCGCCGTCGCCCTGACTCGCACCCTCGCGCTCCCCGCCTGCGGGGCCGCCCCGCTCTCCACCGAGCCGCACCCGCTCGTCGCCCAGACGCCCGCTCCCCGCAAGGAGATGTCCCTCGACGGCGCGATGGTCTCCCTCCCGACCCCCGGCAAGGTCACCGTCGTCGAGGTGTGGCAGTCGAGCTGCAAGCCCTGCCTCGCCGAGATGCCGCACCTCCAGGCCCTCTTTCGAGACAAGCAGTCGGCCGGCTTCTCGGTGATTGGCATTGCCGCCGACGACAATCCCGGTCTCGTCCAGGACCTCGTGAAGCAGCTCGGCGTCACCTATCCCAACGTCGTCGACGCCGAGGGCCAGGTGCGCGGCGCGCTGCGCGTCGGCGCCGAGCTGCCGACCACGTTCGTCTTCGACCGCCGCGGCGCCGTGCGCGTCGTGCGCATCGGCGGCGACGAGGCCGACGTCCGCGCGATCGACGCGGCCATCGACGCCTTGCTCGCCGATCGCTGATCGCGCTGCCTCCGGCCTCGCCCTTGCTCGCGCGGACGCGCTTTGCTACCTCGCGTCCGTGCGTCCCACGACCCCTCCCTCGGCCTCCGCCGCGCAGCCGATCGGTCGGCGCACCGGCCTCGCGTCCCGGACGGCGGCCGCGATCGTCCTCGCCTGCGGGCTCTCCGCGGCCGCGCCCGCCCGGGCGCACGGCCTCCACGAGCCGATCTCCTCCGCGCCGACGCCGCCCTCGCCTCCCGGCGACGGCGCGACCGCGGAGAAGGTGATCGCCGACGTCGACGCGAAGGTGAAGGACCTCGACCAGCGCAAGCCCGCCGGCGCCGCGCCGTCCGCGAAGGACGCGCTCCCGGCCCTGCCGGGGGCCGAAGGGCGCGCCGCGAAGGTGGTCGCCGAGCCCGTGCGGCGGGCGCGCGAGGCGCTCGAGCGGGCCCGCGGCGCGCGCACCTCGGGCGACGTGAAGCACGCGGGTGAGCTCGCGGGGCTCGCGCTCGAGTGGTCCGAGATGGCGCGCGATCTCCTGCGCGCGGTCGCCGCCGAGGACGCGGCCGGCGCCGAACAGCACAAGGCCCGAAAGCTCGAGGCGCAGGTCGAGCGCGCCCGCGCGCTGCTCGCGGAGACGCAGGCCCGGCGAGCCCGCGCCGCCGCCGAGCTCGATCGCGCCGAGACCGAAGCGCGCGACGCGGCGAAGGCCGCCGCCGATCAGGAGGACGCGCGCACCGCGCCCGGCGCGAAGAAGCAGGGCGGCGAACGTCGACCCGGGGGCGCAGGCAAGCCCGCGAAGGCGCCCGCGAAGAAGAAGGTGGCCAAGTGATCGCGCGTCTCCGCTGGTCGCGCGCCGCGATCGTCGCCGCGATCGGGGTCGCCGTCGCGGCGCCCCTCGGCGGCTGCGCGCCGGTGCCCAGGCCCGCCGTGCTCTCGCAGGCCGACGAGGTGGGCAAGGGGGCCGGCGCCGTGGAGGCGAGGACGTTCGCGCCGCAGGCCTTCCTGCACGGGGAGAAGCTCCGCGCCGAGGCGCGCGCCGCGGCGGACGCGGGCGACCTCGCCAGCGCGCAGATCCTCGGCGAGCGCGCCATCGCTGCCTACGCCCACGCGGCGGCGCTCGCCCGCATCGCGCGCGCCGACCAGGGTGCCGCCGACGCGCAGGCCAAGGTGGCGGCGCTCGACCCCGAGGCCGCGACGCTCGACGGCGAGCAGCTCCGCGTCGCGGCCGAGGCGGATGCGATCGAGATCAAGGTGAAGGTCGCGCGCGACGCCCAGGCGGTCGTGCCCTCCGGCCCCGCGGACCCGGCCCGCGAGACGGCTCGCCTCGCCGCCGCGCGCGCGCTCGCGCTCGAGGCCCGCATGCTCTGCGGCGCCGCGAAGCTCCTCGCCGCCTCGCCCACGCCGCCGCCCGCGTCGGCCCCGCCCGCGTCGGCCGCGCCCGCCGCGAAGGCCGCCGACCCGTCCGCCGATCTCGAGGCCGCGAGCGCCGAGGCCCTGCGCCTCGAGGCCGACCTCGCCGCCCCCAAGGGCTCGGCGCCGATCGACCACGCCACCCGGGCGCGCGCGCGGTGCCTCGCGGCCCTCACGCTCGCCCGCCGCGCGGGCACGCCGGTGGGCAAGGCGCCCGGCGCCGGCGACGCGCTGCTGACCGAGCTCTCCGCGGCCGGCTCGTGGAGCCCGTCGCGCGACGACCGGGGCGTCGTGGTCACGATCCGCGGCGCGTGGAAGGGCGCGTCGCTCACGAAGGACGGGGAGTCCCGCCTCGCCGCGCTCGGTCGGGTCGCCGCCGCGCACCCGGCCTTCCCGGTCGAGGTCGTGATCCACACCGACAAGGATCCGACCGACAAGGACCGCGCCGAAGGGGCCGCGCGCGCCGAGGCGGTCGCCAAGGTCCTGCGCGCCCAGCGGGTCGAACGCGTCGAGGTCGTCGCCGCGGGCGCTCGCGCTCCCGTCGTCGACCCGCGGGGCCGCGACCGCGCGCGCAACGCCCGCGTCGAGGTGGTGTTCGTCACGCCGGAGGCCTTCTGATGCGCTCGCTATCCGCCCCTTCGATCGCTCTCGCGCTCGCCGCCACCGCGATCTCCGCCTGCGACGACGGCGGCAAGCTCTCCGAGCAGAAGGCCGCCGACGCCTGCGCGAAGCTCGTGCCGGTCGTGACGGCGGACGCCGCGCAGGTGCGCCGCGGCCTGCCGATCGGCGCGGCCAAGCTAGGCGGGCTCGTCGACGCCGACCCCGGGGCGAACCCGGCCGCGCTCCAGCGCGCCATCGCCGCCGCGCGCGCGGCCGTGCTCGACCTCGCCGTCGCCAAGAGCACGTTCTTCTCCTTCGCCGACCCGAGCGGCGTCGTCCAGCGCAGCGAGGCCGACCCCGATCTCCTCGCCCACCACTCGGTCTTCGCGGCCTTCCCGCCCCTGAAGAAGGCCCTCGACCCGTCGAGCGGGGTCGTCGAGATCTTCGGCGAAATGCCCGAGATGCGTGGCGTCCGCAGCGGCCCCGACCACAACTGGGTCGTCGCGCACGCGGTGAAGGACCCGAAGGGCGATCTCAAGGGCCTCTTCGTGACCGGCTGGTCGTTTCGCCGCTTCGCCTACCACCTCGAGGAGACCGCGAAGCGCGACGTCGTCGAGGCCGCGAAGCAGAGCGGGCGGCCGGCGCCGCTGCTCTACGCCTTCGCCCTGAAGGGCGCGAAGGTCTACGGCGCGCCGCTCACGCCCGACATCGACGCCGCGGCGCTCGAGAAGCTCGACCTCCTCGGCAAGGCGGCCTCCGCCCCCTGGCGCGGCCGCGTCGAGATCACCGGCCGCATGTACGGCGTCGCCGCGTCACGGACGCCGGACCTCGCGGCGGACACCGGGGTCGCCGTGATCATGTCGGAGATCTGATCGCCCGCCGCGATCGGCCCGGCGATTTGTCCGTCGGCGCCGCGCGCGCGCCGCGTATCATCCCCCCGATGAAGCGCTGGCTGGCTCCTTTCGTGGCCTCGGTCGTCGCGATCGGCTGCGGCGGCCGATCGAGCCTGTACGGCGCCGACGCGGTGACCGTCGCGACCTCGGCGGGCGGCGCGGGCCAGGGCGGGCAGGGCGCGGGCGGCCACGGGGGATCGGGCGGCGTGGTCGCGACCGGCGGCGCCGGCGGCCAGCTCCCTTCGGTCTGCGGCGACGGCCTCCTCGGCCCCGGCGAGGACTGCGATCTCGGCCCCGAGAACCTCGACACCCCCGCGCTCCGCGTCGCCCAAGGCGCCTTCTCCGCCGCCGTGAGGCCGCTCGACCGCGTCGGCGACGCGGCGCTCTTCTACTCGTACCAGGACGGCAGCGGCCACACCCTGATCGAGGCCCTCGGCGAGAGCCGCCTCTACCTCTACCGCGACACCTCGACGGGCCTGCTCAGCCTGTTTGCCAATCACGGCATCGACCAGATCACGAGCGGCGAGGACCAGCCCGAGGGGCGCGCCCGCATGTCGTTCGAGGGCCTGCCGGAGGCGACCTTCGTCTCCGTCGCGGATGACGACGCCCAGGAGCTCTTCAAGGACTCGCCCACGACCGCTCGCGGAGACTGGCACTTCATCCACAGCTCCGACGGGGGCGTCCTCTCGGGCCTGCCGTTCCCGGGCGCGTGGTCCGTGACGGTCACTCCCACCTTCCTGCAGGGTATCTTGCGCTTCGTGTGGGTCGACTCGGACGAGCTGCGCCACGACCTCGCGCTCGATCAGCCGGTCACCATCACCTCGCTCGGGGCGGCCTCCGCGTGCCGCACCGACTGCACCATTCCATTCTGCGGCGACGGCGTCGTCGACGGCGGCGAGGCGTGCGACGACGGCAACACCCAGGGAGGAGACGGCTGTGCGGCCGACTGCAAGACGCTCGATTGACCGGCGGACCGGCGCCGTCCAGGCCCTCGTCGCCGCGCTCGCGCTCTCGGGCTGCGGGGGCGCGCCGGGAGGGGAGCCCGACGGCCCCGAGCCGGTCGGCGAGGCCATTCAGGCCGAGACCGTCGCCGAGGCCGTGCAGAACGGTTGCTCCACCGCGAGCGTGAAGGCCCTCGCCCAGCAGGTCGTCGAGCAGGCCGACTGCGCCACTCCCGGCGCGTATGTCGCGGTCCCGGCCCAGCCGAACGTGGACTTCGGCGCGGCCGTCTTCGCCTACCTCGAGCAGCCGGCGCGCGACGCCTTCGTGGCCGCGGCGAAGAAGCACCCCGGGACGACCATGACGGTCAACTCGATGCTCCGCACGGTGGTGCAGCAGTACATGCTCTATCGCTGGTACCAGAACCAGCAGTGCGGCATCGGCCTCGCCGCCAAGCCCGGCAACTCGAACCACGAGACCGGCCTCGCCCTCGACGTCTCCGAGCACGGCACCTGGCAGGCCGCGCTCGAGGCCGAGGGCTTTCAATGGTACGGCGGCGCCGATCCGGTGCATTTCGACTACGCCGGGCCGGACGCGGTCGTTCACAAGGGCACGGACGTTCTCGCCTTCCAGCAGCTCTGGAACTCGAACAACCCCGGAGACCCGATCGACGAGGACGGCGTCTATGGCCCGCAGACGCAGGCGCGCATCGAGAAGTCGCCCGCCGGGGGCTTCGCGAAGGGTGCCAATTGCGGCGGCCCGCCGCCCGCCGGGGCCCCGGACGTCTGGCCCTCTCTCTCGCTGCTCGACGCGAAGGACTTCTTCGGCGATCACGGCTCGAAGGGCGTCCCCGACGCGTTCGAGGGCGAGGTCCACCACGCGGCCCTCTCGGTCCTGAACCAGGGCGACTCCGCCGCGAAGGTCGTGAACGTCGGCGTCTCGGTGGGATCGCCCTGGATCGCGTCCATCGACTACCTGGTCGAGAGCGACTGGCAGCATCCGGGCACGTTCACCGAGAACGACGCGAGCTCGAGCCCCGACAACCCGCCGCACGGCACGCCTCCGGGCTCCTCGTTCACCCTGAAGCTCGGGCAGCTCTCGCCCGGCGAGACCAAGCGCGTCACGCTCACGTTCTCCGCGGCTCAGTACTCGATCGGCCTCTCCGCAGCCCCGGAGGTCCGGTTCTGGGTCGCCGACGTCGACGACCGGTACCACCAGGCCGGCTTCGGCGACGCGCCCACGAACGACGGCTCGCAGACGTCCGGCGGCGGCGTGCTCGAGGCGCGCGGCGCCCTCGACGTGTACAGCCACACGCGCTGGGAGTGGGACGGCGGCGTCCTCGAGGGCTTCACGGCCGAGGGGGGCGCCACCCTCACGCCGGACGCGCAGGGCAAGGTGCTCGTCCTCGACGCGGACGCGCCGGGCCCCGCGGCGATCGGCCCCGACACCTCCTTTCCCGCCGCGGCCCGCCCGTTCGTGTCGCTCCGCGCGCGGCGCAGCGGGGGCACGGGCGCCTCGCGCCTCGACTTCGCGACCGACGCATCGCCGACGATGGGTGAGGACAAGGTGATCCCGCTCGACGTGCCCGCGGACGGCCAGTTCCACGAGCTCGTGGTCGATGCATCGGCGGTCGCCGGCTGGACCGGCACCATCACCAAGCTCCGCTTCCGCCCCTTCGACTCTGGCCCGGGCAAGGTCGAGCTCGACTACCTGCGCGTCGGTGACGACGCGACGTCCGGCGGCGGCGGAGCGGGCGGCGCGCCCGGCGAAGGCGGCGAGGGCGGTGCGGCCCCCGAAGGCGACCCGTCGTCGGGGCTCTCCGGCCACGGAGCGGACGAGGCGCCCGCCGACCCGGGGGGCGGTTGTGGTTGCGCCCTGCCGGGATCGCGCCAGGCTTCGTCCTCGTCGCTCGTGGCCGTGCTAACGTGCCTCCTGTTCGGCGTCGGCGTGCGTCGACGCGCGAGCTCGGCGCGACGCGCCGACGCGGGGGCCCGTCGCCCTCGCTCCCCCCGACGCCCCGACGGACGGACACTGGATGCCTGCGACGATTGACCAGCTGCTCACGCTCTGCCGCGACGTGATCGCGCCGCTCGTGCGCGCCGACGGCGGCGAGCTCCACGTCGTCGGCATCGAGCCCGACCAGGTCACGTTGCACCTGTCGGGTACATGCTCCGGCTGCCCCGGCGTCACGCTGACCACCCGCAGCGTCATCGAGCCCGCCGTCCACGCCCTCGCGCCGAACGCCAAGGTCTTCGTGACCACCGGCGTGCGCATCCCCGAGGGCGCCTCGCTCGTCTGACCGCCGGGCCCCCAGGCGCCTGGCGCCCTGGCCGCGAGCGCGTTCACAAAACACGAACGGGCCGGACCCGGAGGCCCGACCCGCTCGACCGACCGGCGTCGCGTCCCTACGGGCGCGGCTTCCGTCCGTCCTTCTTCGGTTCCTTGCTCGGCTCCTCCTTCTTGGGAGGGCCACCCTTGTCGTCGCCGCCCTTGCGCATGATCGCGGCCACCGCCGGGTCGACGCCGTCGTCCTTCTCCGGCTTGGCGGTGCGCAGCGTGGCCAGGAGGCCGAGCGTGGCAATGTCCTCGTACCCGAGCGAGAGCGCGGTGTCGGAGCGCTGGATGGCCCGGAGGTGCGTCGTGGCGTCCTTCCAGTCGACCTCGGTGCTCGCGCGGCCCTTCTCGTAGTCGGCGCCGAGCACGCGGCCCGGCACGCCGTACGTCGTCGCGAGCTTGGCGACGGCGTCCTGGTACGTGGCGCCGAGCACGCTCCGCTCGCTCAGCTTCACGTCGTCGAGGATCTTCCAGAGCTTGTCCTGGATGAAGAAGAAGTGCTTCGAGGCGCCCTCGCGGGTCAGCTCGAGCATGAACTCCTTGTTCAGGTAGGTGTACTCGCCCCGGAGCGGCGTCGCGTCGACGCCCGTCGGCAGCTTGCCGAAGTCGATGCGGCTGCGACGGAACTGGTCCTTGTCCTCGGCGAGCGCGGCGTCGAGCGCCTTCATCTTCACGCCCGGCGAGACCTTGCCGTAGAGCGGCCGGTAGGCCTCGTCGAGCACCCGATCGATCGCCTCGAAGACCTGCTTCTGGCTCATGCCCCAGGTGATGCCGGCGAGCGGCATCACGATCGGCTTCTTCGTGTCGGGGGGATCGACGGGCGGAGCGGGGGCCGCCTCCTTCTTGGCGGGCTTGCCGCTCTTGTCCGCGAGGGCGTCGCTCGTGTGCGTCATCGCACCGAGGCAGAGCCCCGCCGAAAGGACCGCACCAAAAAGCCTGTTCGCGTTCATCGGTCCTACCTCCGGCCGGTTCGCGCCCGGGTCGGGCGCCAGGGCCTTTCGTGGCGCCGAAGGCGCTCACGGATCGCCCGGAACCTACCACCGGGGTCCTCACCCGGCGAAAGAATCCGAGCCGCGTTCGCATCCACGGGGCGTTGGACGGCGCGCGCCGCGATTCGATGGAACGGAGCCCGCCGCTGCGGGGGCGCGCGAGCCTGACGCGCCGCGCGTGACGTGCTAATCCCCTGCGAGGCTCGCGTTCCCGATGAAATCCTTCATGTTGTCCGCCTCTCCACGCCGGGCGCCGGCGGCCCGGTGCGTCCTCGCGGTCCTGCTCGCGGTCGCGCCCGCGGTCGGCTGCGACGCGGGCTGGTCGGCGAGGACCCCCGCCGATCGGCCGCTCGTCCGCTGGGAGGCTCGCGCCGTCGATCTCTTCGACGACGACATCGACCCGGCCGCGCTCGGCCTCTCGCTCGACGCGTCCAGCGCGCGCAGCGATCCGCTCCTCCGCGAGCGCGCACAGACGGCCGACTTCGTCGGGCGCGTCCGCGTCCAGACCGTCACCGTCGACAAGATCGGCGACGACGTGTCGTTCCACCTCGTCATCCAGGCGCAGCTTCCCGCGCTCGCCACGCCCCGCGTGCGGGACACGAGCTTCGAGCTGAACATCAAGCCCCAGGCCCGCGGCTACGCGCTCGCCAAGGCCTTCGACAGCCGGCTCCGGGGGCTCACCTTCGTCGCCTTCGTCCAGCGCTACGCGAGCACGGACGGCGAGCCGGAGCTCCATTTTCACCTCTCCGCGGACACGCCGGAGCTGGCGGCCGCGGTCAAAGAGGCCGTGATGATCGCCGAGCTTTCCCGGTGATCGAGGCGCGACCGTCGCGCGAGAGAGGCTCGTGAGCAACGTTTCCATCAAGACCGTCCGCGAGGTCGAGGGCATCCGTGTCGCCAGCCAGATGGCCGCGGAGACGCTCCTCGCGGTCGGCGAGATTCTCCGCCCCGGCCTGACGACGGACGACATCAACGTCTTCGTCCACGACGACACCGTCAAGCGCGGCGGCTGGCCCGCGCCGCTGAACTACCACGGCTTCCCGAAGAGCGTCTGCACGTCGATCAACGAGGTCGTGTGCCACGGCATCCCGGGGCCGCGCGCGCTCGCCCCGGGCGACATCGTCAACGTCGACGTCACCACGATCTACAAGGGCTTCTACGGCGACACCTCGGCCACGTTCTACGTCGGCACGCCGACGAAGGAGGCTCGTCACGTCACCGAGGTCGCTCGCCGCGCGCTCGCGCTCGGCATCGCCGAGGTCCGCGAAGGCGCGCGCCTCGGTGACCTCGGCGCGGCGATCCAGCAGTTCGCCGAGGGCGAGGGGTGCTCGGTGGTCCGCGCGTTCGTCGGTCACGGCATCGGTCGCGCCTTCCACGAGGCGCCGCAGGTGTCGCACGTCGGAAAGCGCGGCCAGGGCCTGCGCTTGCGCGCGGGCATGTGCTTCACGATCGAGCCGATGATAAACCTCGGCGACTACGACGTGGAGATCCTCTCGGACAAGTGGACGGTGCTCACCGCCGACCGCGCGCTGTCCGCGCAGTTCGAGCACACGCTGGTCGTCACGAAGACGGGGTGCGACGTCCTCACGCACCGGAGCCGCGCGCTCACGGGCAGCGAGATCTACCCGGACCCGTTCGCCGCCGCGGTCGCTGTGCGCGCCTGACCGCCGCGGTTTCGGCCCCTGCGACGCTAGCTGGCGTGGGCGGAGCGGATGAGCTCGGTCGCCGCCTTCAGGGCGGCGTCGGTGACCTTCGCGCCGGAGAGCATGCGGGCGACCTCCTGCGTGCGCTCCTTCTTCTCGACGCGGCGCACGGCGCTCGTCGTGACCGTCCCGGCGCTCTGCTTGCTCACGACGTAGTGCGCGTCGGCGAACGCCGCGATCGGCGCGAGGTGCGTGATGCACAGCACCTGGTGGTGTCGCGCGACGTCGGCGATGGCGCGGCCGATCTTGTCGGCGACCGCGCCGCCGACGCCCGCGTCGACCTCGTCGAACACGTAGAGGCCGGCGGGGCCGCCCTCGGCGAGCACGCGCTTGAGGGCGAGCAGCGCCCGCGAGAGCTCGCCGCCGGAGGCGATGCGGCGCAGCGGGCGCGGGTCGATGCCCTTGTTCGGCGAGATGAGGAACTCGACCTTGTCGATGCCGTCGCGGCCGAGGCGCGCGCCGTCGACCGCGAGCTCGCCGCCGCCGCCGCCGAGCGCGGCCACGTCGACGACGACGCGCGCGCCGCCCATGCCGAGATCGGCGAGCTCCGTCGAGATCGACGCGCCGAGCTTGTCCGCGGCCTGCTTGCGGCGCTTCGAGAGCTCGCGGGCCTGCGTCGCCGCGACCTCGTGGACCGCCGCGAGCTCCCGCTCGAGCTCGGCGATGCGGCTGCCCATGCCGGAGAGCTCGTCGAGATCGGCGGCGAGGCGCGCGCGCGCGGCGATGACGTCGTCGAGCGTCGGGCCGTGCGTGCGGGCGAGCCCCTCGAGCCGGAACATGCGCTCCTCGACCTCGGCCAGGCGCGCCGGATCGGCCTCCGTGCGCTGCGCGTAGCGGCCGAGCTCGCGGCCTACCTCGCGCAGCTCGTTGTACGCCGCGTCGAGCGCGCGCGCCGGGCCCTCCAGCGTCGCGTCGAGCGCGGCGGCCGCGGCGACCTCCTTCGCCAGCTTCGCGAGCTCGTCGGCGATGGGCGCGTCGCCGTCGTCGATGCGGCTCGCCGCGCGGCTCGTGATCTCGTGCAGCCGGTCGGCGTGCCGCAGGCGGCTGCGCTCGGCGTCGAGCTCGTCGAGCTCGCCCGGGCGCGGCTCGAGCGCGTCGATGCTCTTCAGCTGGAACGTGAGGAACGCCTCGCGCTCTCCGCGGCCCTGCTCGAGCTTCCGGGCCTCCGCGAGCGCGGAGGCGACGGCCTCGACGCGCTCGACCTCGACCCCCAGGGCGGCGCGCTCGCCGAGCAGCTTGCCGAAGCGGTCGAGGTAGCCGAGGTGGGTCGACGGGTCGGTCAGCGCGACGCTCTCGTGCTGCGACGCGACGTCCGCGAGCTCGCCCGCCAGGGCCACGAGCTCTCCCGCGGCGCAGAGGCGGCCGTTCAGGTACGCCCGCGAGCGACCGCTGGCCTGCACGACGCGGCGCACGCAGAGCTCGCCGTCGAACGGGGCGCCCGCAGCCTCGAGTGCGGCCTTCACCCGCTCGGAGCCGCGCACGTCGAAGAGCGCCTCGATCTCCGCCTCGGCGGCGCCGGGGCGGATCGCGTCGGCGCTCGCGCGCCCGCCGAGCACGAGCGAGAGCGCGCCGACGACGATCGACTTCCCCGCGCCGGTCTCGCCGGTGAGGACGTTGAAGCCAGGCTCGAGCTGTAGCTCGAGCGATTCCATCAAGATGAAGTTCTTGACGCGGAGGGCGACCAGCATGGGGTGGGGGAGGATAGGGGATCCGCGCGCAGCCTCAACCGAGGATGTCACCTCGCGGACAGACGTCGTCCGTGGGGCCGGCTTGGGCCCCGCGTCCGTCGCCGGTCAACCGAGCCAGCTGGCCTCGAGCCAGTCGAGCGACACGGGGGCGGCGCGGAGCGCGGCGTCGACCTCGCGCACCGCCGGGTCGGGGGCGAGCGTCTTGGCGTAGGCGCGCGCGTAGAGCACCCAGTTCGAGAGCTCGAAGTGGTGGAGGAGGGGCGCGAAGCGGCGCCCGTCGAGCTTCGCGAACGCCTCCGCGGCCTCGTCGAGCGATCCGCACGCGACGAGCGACGTCGCGGCGTCGAAGAGGAGCTGTCGCAGGTCCTCGAAGGCGCGCTCGGGGTCGGCCGAGATTGCCGCCAGCAGCGCCTCGAAGCCCTCCTCCGAAAGCCCCGCCGCGACCGCGACGTCGGACATCGCGGGCACCTGCGTCGCGAGGAAGTCCGACTCGAGCGAGTGGCCGAGCAGCCGCCCGACGAGGTAGACGTCGAACGCGCTCGCGATGGCCTCGCCCAGGAAGAGCGCGTCCGAGGACAGCTCGGCCCCGATGAGCTTGGTGCGCGCGAGGTGGTGCCACGCGGCGTGGCAGACGACGTCGGCCGGCAGGCTGTCGTCGACCAGCACGTCGGTCGCGTCGGCCGCGCTCCAGAACGTCAGGTTGAGGAAGAGCACGCGATCCCACGTCGCCCAGCGCGCGCCCGGCGCGGGCACGCGGAACGGGAACGCATCGCGCCGGAGCACCTGTCGGAGCGCTCGGTAGAGCCCCACGTGCTCGAACGACGCCTCGTCGGTGATGGTCAGCTTCTCGAGCCCGAGCAGTCGGAAGTTCGGCATGGTGGTCCCTCGCGGTGATGCGATCGACGCGCTCCGAGGCAGCGTGGCGTCCCGCCTCACGGCTCATACCACCGCTCGCCCCGGCGTTCTCGGGCCCAGGAGCTTGCAACCGACGTTCGGTAGGGCATCATGCGCGCCGACCGCGGCTCGACCCGGCCTTCGAGGCCGAGCCGCCTTGCGACCACATTCTTTGGAGGCATCGATGGTCTCGCTTCGCACGTTCGCTTCGCTCGGGCTCCTCGCCGTCGCCGTGACCGCGGTCGGCTGCAAGAAGGACGATCCGCCCAAGGCTTCGCCGGAGCCGCGCGCTTCGGGCCTCGCCACTGCTTCCTTGCCGGCCCGGGGCAAGCTCAACGTCCGCCAGCCGATGGCCGTCCCCCGCATCGATTCGGCGGTGATGAAGGAGTACCGGGTCGACGTCTGCTACTTCGGCACGCTCTCGCTCCGCGAGGCGCGCGACGCGTACCTCGGCAGCCTCGGCGGCGCCGAGCCCGGGCCCGGCAAGATCCCGAGCTTCGGCGGCCCCGCGACGCCGCCTCCCGGCGCTGCGGCCTCGGGCGCGCCTTCCGCCGCGCCCGCCCCGTCCGCGGCCCCCTCCGCGGCGCCCGCCGGATCGATCGGCGTCGGCGCGCTCCGCATGCCGCGCCCCGGCGGCGACTTCTTCCCGCGCCCGCCGCACGAGCGCAACGCGCGCGCGTGCAGCGTCGCCCGCGGCCTGAAGGAGCCCGCGATGCCCGAGGTCGACGCCGCGCTCGGCGGCTTCTCGGACTACGCGATCGAGCTGTCGAAGGACATCGCGAACGCGACCGCCTACTACACGCGCAAGGACTACGACGGCGACAAGTTCGCCAAGGGCAAGGAGCTCCACAAGAAGCTCAAGGACGGCTTCGCGAAGCTCGACGATCTGTCCGAGAAGCTCGGCGTCGCCGTCGCGGGCTGGCGCAAGGAGCACCCGGTCGACACGAGCAAGATGGAGGAGGGCCAGAAGGAAGCCTCGGCCGCCTTCGAGGACGCGCGCTCCGTGATGCTCGCGGTCGCCACCCGCAAGGCCGATCCCGTCGCGTACAAGGCTGCGCTGGCGAAGCTCGAGAAGAGCGTCGAGCCGCTCAAGGCGCGCGCCGCGAAGGACGCTGCCGACCCCTGGTCGAAGGTCGTCTCGCCGCCGGCGGAGGACTTCCTCAAGATCGCGACCGAGGTCGCGCCCAAGGTCGAGAAGGGCCTCGATCCGGACGCGCACATGAAGCTCGTGTCCACCTTCGTGAACCTGGTCGAGGCCAAGCAGCGCGCCCTCTCGCGCGTGATGATGGCGAAGGCCCAGGCCGAGCAGGCCGCCGCCGCCGTCGCGAGCGGCGCGCCCGCTGCCGGCTCGGCCGCGCCCGCCGCGAGCGCCGCACCCGCCGCGCACTGAGGGATCCGCACGGGCCGTCGTCCTCGCCGTTCGCGAGGGGCGGCCCGTGGCGCGTCCACCTCTCCTCACGAGGATCGCGCGGTTCGCGGCCGCTTGCGCTGCCATCGTGTCTGCGCAGCCAAGGCGCCCGGCGTTTGGTGCCGATCGCGGCACCCGGCGGAGCTGCCGACTACCGGCGTCGCTGCGCGCGTCGCTTCCCCATCGCGAGCCGGTACAGCGCCTCGTACTGCCGCGACGCATGCCCCCAGCCCATCGGCTTGCGCATGGCGCGGATCTGCATCGCGCGGAACTGCGCGGGCGCGTTGCGGTACGTGCCGAGCGCCCAGTCGATCGCGGCGAGGAGCCCGTCGGACGACAGCTCCGTGAACTTGAAGCCGGTGGCGCCGTTCTCGACGGTGTCGTCGAGGCCGCCCACCGCGCGCACGATCGGCAGCGTCCCGTAGCGCTGGCTGTAGAGCTGGTTCAACCCGCAGGGCTCGTAGCGCGACGGCATCAGGAACAGATCGCTGCCCGCCTCGATGCGGTGCGCGAGCGGCTCGTTCATCCCGATGTGCGCGCGGACGCAGTCGCTCGTCCGCGACAGGCGGCGGAAGACCTCCTCGGCCCAGGACTCCCCGGCGCCGAGCACCACGAGCTGAACGTCCCGCACGAGCAGGCGCTCGAGCGTGCCGGCGATGATGTCGATGCCCTTCTGGTGCGCGAACCGGCTCACCACGCCGAGCAGCGGCACGCGCGGTCGCTCCGGCAGGCCGAGCTCGCGCTGCAGCGCCGCCTTGCACTCCTCCTTGCGGGAGGGATCGTTCGCGGAGAAGTGCGCCGGTAGGTGCCGATCGGTCTCCGGGTCCCACGCCGCGTCGTCGATCCCGTTGAGGATGCCGATGACGTCGCCGCCGCGCGCGCGCACCTCCGCGTCGAGGCCCTCGCCGCCCTCCGGCGTCTGGATCTCGCTCGCGTAGCGGGGCGACACGGTCGAGACCACCGTCGACCGCCGGATCCCGGCGCGCAGCAGGTTGATGCGCCCGCCGCGCTCGAGGTCGCGCGCGTAGTCGTCCCAGCCGAGCCCCGTCTGCGACAGCCCCGCGGGGTCGAACCCCCCCTGGTAGCCCATGTTGTGCAGGGTCAGCACCGTCGCGGCGTCCGCGATGGGCGACCCGGCCTCGATCGTGTCGAGGTAGAGCGGCACGAGCGACGCTTGCCAGTCGTGGACGTGGATGACGTCCGGCCGGAAGTCGAGCATGCGGCAGAGCTCGATCGCGCCCCGCGAAAGGAACGTGAACCGCGAGAGGTTGTCGCCGAACTCCCCGTGCGCGTCGTCGTAGATGCCGTCGCGGTCGAAGAGGCGGTCGTGCTCGAGCAGGTACGCGCGCGCCGAGCTCGTGCCCATGTGGGCCGTCCAGACCGCCGACCACGCCGTGCCGCCGCCGAGGGGCACGCCGACCATCGCGTCGAGCTTGTCGGCGGGGTGGCGCCGGGCCGCTCGGTAGCGCGGGAGCACGACGCGCACGTCGTGGCCGTGATCGGCGAGCGCTCGGGGGAGCGCGCCGACCACGTCGGCGAGGCCTCCCGTCTTGGCGAAGGGCACGCACTCCGAGGCGACGAAGAGGACCTTGAGCCTGGGCATGGTGGGGTTGGGGCCGCCTGCGGCGCCAGGTTTTTGGAGGGCCCGTCGAGGGCGGTCCCCGACGCAGGGGCAGCTCAGGACGCGGGCGCTCGCGTCTTAGCACAGGCCTCGCGCGCCAAGCGCACGACCCTCTCCACGGAGCGCTCGAGGCCCAGCGCGGAGGTGTCGACGACGTGGTCGGCCCGCTCGTACAGCGCCCGCCGCGCCCGGAGCAGCGCGCGCAGCTCGCGCATCGCGTCCTCGCGGTTGGCGGCCGGCCGCGTGTCGCCCTGCGCGAGCACCCGCGCGTAGTGGTCCTCCGGTCGGGCCCGCAGCCAGATCGTCAGCGCCGCGCCGCGCAGCCGGCCGAACGTCTCGTGGTCCGCGACGAGCCCGCCGCCCGTGGCGAGCAAGCCCGTCGCGCCCGCGTCGACGAGGCGCAGCACCTCCTCGCGCTCGAGGCGCCGGTAGTAGTCGCCGCCGTGCAGCTCGAACAGCTCCGTGAGGCTCATCCCTGCGCGCGCCGCGACGAGCTCGTCGAGCTCGATGAAGGGCAGGCCGAGTCGCGCCGCCGCGCGCGCGCCGATGGCGCTCTTGCCCGACCCGCGCAGGCCGAGCAGCGCCACGAGGGGGCCCGGCGTGGCCGCGTCGTGGCCGGCGCCGTCCTCGGTGAGCAGGCCCGCGGCCGTCGCGCCGAGCGCGCGCGCGACGTCGTCGAGCTTGCCGACCGAGATGTTCGCTCGCCCCGACTCGATCAGCACGAGGAAGCGCTCGCTCACCCCCGCCGCCTCGCCGAGCTCGCGCAGCGTCAGCGCCCTGGCCTTGCGCCGCGCGCGCACGTTCGCCGCGAGCTGCTCGAGCAGCGGGCCCCTCGCCGAACCGCGATCCGTCGGGCGAACGGCCATCGAGGTGCAATATGTTGCATGATGCAGTGCGCGACAAGAACTATATTGCTTGACCTCGCCCCGCTCGAATGATTGATTCCGCGGCGATGGAGCCAAGCGCAAGTTCTGCATCCCACGCCAAGGCGCCCGACCCGGTCGTCCGCTTCGAGACGCATCCCAGCCGCTACAAGCACTGGAAGCTCTCGTTCGACGGGGCCGTCGCGCGCCTCGAGATGAACGTCGACACCGACGCCCCCCTGCGTCCCGGCTACGAGCTCAAGCTCAACAGCTACGACCTCGGCGTCGACATCGAGCTCGCGGACGCCGTCCAGCGGCTGCGCTTCGAGCACCCGGAGGTGAAGGTCGTGGTCGTCACGAGCGGCCAGCCGAAGATCTTCTGCGCGGGCGCGAACATCTACATGCTCGGGAGCTCGACGCACGGCTTCAAGGTCAACTTCTGCAAGTACACCAACGAGACGCGCCTCTACCTCGAGGCCGCGTGCTCGGAGAGCGGTCAGCACTACGTCGCCGCGCTGAACGGCGTCGCCTCGGGGGGCGGCTACGAGCTCGCGCTCGCGTGCGAGGAGATCCTCCTCTGCGACGATGGCAGCAGCGCGGTGTCGTTCCCCGAGACGCCGCTCCTCGCTGTGCTCCCGGGCACGGGCGGGCTGACGCGCCTCGTCGACAAGCGCAAGGTGCGGCGCGACCTCGCCGACGTGTTCTCGTCGCTCGCCGAGGGCGTGCGCGGCAAGCGCGCGCAGGACTGGGGCCTCGTCGACAGGAGCGTCCCGCGCAGCCGCTTCGACCAGACCGTGATCGATCGCGCCCGCGCGCTCGCGGCCGCGACGCCCGACAAGCAGGGCGCGGGCGTCGCGTTGCCCGCGCTCGAGGTCGCGCGCTGGGAGGACGCCGGCAAGGCTGGTGCCGACTATCGCTACGTCTCGGTGAAGGTGGACAAGGCGACGCGCGTGGCCGAGCTGCGCATGCTCGCGCCCGACGCCGCCGCGCCCGCCACGGCCGAGGCGCTGCGCACCGCGGGCGCCGATGCGTGGGCGCTCCGCGCGTTCCGCGAGCTCGACGACGCGCTGCTCGATCTGCGCTTCAACCACCCGACGGTCGGCCTCGTGCGGCTCCTCAGCCGCGGGGACGCCGCGCGCGTGATCGAGGCCGACAGGGCGCTCGCCGCGCAGGCCGAGTCGGACTGGTTCGCCCGCGAGGTGCTGCTCCACATGAAGCGCGTGCTCAAGCGCCTCGACCTGACCGCGAAGAGCCTCTTCGCGATCGTCGAGCCGGGGTCGTGCTTCGTCGGCAGCCTGTTCGAGCTGACGCTCGCCGCCGACCGCAGCTACATGCTCGGGGAGGGCGACGACGAGGGCACCGCCGCGTTCGTGGGCTTTTCGCCGCTCAACTTCGGTCCGCTGCCGATGTCGAACGGCCTCACCCGGCTCGCCTCGCGCTTCCTCGCGAAGCCCGATCGCGTCGCCGAGCTGGCGGAGCAGACCGAGCTGCTCAGCGGCCCCGACGCCCTCGACGCGGGTCTGGTGACGTTCGCGCCCGACGCGATCGACTGGGAGGACGAGGTCCGCCTCGCCGTCGAGGAGCGCGCGAGCCTCTCGCCCGACGCGCTCACGGGCATGGAGGCGAACCTGCGCTTCTGCGGCCCCGAGACCACCGAGACCAAGATCTTCGCTCGCCTGTCGGCCTGGCAGAACTGGATCTTCCAGCGGCCGAACGCCGTCGGCGAGCGTGGCGCGCTGACCATGTACGGGCGCCCCGAGCGGCCCGAGTTCGATTGGAGGAGAACATGAGCTCCGTCGTCAATTCCGACCGCATCCCGAACAACGTCCACCTCGGCGACGACAAGAAGCTGCAGCGCGCCCTCGAGGCGTGGCAGCCGCGCTACGTCGAGTGGTGGAAGCAGATGGGCCCCGAGGGCTTTCAGGAGGACGACGTCTACCTCCGCACGGCCATCAGCGTGGACCACGAGGGCTGGGCGCACTTCGACTACGTGAAGATGCCCGAGTACCGCTGGGGCATCTTCCTCACGGACCCGGTGCCCGATCGCAAGATCGGCTTCGGCGACTTCATGGGCGAGCCCGTCTGGCAGACCGTGCCCGGCGAGATGAGGAACATGCTGCGCCGCCTCATCGTCACGCAGGGCGACACCGAGCCCGCGAGCGTCGAGCAGCAGCGCCTCCTCGGCAAGACGTGCCCGTCGCTCTACGACTTGCGCAACCTGTTCCAGGTGAACGTCGAGGAGGGCCGGCACCTCTGGGCGATGGTCTACCTGCTCCACAGCTACTTCGGGCGCGACGGGCGTGAAGAGGCCGAAGGTCTCCTCGAGCGCCGCAGCGGCAACCCGGACAAGCCGCGCATCCTCGGCGCGTTCAACGAGCCTTGCACCAACTGGCTCTCGTTCTTCATGTTCACGTACTTCACCGACCGCGACGGCAAATACCAGCTGCTCGCGCTCGCGGAGAGCGGCTTCGACCCGCTCGCGAGGACGACGCGGTTCATGCTGACCGAGGAGGCGCACCACATGTTCGTCGGCGAGACCGGCGTGCTGCGCGTGGTGAAGCGCACCTGCGAGCTGATGAAGCAGAACAAGCGCGAAGACGCCCGAGCCGAGGGCGGCATCGACCTCGCCACGATCCAGAGGTACGTCAACTTCTGGTACTCGTGCTCGCTCGACCTCTTCGGCGGCGAGATCTCGTCGAACGCGGCCAGCTTCTTCGCCAACAGCCTCAAGGGCCGCGCGAAGGAGGACAGCTACCCCGACCACAAGGCGCTCGACGTGGGCTATGCGATGCAGGTGCCGGTGATCGGCGAAGGCGGTCGCCCGACGTTCCGCGGCGAGGAGGTGCCCCTCCGCAACGCGATGAACGAGGTGCTCCGCGACGAGTACGTCGAGGACTCGCAGCGCGGCGTCGACAAGTGGAACAAGGCCATCGCGGAGGCGGGCGTCTCGTTCCAGATCAAGCTCCCGAGCCGGCGCTTTCACCGCCGCACGGGCATCCACGCCGGCATGCACTTCGACGTGGAGGGCAACCCGCTCACGAAGGACGAGTGGGAGGCGCGCAAGCACCAGTGGCTGCCGAGCGAGGCCGACGAGGCCTACCTGCAGAGCCTGATGTCGAAGCCCGTCTACGAGGCGAACCAGATGGCAAACTGGCTTCAGCCGCCCCCGCACGGCATCAAGGGCAAGCCGGTCGAGTTCGAGTACGTGCGGCGGCACCCGTGAGCGGCCTCGAGGAGCGCCCCGCGAGGCCGACCCACGATCTGCCCGCGCACACGTACGGCGCGCGGTTCGCGCAGGCGCTGGCCTTCGCGAACGCGTGCCACGAGGCGCAGGCCCGCAAGGGCAACGGCGTGCCGTACGTGACGCACGTGATCGCGGTCGCGTCGCTCGTCGGCGAGTACGGCGGCGACGAGGACCAGGCGATCGCCGGCCTGCTCCACGACGCGATGGAGGACGCGGGCGTCACCGCGGCCGAGATCGAGGAGCGCTTCGGTGCGAAGGTCGCGGCGATCGTCGAGGCCTGCACGGACACGGTGGAGCACCCGAAGCCGCCCTGGCGCGCGCGCAAGGAGGCGCACGTCGCGCACGTGCGCGCCGCTCCGGCGGACGTGAAGCTCGTCGTGGCCGCCGACAAGCTCCACAACCTGCAGACGGTGGCGCGCGACCTGCGCCGCCGGTCGGTCGGCGCCTCGGTGTGGAGCCGCTTCAAGGCCCCGCGCGAGGGCTCGCTCTGGTACTTCGGCGCCATGATCGACGCCCTCGCCGACGGCTGGGACGCCGAGATCGTCGACGAGCTGCGGGCCGAGCTGGCGAGCCTGACGTCGCACTGACCGCACGCTCGGGGCTCCCTCCTCTGCCCGATGGTGGTAGGAGGGAGCGTGGCTCCACGAGCTCGAACGAACCCGCTCCTCCTCGCGCTGGCCTCGACGCTCGCCGTCGTCGTCGCGTGCGGATCGACCACCACCACCGAACCCGCCGGCACGACCGCATCGGACGGCTCGACGGCAACGTTCACGACCACCGGGACGGGGGCTGGCGGCGCTCTCGGCGGAGGCGGCGCGACGACCGGCACGGCGACCGCCGCGGGCGGCTTCGGCGGCTGGGGCGTCGGTGGAGGGTGCCCCGCGGCCGCCCAGGCGAGCCCGTTCGGGGACCCGGCCGGCGCCTGCGCGACGTGCATGTCGACGAGCTGCGGGGCGGTCGTCGCGGTGTGCTTCGGGCCCGGCTGGGCCACGGGCCACTACGCGGGCTCGTGCGAGGACTTCCAGCGCTGTCAGTGCGGCTGCCTCGCCGGCGGCGGCGACTCGGCCGGCTGCTTCTCCACGTGCGCTCCCCGCATCACGAAGGATTGCAGCGAATGCTCGCCGGTCCTGTCGAAGTGCCAGGCGGACTCCTGTCAGGACGTTTGCGGGGCCGACGCCGGCTAGCGCTCCCTCAGCCGGGGGGCGCGTCGCCCGCGTCGCCGGCGCCAGCGTCGGGATCGGCCGGCTTCGGTGTCGGCTTCGCAGGCGGCTCGCCGTGGTCGCTGAAGAGCTTCTTCGCGAGCGAGTCCACGATCATCTGCTCGTGGTAGCTCGGCAGCGCGGGCAGCTGGACGGTGACGTGGGTGCCGGACCGGGATCGCACGAGCTCGAGCGAGCCTCGCGTGACGCGCTTGCCGCTCTCCGGGCTCGTGTAGTCGAACGTCACGAACCCGCCCTCGGGGTCCTTCTCGGTGATCTTCACCCCGAGATCGAGGCGCAGCAGCCGCACGACGGTCCCGAAGGTCTGGTCGTACGAGTACTGCGATTCGAACGGTGTCGCGGCGCCGGCGTCCGATACCACCAGGGCGAGGGCGATCGGGGCGGCCGCGAGCGTGAGGGCGAAGAAGATCCGAGGGAGTCTGCGCACGGAGCCGAGCGCTAGCCGGCGGACGGGGGCTGGGCCAAGTTTTCTTCGACGACCGGGGCGCTCCGGTAGAGCAGCGCGCCGACGAGGGCGGCGAGGAGCGTCCACGTGACCTGGAACGTGTAGGTCAGGAACACGAACGCCGCGCCGGGCCCTCGCAGCGCGGACTCGGGGAAGAACATCGCCAGCGCCAGGAACATCGAGAGCTGGAAGGCGCCGAAGAAGCCGGGGCCGCTCGGGACGAGGACGCCGATGCCGATGCAGCCGAGGATGACGGCGGCCTGCGCCAGCGTCGTGCCCTCGAGCCCGACGCCGCGCGCGAGCACCATCAGCCCGACGGCGTTGAGCCCCCAGTAGGTGATCGTCTCGCCGAGGTACGGCCCGACGTGCGAGGGCGACGGGAGGAAGCGCAGGCCCTGGGCGAGCCGCTCGACGGTGCCGGCCACGGCGTCCGCGGCGCGCTTCGAGAAGACTCCGAGGACGGCGAAGGTGAGGCGGCGCGCGAGCTCTCGCCGCCAGTAGAAGAGCGCCATCGCGGCGAAGGCCGCCATGAAGACGCCGAGCATGGTGTACGCGGCGCCCGGCACGGCGCGCACCGAGACCGGCAGATCGCCCACGCGATCGGGCAGCGGGTCGAGCGTGGTCGCCAGCCGGAGCGCCGCGAAGAGCACGACGTTCAAGGTGAGGCCGTCGATGACGCGCTCGGCGCCGATGGTGCCGGTGGCCTCGACCAGCCGGACGCCGCCGCGGCGCGAGATGAGCAGCGGGCGCACGAACTCGCCGCTGCGCAGGGGGCCGAGCAAGATGGCCGCGTAGCCGATGAACGAGACGCCGAGGATCGCTCGGATCGGGACGTGGCCGACCGCGCGGAGCAGGTGTCGCCAGCGCAGCGCGCGGACGATCTGCGCGAGGCCGAACAGGAGGGGGTAGAGCGCGACGAGGCCGAGGGAGACGCCCGCGAACGCGGACCGCGGCGGGACGAGCGGCAGCCCGCCCCGCGCCGCGATGGTGCCGAGACCCGCGCCGAAGATCAGCGAGAGGACGAGCTTCGTCCCGTGGCGCTCGACGAACCCGCGCGAGCGCTCTGCCTCGGCCGGAGCGGTCACCGCGGCGTCAGAGCCGGACGACCTTGGACTTGTCGCCCTCGACGTTGCGCATCACGTCGCGCGCGTCGACGACGAGCTTCGCCTCGCGCAGCATGCGCGCGTAGTCGACGCACTGGTGATCCGTGACGACGACGACGGCGTCGTAGTCCGCGTAGGCGACGTCGGTCGAGACCGACCGCATGTTCACGCCGTGGTCGTCGACCTCCTTCACGTAGGGGTCGACGTAGTCGACGGTGGCGCCGAGCTTCTGCAGCCCGGTGATGATGTCGAAGGCGGGCGACTCACGGTAGTCGGCGACGTCGCGCTTGTAGGCGATGCCCGACACGAGGACGCGGGAGCCGTTGGCGGCCTTCTTCGCGGCGTTCAGCGCCTCCTGCACGAGCGAGACGGTGTACTCGGGCATGTCGCTGTTGATCGTGTCGGCGAGCTCGATGAAGCGCGCCTGGTACTTCAGCGTGCGCATGCGCCACGAGAGGTAGAGCGGGTCGATCGGGATGCAGTGGCCGCCGAGGCCCGGGCCGGGGAAGAACGGCATGAAGCCGAACGGCTTGCTCGCCGCCGCGCGGATGACCTCCCAGACGTCGATGCCGAGGCGGCGCGACATGATCGCGACCTCGTTCACGAGGCCGATGTTCACCGCGCGGAACGTGTTCTCGAGCAGCTTGACCATCTCGGCCGCGTCGGTGCTCGAGACGGGCACGATGGTGTCGATGATCGCGCCGTAGAGCGCCTGCGTGACCGCGCGGCACTCGGGCGTTGCGCCGCCGATGACCTTGGGCGTGTTCTTCGTGTGGTAGGTCGCGTTGCCCGGGTCGACGCGCTCGGGGCTGAAGGCGATGAAGACGTCCTTGCCGAGCTCGAACCGGCCGCGGGTGAGCTTCGGGACCAGCACCTCGCGGGTCGTCCCGGGGTAGGTCGTCGACTCGAGGACGATGAGCATGTTCGCGTGCTGGTGCGCCGCGATCTCCTCGCTCGCCGAGGCGATGAACCGCATGTCCGGGTCCTTCGTCTTGTTGAGCGGCGTCGGCACGCACACGATGACGGCGTCGGCGTCGTCCATGACGGCGGGATCGGTGGACGACGTCAGCCGCCCCGAGTCGATGAGGGGGCGCAGCTCCGATGACGGGATGTCCCCGATGTAGGACTCGCCGAGGGCCAGCAGCCGGACCTTCTCGGGATCCTTGTCGTAGCCGACCACCGGGAAGCCGGCCTTGGCGAACTCGACGACGAGCGGCAAGCCGACGTAGCCGATGCCCACCACGACGATGCGTGCGCGGCGCTCCTCGATCTTCTGCAATAGCTCCTGCACGATGATCTCCTCTGTTCGTCGGCTCTCGCCGAGCCTGATTCGTCGGTTGGCCTCGCGGCCGTCACAGGCCTCGCGGCCGGCGTTCCCTCATTGGCTTCGTGGCGCGTCGATCATTCCTCGACGGTGCCCTCGAGGATGCCGCGAGGGCCGTCGCTGAGCAGGAAGCTCGCGTCCTCGGTCCCCATCCTGTCGTAGAGCGCCACGATGCCCTTCTCCACGTCCGATACGTCCTTCACCCCGTGCGCGTCGCTGCACGCGGCGTAGTAGTAGCCCCCCTCGAGCAGCGCCTCCGCGGCCTTGCGCGGCGCGCGGCCGTACTTGCCGACGAGCGCCGCGACGTCGAGGAGCAGCACCGCGCCGCCGTCGAGCAGCGGCTCGACGACCTTCGGGCTTTTCCACACGCTCTCGTAGCGCTCCGGGTGCGCGAGCACGGGACGCAGCCCCTTCATGCGCAGATCGAAGAACCGCTCCGCGACGCGCATCGGGAAGGCGCGCGCGGGGAACTCGACGAGCGCCGCGTGGCCGCCCGGGTAGGGGAGCGCGGCGCCGTCGACGAGGCGGCGGAAGACCTGGTCGTCGAAGAAGTGCTCCGACGAGAGCGAGAGCGTCGGCAGGCCGGGGGCGCCCGCGAGCGCCGCGCGCGTGGCGTCGAACGCCGCCGTGAGGCCGGCCGCGTCGTTGTCGAACATCCCCGGCCGCATATGGGGGGTGCCGACGACGGCGTCGAAGCCAATCCGGTGCAGCTCCGTGAGCATTGCGAGGCTGTCCGCGGTCGTCTCGGCGCCGTCGTCGACACCGGCCACCCAGTGGCAATGCAGATCGATGAAGCCGCGCATGCGCGGGCGGACCATATCAGATTCATCCGGTGCCGGCCCGCGGCGGCGCATTCAGCGCGGGGCGTCGATCCTCGGCGCGCCTCGGCGTGGGGCGCGCAAAGTTGGCCGGCGCCGCCGTGTGGCGCGATCCTTCGGTCACACGGAGGCTTCATTGACGACGATGTCCGCACCCGAGGATCGCCGACTCCGGCGCAGCGAGGATCCGATCACCGCGCTCCACTACCAGCTGTCCACGAGCCGCGCGGAGGCGGGCCTCGAGGCGCTGGTGCTGGTCGACGACTCCGGCTGCCTGGTCGCAGGCGCGGGCGCCTGGCCCGTCTGCGAGGAGCTCGCCGCGTACGCGCCGCTGCTGGCGCGCCCCGAGGTCGCGAACGCGACGGTCGGCACGAGGCTCGCCGCGCTTTCGGGCGAGGTTCTCGTGCACGCCGTGGCCGTCGACGGCGTCGAGGTCCTGCTCTGCGGCCGCGGCGGGCAGGGTGGCCGAGCCGAGACGTTCGCCAGGGCGCTCGAGGGCTGCCAGCGGATCCTCGGGATCGGCGCGGCTGCGTAAGGGGCGCGGCCGGCGGCGCCGCCGGACGGCCTGCGAGGGCCGGCGGCGTTGTGCTAGAAGCCAGCCACGTGACGCACGCGACCTCGCCGCACAAGCTCGGAGGCCTCGGACCGCTGCTCGAGTCGCGCCGGGTGATCCTGGTCGTCGGCTGCGGCGGCGTCGGCAAGACCACGACCACGGCGGCGCTCGGCCTGGCCGCTGCACGTCGGGGCAAGCGCGTCCTCTGCCTCACGATCGATCCCGCGCGGCGCCTGTCGCAGAGCCTCGGCCTCGAGGCGATGAAGTCCGAGGCGCAGCGCGTCGACCCGGCGCTCTTCGAGCGCATGGGCGTGCGCGTCCCGGGGTCGCTCACCGTGATGATGCTCGACACGAAGAGCACCTTCGACCAGCTCGTCCACGAGCTCGCGCCGACCCGCGAGAAGCGCGACCAGATCCTCGGCAACGTCCTCTACAAGTACATCTCCACGTCCCTCGCCGGCACGCAGGAGTACATGGCGATGGAGAAGCTCCACGCCGTGAAGGCCGATCCGGCCTACGACCTCATCCTGCTCGACACGCCCCCGACGGCGAACGCGCTCGACTTCCTCGACGCACCCGAGCGCCTCATCGGCGCCATCGACAGCCAGGCGATGCGCTGGTTCGTGCAGGCCATCCAGGGGTCCGGCAAGCTCAGCCTGAACCTGCTCGCGAAGGGCGCCGCGGCCGTGCTGCGCGGCATCGGCAAGCTCACGGGCGCCGGGTTCCTGGAGCAGATCGCGTCCTTCGTGACCGAAATCAACGCGCTCTTCGGCGGCTGGCGCAAGCGCGCCGACGAGGTCGCGAGCGCGCTGCGCGGGCCCGACGTGGCCTACGTGCTCGTCACGACGCCCGACCCCCTGAGCGTGCGCGAGGTGCTCTTCTTCGCGGAGCGGCTGCGCGAGCAGAAGATGCGGCGCGATGCGTTCGTCGTGAACCGGGTGCACCCGGTCTACGGCGACGTGCCCGACGAGACCCACATCTTTCGATCGATGAGCGCGCGCGGTCTCGACCTCGGCGCGGGAGCGGCCGACCGCCTGAAGCGCGCGGCCGATGAGGAGAGCCGTCAGGGCAAGATGGACGCGCTGCACCTCCTCGCGCTCGAGGCGTCGTTCGAAGACGAGGCGGCCGAGGGCTCGCTGCGCATCGACGTGCCCGCGTACCCGTTCGACATCCACGACGTCTCGGCGCTGTCGAAGATCGCGGACGTGCTCGCGCCGGTCTGAGGCCGGCTCGCACCCGGCCGCTCCCGCGCGCCGGCCCGACCTGGGGCCGGGCGACAGCTCGTCACCTCGTGGCGCGGACGCGCGTCTTCGCGCGCCCACGCCACGAGGCGCGGCGTCACTTCAGTTTCCGCCCCTCACGGCGGCCCCTCGGTCGGCCCGTCGGCGCGGCTTGTACTTCACCCGCACGGGCACGCCCTCGAAGCCGAAGGCCTCGCGGAGCTTGTTCATGACGTAGCGCTGGTAGCTGAAGTGGAGCTTCTCGGGGTCGCTCGCCATGACGACGAAGAGGGGCGGGCGGGTCTCCGCCTGCGTGATGAAGTAGAGGCGCGGCGCCTTGCCGCCCGAGGTCGGGGGGGGCTTGGTGGCCAGGGTCTGCTCGAAGAAGCGGTTGAGCTCGCCGGTGCCGACGCGCTTTCGGTAGGCCTCGGCGACGCGCGCGACCGTCTCGAGCAGCGTGCTGACGCCGCGGCCGGTCTTCGCGCTGACCTGGACGCGCGGCGCCCACGGGACGAACGTGAGCTTGTCGTCGGCGGTCGCGTTCGCGGCCGTGAGGCCCCTCTTGTCGAGCGCGTCGATCTTGTTCAGCGCGACGACCACGGCGCGGCCGCGATCGACCGCGAGGCCGAGGATCTTGGCGTCCTGCTCGGCCACCCCCTCGGGCGCGTCGCAGAGCAGGAGGACGACCTCGCAGCGCTCCATCGCGCGGATCGCGTGGAGCACGCTCACCGCCTCGACGACGCTGCCTTCCCTGCCGACCTTCGACTTGCGGCGGATGCCCGCGGTGTCGATGAGCAGGAACTTGCGGCCGCCGCGCTCGACGAGCGTGTCGATGGTGTCGCGCGTCGTGCCCGGCGTATCGTCGACGATCAGCCGGTCCTGGCCCAAGAGTCGGTTGACCAGCGACGACTTGCCCGCGTTGGGGCGCCCGATCACCGCGACGCGGATCGGGTCCTCGCCGTTGGGCTCGGCGGGCTCGTTCGCTTCCGGGGGCAGCGCCCGCACGATCGCGCTCTCGAGCTCCTCGATGCGCCGGCCATGCAGCGCGCTGATGGCGATGATCTTCTCGACACCGAGGCGATAGAGGTCGGCCGCCTCGGTCTCCTGGCGCTGCGAGTCGCTCTTGTTGGCGACGTAGATGACGGGCTTGTTCGAGCGGCGCAGGAGGTCGATCTCCGCGTGCTCCGCGGCGCCGGCCGGCGTCATCGCGTCCAGCACGCAGACGATCACGTCGGCCTCGCTGACCGCGATCTCGACCTGGCGGCGGATGCCGCGCTGGATCGCGTCGTCGCCTTCGGGGTCGAAGCCGCCCGTATCGACCAGGTTGTAGGTGCGGTTGTGCGACGTGGCCAGACCGTAGTGCCGGTCGCGCGTGACGCCGGGCTCGTCGTGGACGATGGCCTCCTTGCGCCCCACCAGGCGATTGAAAAGGGTCGATTTGCCGACGTTCGGCCGGCCCACCAGGGCGACGATCGCGCTCATTGTTCGTCCTCCGCGTCCTCGTCGTCGCCGAGGTCGTCATCATCTGCGTCTTCGCCGTCCTCGTCGTCGAGGTCGTCGTCTTCGTCGTCCGCGTCGAGGTCGGCGGTCGCCGGTCTCGGGGTCGCGGCGCCGGGCGTCGTGTCGTCATCGCCCTCGGCGTCGCCTTCGCCCTCGGCGTCGAGCTCGGCGAGCAGCATCACGTCGGGCGCGTCGACCGAGGTCACTCCGTAGCCGAGCTCCTCGATCTGCCTCGCCGAGTCGCGCCAGTTCGTCGTCACGCGCACCCAGAGCTTGAGGTTGACCTTGCGGCCGACGAGCTCCTCGATCCGCAGGCGCGCCGCGGTGCCGACGCGCTTGAGCATCGCGCCGCCCGCGCCGACCAGGATCTTCTTCTGCCCGTGCCGCTCGACGTGGATCGTCGCATCGATCTGCACGGCGCCGCGGCCGGCCGGCTCGACGAACTGCTCGATGCCGACCGCCGTCGCGTGCGGCACCTCGTCCTGCGTCGCGCGCAGGATCTGCTCGCGCACGTACTCGGCGGCGAAGAAGCGCACCGGCTTGTCGGTGACGTCGTCCTCGCCGTAGCGCCAGGCGCCCTCGGGCAGCACCTTGGCGATCTCGTCGAGCACCATCGCTACGCCGTCCTCGCGCAGCGCGGAGATCGGCACGATCGCCGCGAAGTCGTGGAGGCCCTGGAAGGCGATCAGCGTGGGCAGGATGAGGCCCTTGTTGCGGACGCGGTCGACCTTGTTGAGGACGAGGATCGCCGGCACGCCCTTCGGCAGGTCGGCGAGCAGCGTCACGTCGCCCGGGTGAACGCGCGCGGGGGCGGCGCTCGTCGCGCGCTCGGCGGCGCGCTCGAGGATCTCGGTCTTCGGGATCTCGGCGACGAACACGACGACGTCGGCGCCCCGCGTCGCCTCGCGCGCGGCCTCGTTCATCACGCGGCCGAGCTCGGTCCGCGGCCGGTGCAGGCCGGGCGTGTCGAGCAGCGCGATCTCTGCGGACCCATGGTGCAGCACGCCGAGCAGCGCGGTGCGCGTCGTCTGCGGCGTGTGCGACACGGCCGCGAGGGGCTGCCCGAGCGCCGCGTTGAGCAGCGTCGACTTGCCGACGTTCGGACGACCGATGAGCGCGACCGATCCGGTGCGAGGCGGGCCAGAGGGCAGGGGCCTCGGCTCCTTCTTGGGCTTGGGCCGCGGCGGGGGCGGCGGCTGCTTCGGGCCTGCGGCCGGCGGCGTCGACGGCTTCGCGGCGGCGGCCGCCTGCGGCCCTGGCTTCCCCGGTCGCTCGCCGCGAGTCGGCTGCGCACGCTCGCCGCGAGTCGGCTGCGCACGCTCGCCGCGCGTGAGCCCGGGTCGATCGCGTTCCCCGCGCGGCGGTCGCGCCGGTGTGCTGCGCTCCTCGCGACCACTCGTTTCCTTGCCGTCCCGTCCCTCCTTCCGCGTCCCGCTCGACGCCGCCACCGGGGGCCGCTTCGCGTCGCGCGGACCCTGGCGTCGCTCCGCCGCGCTCCCGCGCCGTTCGGAGGCCCCCGCCGCAGCGGGCTTCGCGCCCTTCCTGCGCGCTTCGCCGGGCCTGCTGCGCGGCGCTTTCGGCCCGGTCGCGGCCTCGCGCTCGTGCGGTGCGCCACCTCCGCCGGTCTTCGGCGGGCGGCGCGGTCCCTTGGCTCCGGATCGCGTGCTCATGGCGCGGCGGATAGCAGACGGATGCCAGGGCCACAACCGCGCGGGCCGCCGGTCAGGGTCGCGAAGACGCGTTTGGCGCGCGGCAGGGTGGCGAATTGGAGCCCAAGTCCGGTACACTCCGCGCCGCGTGTTCGGGGCGAAAGCGACGGTTTTGGTGAGCGAGGTCGGCCCGCTGATGCAGACGGCGGCGATGCGGCGCGCTCGCGTGCTCATCTATGGCGATGGTCAGCCGCTCGCTCGCGGCGTCCTGCGCGACGTGACGACCGACGGCGAGCTCCTGGTCGATCTGGACGTCGATCGCCGCGGGCCGGAGCGGTTCTCGCAGGTCCGCGAGGTCGAGCTCGAGTGCGTGGTGGACGGCGTGCCGCTCACGATCTCCACCGATGTGGTCCCCGCGAGCGGCGGCGGGCGGGGCGGCCGACTCCTGCGGCTGTCGCCCCCCGCGCTGGTCACGCGGCTGCAGCGGCGCGAGTACTACCGCGTGCCGACGGAGCCCGGCAGCGAGATCGTGATCGTCGAGGAGGGCAGGACGCGGCTCCTCACGCTCGTCGACGTCAGCGGTGGCGGTGTGGGCGCGACGATCGATCGCTCGACGGACGGCGACTTGCGGCCTGGGATGCGGCTGGAGAACGTGCAGGTGCGCCTCCCTGGCGAGGACGTCGTCGTCGCCCCCTGCATCATTCGCTACGTGCGCCCGATCGGCGGCGAAGCGGCCCAGCACGCGCGCGTCGGCATCGAGCTCATCCCGAAGAACGAGGCCGCGCGAGAGCGCCTGTTCCGCGCCGTCGCGCGTCGCGAGCGCGAGCTGCTCGGAAAGCGCAGGCA
This sequence comes from uncultured delta proteobacterium, assembly GCA_903906315.1. Lineage (GTDB taxonomy): Bacteria > Myxococcota_A > Polyangia > Polyangiales > Polyangiaceae > CAIVJW01. Next base: position 7,005 of record CAIVJW010000219.1, on the reverse strand, counting down.
TCAGCGCGCCGTCGTCCCGGCCGGGTCGGTCGTGGTCGTCGCCCGCGATCCGGCGCGCGCCCGCGTTCGCCGCCTGCTCGACGTCAGCGCGGGCGGTCTGCTGTTCGAGATGGAGCCGACCGCGGACGCCGATCTCGCCCAGGGGACGCCGTTCGCGGCCGTCGAGATCCGTCTCCCCGGCGAGGCCCCGGTCTGCTGCGCGGGGGTCGTCCGGCGCATCGTCCGCGGCGTCGGCGAGATCGCGTGCGGTGTCGAGCTCGGCGAGCTCGATCCCCTCGATCGCGAGCGCCTCGAGCGGTTCGCGCGTCACGCGCCCAAGTCGGTCGCGCCCCGCTCGGCGGCGCCTCCCCGCCGGCCGACGTAGCGACCGACGAGCCGCTCGGTCCGGCCGCGACCGTGCCATTCCCCGAGCTCGCGCCCCCGAACGGCGCTGCCGCCGCCCGGCCGCTCAGCCTTCGATCACGATGCGCAGCACGCGCCGGAGCGGCTCGGCGGCGCCCCAGAGCAGCTGATCGCCGACGGTGAACGCCGCGAGGTATTCGTCGCCCATCGAGAGCTTGCGCAGGCGCCCGACCGGCACGGTCAGCGAGCCCGAGACCGCGGTGGGCGTGAGCTCGCGCAGCGTGTCCTCGCGGCGGTTGGGGACGACCTTCACCCACGGGTGCGCGGCCGCGAGCATCCCCTCGATCTCGTCCACCGGAACGCTCCTCGCGAGCTTGATGGTGAGCGCCTGGCTGTGGCACCGCATCGCGCCGACGCGCACGCACAGGCCATCGACCGGCACCGGATCGGCCTCGCGCCCGAGGATCTTGTTGGCTTCGGCCTGGCCCTTCCACTCTTCGCGGCTCTGGCCGTTGCCGAGGTCCTTGTCGATCCAGGGGATCAGGCTGCCGGCGAGCGGCACGCCGAACTGCGCCGTCGGAAAGGCCGGGTCGCGCAGCGCGGCGGTCACGTCGAGGTCGATGTCGAGGATCGCCGACGCGGGATCGGCGAGGAGGCCCGCGGCGGCGCTGTGCGCGCGGCCCATCTGCACGAGCAGCTCCCGCATGTTCTGGGCGCCAGCGCCCGATGCGGCCTGGTACGTCATGGCCGTCATCCACTCGACGAGCCCGCGCTCGAACAGCGCGCCGAGGCCCATCAGCATGAGCGAAACGGTGCAGTTGCCGCCGATGAGATCGCGCACGCCGCGGCGCAGGCCGTCGCGGATGACGCCGAGGTTGACCGGGTCGAGCACGATGATCGCGTCGCTCTTCATGCGCAGCGTCGACGCCGCGTCGATCCAGTGCCCCGACCAGCCTGCGGACCGCAGGCGAGGGTGGATCTCCGTGGTGTAGTCGCCGCCCTGGCACGAAACGACCGCGTCCATGGCGCGGAGCGCGTCGACGTCGCGCCCATCGAGCAGCGGGCGCGGTCCGCCGCCCACGTCGGGCCCGACGCCGCCGACCTGCGAGGTCGAGAAGAACACCGGCTCGAACAGGTCGAAGTCCCGCTCCGCCCGCATGCGGTCCATGAGGACCGATCCCACCATCCCGCGCCAACCGACGAGCCCGACTCGCTTCATGGGATCCCTTTTCTAGCCGAAGGGCTCCGCGGCGCCATCTTTCGGCGGCGCCCGCGAGGCGCGCGGCCGGCCGGCGGGGTGACCTGCGTGGGCCTCGACGCTGCGGCGGCCGGGCGCGACGTCCCGCGCGTTGCGCGCGAGCGCGGCCTCGCCGCAGCGCGCCTCGGGGCCGCGCTCCGCCGTGGCCATCGCCTCGGCAGCGCGGTAAAGACGCCCGCAATGGCAGCCGACGACGAGGGGCGCTCCGGCGCGGGCAGCGAGGCGCCGGCGCAGGTCGCGGGGGGGCGCTGGGTCGGCGCGCTCGCGCTCGCGATCGCGGCGCTCGTGCTGTTCCCGTTCCTCCCGAAGAGCGGCGTGTGGGACCCGTACGAGCTCGACACGGCCGACCTCGCCCGGCGCATCGCGGTCCAGAAGCTCGGCGCCGGTGGGCTCGAGCTGCCCGGCGCGGTCAACTCGCTGCCGACGCTCACCGACCTCAAGATGGGCGAGCTGCCGTTCACCGCGATGGCGCTCTCGTTCCGGCTCCTCGGGCTGCGCGACTGGACCGGCCGCCTGCCGCTCGCCGTCTTCGCCTTCTTGGGCGCCGCCGCGCTTTACGCGTTGCTCGCGCGGCTCGTCGATCGCCGGGCGGGCCTCTACGGCGTGATCGCCCTCGTCACGATGCCGCTCTACTTCATGCAAGCGCGCACGATGCTCGGCGATGCCGTGACGATGGCGGGCGTCACGATGGCGTTCGCCGGCCTCGCGGGCGCCGCGTTCGACGACTCCGGCGACGACGCGGTCGGGCTCGGACCGCGCGCGCTTTGGCTCGCGATCGGCCTCCTCGGCCTCGTCATCGGCTACCTGTCGCGCGGCCTCTTGCTGGGCGTCGCGACGCCGGCGCTCGCGGTCGGCATCGCGTGGGGCGTGCTGCGGCTCGCCGACGCGCCTCGCGACCAGGCGCCGTCCGGCGCGGTGGTGCGCGATGCCGTCGGCGGTCTCGCGCTCGCGGTCGGCGTCGTGGCCGTCGCGCTCGGCCTGCGCGTGCTGTTCCGCACCGCGCCCGACGCGCCGCTGCCGCGCGCGCTCGGCGTCGCGCTGCTGAAGAAGGTCCCGACCGAGGCGACGTTCGACCTGACGATCCGCCAGCTCGGGCACGCGCTCTTCCCGTGGAGCGCGTTCCTGCCCTTCGCGTTCGGTCGGCTCCTCCGCGCGCCCGTCGAGGCGCCTCCCTCGGCACGCGATCGAGAGGCCGCGCTGCGCGTCGCGCTCGTGGTCGGCGCGGGCGTCGCCTTCGGCGTCCACGCCCTGCTCGGCCCCTACGCGGGCGCCGTTCCCTTCTGTGGCGTCGGTCTCCTCGCCGCCGTCGCGGCCCTCGCCGTCCTCGACCTAGAGCGAGGCGCGCCCCCGTCCCGCGCGCTCGCCCTCGGCTGCGCGGTGCTCGCCTTCGTGCTCTACCGCGATCTGGTTCAGCTCCCGGAGAAGGCCTTCGCCGTATTCTCGGTCGACAAGCCGACGTTCCCGAAGTCGTTCGAGGGGCCCGCCAAGACGGCGATGCAGCTGGTCCTGGTCTCGTTCGCCGGCGTGACGGCCTTCTCGTGGTTCGAGGCGCAGCCTGCGGACGACGCCGGTGGCATCCGCGATCGCGCCCGCGCGTGGCTCGCGGCTCGCCGCGAGGACTACCTCGAGGGTGCGCGTGAGCTCGGGCAGATCGCGTCGGGCAACCTGCTCTTCGTGCTGATCGTCGTGGAGGCCGCGTTCGTGGGCCTCGGCGCGATGCTGCTCGTCGGCCGTCGCGTCGGCTGGGCGCCCGTCGAGAAGCTCCCGCGCGAGCTGAACGGCGTCGCTCTCAACGCCTGGTGGGCGATGCCGCTCGCCCTCGCCGTCGCGCCCGTCCTGCTCTGGCTCGTGCGCGACGGCTTCCGCGCCCTCGTGGGCGCCACGCGGCTGCCCCGCGCCGCGTTCACGCTCGCGGCGGCGCTGCTCGGCGGCGGCACGCTCGCCGCGTGGTACCACCCGGCGCTCGCCGCGCAGCTCTCGCCGAAAGAGGTCTTCGAGTCCTTCGCGCGCCTCAAGACGGGCAGCGAGCCCCTCGCGCTCCTCGGCGTGCGAACGCGCGCCGCCGCCTACTACTACGGCGCCGAAGTCGCCTCGTTCACCGATCCCGAGCGCGCGAGCGACTGGCTGCTCGAGCGCCCCGGCGAACGCCGGTGGCTCGTCGTCCGGGCCGAGGACCTCCCGCGCTTGAACTCGCAGCACCGCCGCAAGCACCTCGGCAACGTGCCCGTCCTCGATGGCCGATCGAGCCAGATCTTGCTCGTCTCGAGCCAGCTCGGCGACGCCAGGAACCAGAACCCCCTCGCATCGATCGTGCTCGACGAAGCCCCGCAGCTCACGCACCAGGTCGACGCGGCGTTCGAGGACCAGCTCGAGGTCCTCGGCTGGGACGTCGCCGACAAGTCCGGCCGCGTCGTCGACAGCGTCGTGCCCCTCACCGCCTACCAGATGCGCACGTACTACCGCGTGGTGAAGCCGGTCACCGGGAGCTGGAAGGCGTTCCTGCACATCGACGGCTTCCAGCGCCGCTACAACGGCGACCACTCGGTGCTCGAGGGCAAGTACGCGATGGGCCACTGGCAGGTCGGCGACGTCGTCGTCGACGACCACGAGTTCCAGCTCGAGCCCAACTTCACCCCCGGCGACTACGGGGTCTACTTCGGCTTCTTCAGCGGCGAGACGCGCCTGCGCGTGTCGCGCGGAGAGAACCACGAGAACCGAGTGATGGGCGGCATGCTCCGCGTCCGCTGACGTCGCTCGCCGAGGGGCCGTTCCGGGCCTCCGCGGCGATTCGCCAGCGTAGAGGGCCCGCGCTCGACGCCCGTCGTGAAAGGAGTTAGCTCCGTCCGCATGACCGCGCGTGGACGCGACGTTCCCGGCCGAGCCACGGACGGCAGCTTGCCGAGCGGCTATCGCGCGGACGACGCGCCCACCTCCGCCCCAGGCTCGAGCCGCCGCTTCGTCGAGCGCGTCGAGGTCACCTGGTCGGTCGACTGCGCGACGGAGGACACGTTCCTCTACGCGGCCATCACGAACATCTCCGAGCTTGGTATCTTCGTGCGGACGATCGAGCCGTTGCCGGTCGGCACCGCGCTCACGCTGCGCTTCGCCCCCCGCGAGGGCTGCGATCCCTTCGTCGTGCGCGGCACCGTGCAGTGGGTCAACCGGATCGACGCGGTCCGCGAGACGCCGAACCCGGGCATGGGGATCCGCTTCGATGATCTCGCGATCGAGGACCGCGAGCTGCTGGTCGACGCCATCCACTCGATCGCCTACCTCCGCGACGAGCCGACACCGCCCCCGGGAACGTGACGCTCGAGCGATGGCGCGGCCGGTCGCGCCTCCCGCGGTCCGCCGGTCGCCAGCGCCGTCCGATGCGGTCGTGACCGACGAAGCGCTGCGCGGAGCGAAGCCGCCCGAAGCCCCTTCGGCGGGGCGCCGGGGCGTGCTCCCCGTCGGTTACAGCGGCAGCGGGAAGCGTCGCACCACGACCCCGGGCTGCGCGGCGGACTCGTCCTGCCATCCGACCGCCACGAAGCCGCCACCGCCCACCGCAACGGCGGGCAGCTTCCGCGCGCCGTTCACGCCGGGAACCGACGCTTCGAACTCGTCGTTCTGCCCCGAGACGCTGTTGAACCCGAAGCCGGCGTCGCCCCCGACGAATCGCGCCGCGATCGCCCCGTTGCCCGACCGATCGGTCTCCCACGCGGCGGCGTAGAAGGCGCCGAGGTCGCCCGACGCCGCCACGACCGGGTGCGCCTGTTCGCCCTCGACGACGGTGTTGAGCGGCGCGTCCTGATCGCTCGGGGCCGCCGCGCCCGCGGCGTCGAACCGCTGGACCCAGACGTCGCCTGCGCTCCGCCACACGATGACGAACCGCCCGTCGCCGAGCATGGCGACGTCGGGCTGCTCCTGCAAACCGTCGGTCACCGTGTTGACGCGCACCTCCGGGCCCACGATGCCGCCCGACGACACCATGCGCACGAAGATGCCGTCCCCGTCGCCGCTACCAGCGCCCTGATAGACGACGACCCAGCCGCTCGCCGAGCCCGCGACGTGAGCCTGCGCGCCGTTCGCCGCGATCGCGACGTCGCCGGGGCCTTGCGGCGTCAGCGTCGCCGTTCCGGAGGGGTCCGTCGTTCTTGCGATCAGTCGCCCGACCACCTGCCCCGCGCGCGTCCACACCACGAGCCCCGTGCCGGGCTGGCCCCCGGCCGCGACGTCGGGCGACGACGCGCCGGAGGTGCCGTTCACGCGGACGGGCGCCTTCTCCGCGCAACCATCGATCCCCTGGACGCTCATGAACACGTCGTCGTGCGTGGCCGTGAGCTCGTCGCTCAGGTAGACGACCGCGACGAGGTCGGTCCCGATGGGCGTGATCGACGGCGCCTTCTGGGCGTTGACCGATCCCTTCGTCGCCTTCGCGTCCGAGCAAAGCAGCGGCACGGGGTGCGGCTCCGGAAGGATGAGCGAGAGATCGTTCAGCGGAAACAGCCCCTGATCGAACGCGCGGATCGCGACGTCCCCGCCGCCGCTCGTGCCGGCAGCCGTGTCGGCGAAGACCGCGCGCAGCCCGTTCTGGAGCTTCTTGTCGGCGGCGCCCGGGCAGAACGCCATCGCGAGCTGCGACTTGGTCCCTGCGGCCGGCGGCTTGTCGCTCGGCTGGCGATCGACGGGGATCTCGACGGAGGTGCAGTCGGCGGCGCACACCGCGTCCGCCGTCATGCCGGGGCACGCCCCGTCGTTCGAGGCTCCCGGGTCGCACTGCTCGGTCGGCTCGAGCTTGCCGTTGCCGCAGCACGCAGGGGACAGGTAGCGCTCCACCTTGATGTCGACCTGCAGCGGGTCCTGGTTGATCGTCGCGACCGCGCAGCCCTCGGCGAGCGTGCCCGCCGCGTTGCTGGCGAGGACGGCGAACATCTTGCTGCTGCCGTCCTTCTCGAGGGCGATCTCCTTGCACCAGCCCACGCCTGCGGCGCAGCCCGTCTTCTGCAGCGCGAAGCTCTGCGCGCCGGCGGGGATCGCGCTCACGTGGCCCGTGGGCAGGCACTTCGCCTTGCTCGCGTCGAACACGCTCAGCTTGACGGCCGTCGCCTGCGCGAGCAGCCCCGCGGGCGCTCGCAGCACGAGCCCGATGGAAACCGGCTCGTCGCCCCCGCCTGCGCACGACGCGGCGAGCGCGAAGAGCGGGAGGCAGGGAACGAGGCCCAGGAGCAGGCGACGGCGCATCACCGCGAGGATAGAGGCCCGCGCGGGCGCTGGAAAGCGCGGTGCGCAGCGCCCCCGACGCTCGCGGTCAGAAGCCGGCCGCAGTCGTCGGCTCCGCCTTCTTGGCGGGCGAGGCCGCCTTCGCGCGGCCCGCAGCGCCGCTCCGTCCCTCCGCGTCGTTGCCGTCGGCCTGCCTCGCC
>CAIVJW010000218.1 GCA_903906315.1 uncultured delta proteobacterium | reverse complement strand
CTGGCGCGCGAGCACGAACGGAAGCACCTCTCCGCCTATGCCGGAGCTGCGCCACCGGACCCGATCCCGAGGCCGCGCCTTCGCCTCGTGAAGTCGTGATCTGCGGCGGAATCATCGACCGTCATAAAGGAGCTGCACCCATCCTCCTTCGGGGCTCGACGGCGAGCCGCGTGAATCCGGCGAACCGCGACAGCGTGCACGCCGACCGGCGGCCCCGTCGAACGCGATGCGAATGGCCTTGCTCCCAGCGTGGGAGCGCGCTACCGTCCCTCCGTTGCGCATCTTCAACCGCAGCACACTGATCGGGTTCTGGACGAGGCACCCCGATGCCGAGGGGGCGCTTCGGCTCTGGTTCTCGATCGTCGAGAAGGCGTCCTGGACGACGCCGGCGGAAGTGCGCGCAGCCTTCGGCTCGGCTGACTTCCTCGCGGACAACCGCGTCGTCTTCGACATCAAGGGCAATACGTACCGCCTCGTCGTGCAGATCCGGTACGCCCCGCTGTTCCTGGTGTTCATCCGCTTCATCGGGACACACGCCGACTACGACCGCATCGACGCGACCACCATCTGACCGCGAGACCACCATGCTCCACCCCGTCACCGACCACGAGTCCCACGCGAACGCGCTCCGTCGCATCGAGCAGCTGTGGGACGCCGCGCCGGGGTCCCCAGAGGCGGACGAGCTCGACGCACTCGCCACGCTGGTCGACGCCTACGAGCGCCGCGCGTCCCCGATCCCGCCTCCCGACCCGGTCGAGGCAATCGAGGCACGCCGCGAGCAGCTCGGCTGGTCGCGCAAAGACCTCGAGCCTCTGCTTGGCTCACGTGCGCGTGTCTCCGAGGTCCTCACCGGACGCCGCGCTCTCACGCTTCCGATGATCCGCAGGGTTCACGCCGGCATGGGCATCCCTGCTGACCTTCTCATCACGGAGCCGCGCCCCATTGCCAAGGCGCGTGCGCGAGTGCGTTCCAAGACGTCGGCCAGTCGCACGCGCACGGCTGCCCAACGTAATAGCGTTTTCGCGCCCACGGGGCGGGGATCGCGATAGCGAGCCGCGCGCCGGCCGGCGCGAATACGCATGTTGAACGGAACCGCTCGCAGGGCGGCGCTGCATGGGGAGTTCACGCGCAGGTGCGGCCGCGCTGGGGGCCGCTCGGGTGGCAGGGCGCGCCGTCGAGACCGGCTCGGGCGAGCGCGGCAGGGTGCGAGAGCCCGTCTCCGGGGTCGCGGGAGCTCGCGTCGGCGGCCTCGCGGGCGCAGTTGCGGCGGAGGGACTCGACGAAGAAGAAGCGCAGGCCGCAGTCGGCGAGGTTGATGGCGGACCGGGCGAGCGTCTTCTCCTCGCGTAGGAGCAGAAGGTGGGCGCGGACGTCGTCCTCGGTGGCGAGCACGGGGTCCTTGCCCAACCGGTCGGCGAACAGCCGGGCGACGAGCGAGTAGGCCTCGCGGGGCAGCCCTTTCAACGTGACCTCTTCCGCGACTCGGCAAGCAGCCGCGCAGTCGAGACGTGAGTCTTGTCCGGGAACCTGGTCCTCTTCGGTACCGGCGTCTTT
>CAIVJW010000217.1 GCA_903906315.1 uncultured delta proteobacterium | reverse complement strand
GGCGGGGGCGGCGGCGGGCCACCGTGCGGACCGCCCGGGGGCGGGGGCGGCGGCGGCGGGCCACCGTGCGGCCCCCCGTGCGGGCCGCCGGGCGGCGGGCCCCAGCCGGCCGGATGGCAGACGAGGGTCTTGTCGTCGTGCTTCGGCGTGCAGGTGCCGTCCATCTTCTGGCCGTCCGGGAACGCGAACGAGCACGCGTCCTTCTCTGCGTGGCCCTTGCAGGCCTCGATGGCCTCGGGCGGCGGACCGCGGTGACCGCCCGGACCGTGGGCGTGCTTGCAGTGACAGCCACAGCCCGCGAGCAGCGCGGCCGCGCCAAGGGCGACGGCGAGGAGGGCGAGAGGCGAGGTCGTGCGACGATTCATTCGGAAGCTCCTTGCGAGGGACGGGGCGCGACGGGCGCCCGCCCGCGGGGACTATAGGGGCGCGAGGTCGCGCGAATGCATGCGATTCGTTAAGGATTGTTAAGCGGAGTCAGCGGTGCGCGCCGGTGCCGCGGAGCTCCTCGGACTCGGCCTTGTACCGGTCGAGCCGCTCGGCGAGGCGCAGGATCTTCGCGCCTACGTCGTCGACGTCGATCGTGGTCAGGCGGTAGTCGTCCTTCACGACCTTGCCGTCGGCGACGACGAAGCGCGCCTCGCTGCCGTCGCTGGCCCAGATCAGGTTCTCGACCACGTTCGAGGCGCGGGTCGGCACCAGGTTCGGCCGCCGCAGATCGACGATCACGAGGTCGGCCACCTTGCCCGGCTCGAGCGAGCCGGCCGGGATGCGCAGCATGTTCGCCGCGTCGATCGTGATCATCTCGAGCACCTGCTGCGCCGGCAGACACTGCGCGCGCTTGTGCAGCGCCTTCTGGTACTGCGAGGCGAGCCGGGCGGCGGCGAGGATGTTCTGGCTGTCGGCGCTCCCGGAGCCGTCGGTCGCGATGGCGATCGGGATGCCCGCCTCGAGCATCTCCATGATGGGCGGCATGCCGGAGCCGAGGATCGTGTTCGCCAGCGGGTTGTGGACGATGCGGGTCCCCGTATCGCGCAAGATGGCGAGGTCGTTCGGCGTCGTCTGCACCTGATGGGCGAGCACGGTGCCCTCGTCCAGAATGCCAATCTCGAGAGCGTACTCGACCTCGGTCTTGCCGTACTCCTTCTGGAACCACAAGCTCGTGCCGAGCTCCTCCGACGAGTGGCAATGGAAGAGCGTCCCGTGCTCACGCGCCCAGGCCTTCTCGGCCTTCAGCATCTCGGGGCCGTTCGAAAACAGCTGATCCGGGCCCGGGAGCACCGAGACGCGCGCGTCGCCCGCCCACGTCGCCGCGCCGCGGTCGAGCCTTTCGGTCGCGAGCGAGATCGGCTGGTCGAGGACCTTCTCGTAGTAGTTCCGGTCCTGCGATCCGACCGCGATCAGGACCCGCGTGCCGGCCGTCTTCGCCGCGCGCCCGAGCTCGTCGACCCGGTATTTCGAGAAGTTGCAGTGGTGGGTCATGGCCGAGGTGATCCCGTAATAGAGATCGTCGGCCTTGGCCTTGAGGTACGTGAGGTAGTGCGGCTGCTCGCCGAGATCCTCGCGCAGCTCGTCCTGCTGCTCCTCGAGGAAGCGCGTGAAGATGTTCACCGCGCCGTCGAGCCACGCCGTGAGCGGCACGTCCTTGACCATCCCGATGATCGGCGACTCGTGGTCGTGACCGTGCGCCTTCACGAAGCCGGGCACGATCACGGCGTCGTGCTTCACGAGCCCGGTGAGCGTCGTCGCGAGGCCAAAGCCGACCACCTCGATCGCGCCGTGCGCGGCGAGGAGGCGAGCGCCGACCTCGTCCGTGTACGCGCCCACCTCGACGATCGTGCCGCCCGTCCAGAGCACGTAGCCGTCCTCGACGCGCTCGCCGCGCTTGCCCTCGGCGATGGGCAGCAGCAGGCGCGCCCGCGCGAAGCCCGGCGGCGTCGGGCCGAGGGCGCTCACTTCGCTCCTCCGGCCTGCTTCTCGAGCCAGGCCTTCCGGACCTTCTCCGGCGTGATGGGCAGCTCGCGAATCCGGATCCCGATGGCGTCGGCAATGGCATTGAGGATCGTCGGCCCCGGCCCGTCCGCCGGGATCTCCGACACCGACTTCGCGCCGAACGGCCCCGCGGGCTCGAAGGATTTCACGAGGATCGTCTGCAGCTCCGGCATGTCGAGCGCCGAGAACTGCTTGTAGTGGCGGAACGAGTCACTGAGGAGCTTGCCCCCCGGGTCGAACGTGAAGTCCTCGCTGAGCGCGTAGCCGAGCATCTGCCCGATCCCGCCCTCGGTCTGCCCCTCGGCGCTCTTCGGGTGAATGGGGACCCCGCAATCGACGGCGGCCACGTAGCGCAGCACCTTCACGCCGCCGGTCTCGGTGTCGACCTCGACCTCGGCGAAGTGGGCGGCGAACGGCGGCGGGCACTCGAACGTCATGTGCGAGCCGTGGTCCATGATCTGGTGCTGATCGTGGCTGTAGAACGTCGACAGGCAGATCGCGTCGTAGCCGAGCGATTTGCCGTCGGGCCGGTGCACCGCGCCCGCTTTCACGAACAGGCCCTCGCGCGGGCACGGATCGCCGTGGTGCGCCCACATCACGACGGCCGCGTCGAGGAGCTGGCGCACGACGCCGTCGGCCGCCTTCTTCACCGACACGCCCGTGATGAAGGTCGTGCTCGACGCATAGGCGCCCTTGTCGAACGGCGTGTGGTCGGTGTCCGACGAGTAGACGATCAGCTTCTCGACGGGCACCTGGAGCGCTTCGGCCGCGATTTGCGCGAGGATCGTGTCCGACCCCGTGCCGATGTCGGTCGCGCCGACGTGCAGGTTGAACGATCCGTCCTCGTTCAGCTTGAGGCGCGCCGACCCCATGTCGACGCCGGGGATGCCCGACCCGTGCATGAGGCACGTCATGCCCATGCCGCGCTTGATCGGGCCCTCCTTGGGCAAGGTCGCGCGGCGCGACCAGTCGATGGCGGCCATCCCCTGATCGATGCAGTCCTGGATGGCGCAGCTGCGGAAGCGCTGGGGCGGGCCCTCCTTGCCCTCGCCGAGCGCCTGCGCGAGCGGGTTGTCCTCGCCGGGGCCGACGACGTTCATGCGGCGGAACTGCACCGGATCCAGGCCGAGCAGGCCGGCGAGCTCGTCCATGTGCGACTCGAGCGCGACGAAGCCCTGCGGGCCGCCGTAGCCGCGAAACGCGCCGGCGACGGGCAGGTTCGTGTAGACCGCCTTCATCAGGAAGCGGTGCGCCTCGGCGCGGTAGAGCGGCAGCGTCTTGCCCGCGGTGCAGCTCTGCACCGTGAGCGCGTGCGCGCCGTACGCGCCGGTGTTTGCGAGCACGTCGAGCTCCTGCGCGAGGATGCGCCCGTCGCGCATCACGCCCGTCTTCCAGCGGAGCAGCTGCGGGTGGCGCGTGCGCGAGGAGGTGAGCTCCTCGGCCCGCGTGAGCACGAGGCGCGCCGGGCGGCCCGTGCGCAGCGTGACCATCGCGGGCAGGTCCTCGAGGAGCACCTCCTGCTTGCCACCGAAGCCGCCGCCGATGCGCGGCTTGATGACACGGATGCGCTGGAGAGGGATGCCGAGCAGGCGCGCGAGGATGCGGCGGCTGTGGAAAGGGACCTGCGTCGCGACGCGGACGACCAGGCGGTTGTCCTCGTCGAGCCAGGTGAGCGCCGAGTGCGGCTCGAGGCAGCAATGCGCCTGGTAGGGCACCGAGTACTCGCGCTCGAGCACGAGATCCGCCCGCGCGAAGGCGCCGTCGACGTCGCCGTGGTCGACGTGCATCGCCGCGGCGATGTTGCGCGTCTTGTCGTAGCCGGGCAGCCCGACGGCCTCGGGCTCGTCGTGGATCTGAACGGCGCCCTCGGCGAACGCGGCGCGCGGATCGAAGATCGCCGGCAGCACGTCGTACTCGACCTTGATTTTCGAGACGGCGATCGCCGCGGCGCGCTCGCTGTCGGCGGCGACGCACGCGACGCGGTCGCCGACGAAGCGCACCTTCGCGTCGAACATGAACGAGTCGTACGGGGACGGCTCCGGGTGGCCCTGGCCCGCGGTCGTGTACGCGACGCGCGGCACGTTGCCGTGGTGCAACACGCAGCGCACGCCGGGGACCTTCTCGGCCTCGGTCGTGTCGATCGACACGATGCGCGCGTGGGCGTGCGGGCTCCAGAGGACCTTCACGAAGAGCACGCCGTCGAGCTCGAGGTCGTCGGCGTAGGTGCCCTTGCCGAGCGCGAGCTTGAGCGCGTCGAGGCGCCGCGGGCTCTTGTTGACGGCGGTGTAGCCGTCGGGAACGTCGAGCGAGCCTTGGCCGGTGTCCCACTCGTCTTCCGATCGCGGGGCGCCGGCGCAGGCGAGGTCGCCGGCCTTCTTCTGGACGTCGTTCATCCCACGCTCCTCGCGGTGTCCGCGATCGGGTCGTCGCCGCTGTCGCTCACGACGCCGCGCGCACGCAGCGTCGCGGCCGCGGCGAGGACGGCCTCGACGGGCTTCTTGTGGCCGGTGCAGCGGCACGGGTGTCCGGCGAGGCACTCGCGCACCTCGCGCTCGCTCGGGCTCGGCCGCTCCTCGAGCAGCGCCTTCGTCGCGATGACCATGCCCGGCGTGCAGTAGCCGCACTGCACGGCCGTCGCGTCCACGAACGCGAGCTGGATCGCGTGCGGATCGTCGAAGTCGCCGACGCCCTCGATGGTGGTGATCGCGTGTCCGGACGCCTGCGCGGCGAGCACGAGGCAGCTCGGCACCTCCTCGCCGTCGAGCAGCACGGAGCACGCGCCGCAGTCGCCCGACTCGCAGCCGCGCTTCACGCCGAGGAGGCCGTTTCTGCGGAGCACCTCGGTGAGCATCTCGTGCGGCTCGCACTCCCAGCAGGCGCGCGCGCCGTTTACCTCGAGCTCGATCTTCATCGTGGTCATCTCCTCAGACGATCTCCGGCTCGCCGATCACGGCGGCGAGCGCGCGGACGGCGAGCGTGGCCGACAGGTCCTGGCGATACCCGCCTGTGGCCCAGGGATCCTCGTACGCAGCGAGGTCCGAGAGCGCCGCCGCGCGCGCGTCGGCGCGCCACGACGACGGGCGCGCGCCCGACCACGACGCCGCGAGCGCCTCGAGCGAGCGGAGCCGCCGCAGGTCGCCGGCGCCCGAGCCCTGCTGGTTGGCGGCGACGCGCACGGCGTCCCCGCGGCGCGCGGCGGCCACGGTGGCGAGGGGCACGTCGACGGCCGTGCGCCCGAAGCGCCGCAGCGCGCTCACGCCCTCGCCGAGGGGGATCTGGATCTCGATCACGAGCGCGCCGTCGAGGGCCGCGCGGGCCTCGCGCCCCTCGGGGAGATCGATCACGGACTCGACGACGCGGCCGCCGTCGAGCTTCGCGAGGCGCAGGCGCGCGCCGAGCGCGAGGAGCGCGGGCGGCACGTCCTGATCGGGGCGGTCGACCACGACGCGACCGCCGAGCGTCGAGCGGTTTTGCACGGCGACGACCGCGTAGGCCGCGGCCGCCTCGCGCAGCGCGCCGAAGAGCGACCCGGCGAGGGCGGGCTCGCGCCGAACGCGGCCGAGCGTGACGCGCGCGCCGAGCGCGATCACCTCGCCCGCGACCGAGACGCCGCCGAGGGGCAGCGCCTGCAGGTCGACGACGTGGGTGAGAGCCTCGTGCCCACCAGCGTTGAGATCGGTGCCGCCCGAGAGGAAGGCGGCGCGCTCGCGGGGGTCGGCGAGGATCCGGAGGCACTCCTCGACCGACGCGGGACGACTGTAGCGCTCGAGCGCTAGATACATGCGGGGCTCCCTCGCTCGCTGGACGTGATCTCGGAGGGCGCGGCGACGAGCACGCCGGCCTCCACGAGCGCGCGAAGCGCTCCTCTCCCCACGGCCTTCGCCTTGTCGGTCATGGCGCCGAGCAACGCCCGGTCGCGCCGCGGGTCGACGTCGCCGACCTTGTGGCCCGCGCCGACCTCGACGCCGGCGAGCTTGAGCCCGCGGATCATCCCGCCGATGCGGGCGCATACGGGCTCGCCGCGCACGGTCGCGACGACGTCGCCCGGATCGACGAAATCGCCGAGATCGCGCACGCGATCGATCGGCCCCGCGCACGGCGAGCGCAGGATGCGCGGCTCGCGCACGCCGAGCACGTCGCCGGGCACGCCCGTGTAGTCCTCGGCGCGGCCGACGCGGATCAGCTCGCCGAGGCGCGGGCCGCGGTTCGACTCGACGACGTAGTGCGCGTCGCGCCCGGCCTCGATCCCGGGGCCGACGCCGACCACGCAGCGCGCCTCGTCGAGCCGCGCCATCGGCGCCGTGAGGCTCCGCATGCGGGCGTCGACGAGCGCGTCGGGCGCGAGGCCGAGCGCGGCGGGCGCGCCGACGAACACCGCGACCTCGCCCCGCGCGAGCGCCGCGTCGACCGCCGCGCGATCCGCGCAACGCACGGCCACGACGCCCTCGACCGTGACGCGCCCCTCGACCGCGGCGGCCGCGAAGGCGACGCGCAGCCGGAGCGCGCCCGGCAGGGGGCGGTCGACCACCACCACGCGGAGCCCGGCGCGAGCGAGCGCGTGACCGATCCCGGTCCCGAGCTCTCCACCTCCACGAATCAATGCCAGCGCGCCCATCGTGCCGGGCGGATGCTAAGCCCGCGCCGCGCGCGCTCGGAGGCGCTTTTTTCGCCCCGGGGCGGCGACGCGGGCCGCGATGCCGCCGACGGGGCCCTATGGATGCGAAATGGGCGCATAAATGGGCCGATCGCGCGCAGAAGGTGCGTCGCGCTCAGGGCGCCGTCGGCGGCGACCGCGGCGGGGGGCACTCGCGGGATCGCTCCTGCACGTCCTCGCACTTCTCGTTTCCCAGTCGCTCGCGCGCCGTGAGCACCGCGGGCACGACCGCGTCCCAATGCAGCAGCAGCGACCCGCCGACCACGAAGATCGGGGGCCCGGCGAACGCCTTGCCCTGGCTCGCCAGGCCGAGGTCGAGGCCGAGGTCGACCGTTCGGGCGAGGTGCGTGGTGATCTTGAGCCCTCCGCGCGCCGAGACGGCGCCGCTGAGGTCGACCTGCACGGCGTCGCGGACCAGCTTGTCGATGTCCGCCTGGCTGAAGTTGACCGTGCGCTTGTTCGCGTCGATGTACGTGGCCGCGTCCGCGGCCGTGAACGCCGTCGGCCGGATCACGGTGTCGATCGACACCCCGCCGGCGAGCTCGAACCAGGGCACGAGGCTCAGGAACCGGGTCGGCGCGATCGGCAGGCCCACGCCGACGGCGGCCGGAATCCAGGCGTAATTGCGCTGGATCGCGACGAGCAGGGTGGGGGCGAGGCCGAGGTAGAAGCCGAGCGCGAGCCTCGGCAGGCCGGTCGGGTGGCGCTGCAGCAACGGGGCGCTGTACACGAACGCGGCCGATCCCGCGCCGCCGTGCGCGACGTCGAGCCCCGCGCCTTCGCGGTAGTTCGCGTAGTGGACCCCGAACTGCGCGCTGATGTTGCCCGAGGTCGAGCTGAAGCTCGACGCATACGATCCGAAGTGCAGGTGCCCGCCGTTGAACACGCCGCCGGTGAAGCCTCCGTGGAGGCTCGACGCGGTGGTGTCCCAGGTCGAGACGATCGGGGGATGGGTGCCGGGCATGGCCTGCGCGCGCCCGGAGGCGAGCGCGGCGACGCAGACGACCGAGGCCAGGAGAGCGCGGGGCGCGCGCCCTCGCGAGGAGCGGGTGGAGTGGATCATGGCGTTCCTCCGCGGTAGCGAACCGGCGAGCCGGGCCCGTGGTGCGCGCCGCGCGCGCACGGATCCCGGCTACGGCGCCGCCCGGCGAACCCCGGCGGAGGATGGGAACGGACGGAGGTGCGGCTGGCGGGGCCGAGCCACGCGCTGCCTGGAGGCTCGCCCCGATCGATGGCGGCACCGGCGTCCGTGGCGCGTCCCCCCCGAGGGCCACGTCGAACGAAGCGCCGTCGACGACGGTCGGCTGCAGACCGCGTGCCATGGCGCGACGCAGCGCGTGCATGCTGCGAGGCCGCGCAACGACGTCGGGGCCGCGCGGCCGTCGCGGGATCCGACAGGCCGAGGCGCTACTTGGTCTCGGCCTCGGCCTGGACGATCTTGGCGATCGTCGCGAGCTGCATGTTCGACGTGCCCTCGTAGATCTTGCCGATCTTCGCGTCGCGGTAGAGCTTCTCCATCGGGTAGTCCTTGGTGAAGCCGACGCCGCCGCAGAGCTCGAGGCACTGCGAGGCCGCGCGCTCGGCGACCTCGGACGCGAAGAGCTTGGCCATGGCGGCCTCCTTCACGAAGGGCAGGCCCGCGTCCTTGCGACGGGCCGCGTTGTAGACCATCAGCCGCGCGGCCTCGATCTCGGTCGCGACGCGCGCGTACTGGAACGCCATGCCCTGGAAGTTGCCGATGGCCTGACCGAACTGCTTGCGCTCGGCCATGTACTTCATCGCGAAGTCGAGGGCGCCCTGCGACAGGCCGAGCATCTGCGCGCCGATGCCGATGCGCCCCTCGTTCAGCGTCTCGATGGCGATCTTGTAGCCCTTGCCGATCTCGCCGAGGACCGCGTCCGCCCCGACCTCGCACTCCTCGAGCACGAGCTCGCAGGTGCTCGAGGCCCGGATGCCGAGCTTGTCCTCCTTCTTGCCGATGGAGAAGCCGGGCGTGCCGCGCTCGACGAGAAAGCCGGTGATCCCCTTGTAACCGAGGGCCTTGTCGACCGTGGCGAAGACCAGGAAGAGCGAGGCCTCGTTGGCGTTCGTGATCCAGAGCTTGCGGCCGTCGAGGACCCACTTGTCCCCCTTCTTCGTCGCGCGCGTCGTGAGCGCGAACGCGTCCGATCCCGACCCCGCCTCGCTCAGCGCGTACGAGCCCACCCACTCCTTCGCGAGCTTCGGCAGGTACTTCGCCTTCTGGTCGGCCGTCGCCCACCGCAGCAGAGCGTTGGCGCACAGCGTGTTCTGCACGTCGACGAGCACCGAGACGCTCGGGTCGACCATCGCGAGGGCCTCGACCGCGAGGATCGCCGAGAAGAAGCTCGCGCCCGATCCGCCGTACTCCTCGGGGATCTCGACGCCCATCAGCCCGAGGTCGAACAGGCCCGGCAGGAGCGACTTGTCGAGCGCGCCCTTCGCGTCCATCTCGGCGACGAGCGGCCCGACCCGCTTCTTGGCGAACTCGAGGACGGAGTCGCGAAACATCTGCTCGTCTTCGGCGAGGTGGGTGAGGACGTGCTCCTTGGACATGGGTGCCTCCTGGCGCGCGCGGCGGGGGGGGGTGGTGGTGCCGCGCGGCAAGCCATTGGGGTGAGCGCGGCGGCACGTCAACCTCGACGCAGCGGCCCGCTGCGGGCCCCGTCGAGATCGCTCCCCGCCCTCTCCCCACGACGCGCTAACCCGGCGCGACGAGGCCCCCGGACGCGAATATTCCGCGCCTGACGACCGCCGCTCGGCGTAAGGTGGCCGACGTGAAACCGCCGCATCGGCGGCCAGCTTAACTGGGAGGAGGGACTCGTGAGAGGTTCACTGTGGACTTCGCGGCGGGGTGCGTGGCTCGGAGCCTCGCTCGCGCTGCTGGTTGCGGGCTGCGGCGGAAGCGGCAGCTCGGCGGACACGACCAACGGCGGCGGGACCGGCACGACCACCGACACCGGCACGGGGACCGGCACGGGGACCGACACGGGCACCGGCACGGCAGGTGGCGGGCAGGGCGGCGGTCAGACCACGGGCCAGGGCGGGCAGGGCCAGGGCGGCCAGGCGCACGGCGGGCAGGGCCAGGGCGGCCAGGCGCAGGAGTGCACCAAGGACGCCGACTGCGACGACAAGAACGACTGCACCACCGATGCGTGCGGCGGCGGCAGCTGCAAGCACGACGCGACGCCGATCGACGACGGCGACGTCTGCACCACCGACGCCTGCGACCCGGTCAAGGGCGTCACGCACGAAGCCGTCACCGTCGATGACGGCGACGCATGCACCTCCGACGCCTGCGACCCGAAGTCGGGCGTCTCGCACACGCCGGTCCCGATCGACGACGAGGACGCCTGCACGACGGACGCCTGCGACCCGAAGGCCGGCGTCTCGCACACCGCCGTCGCCACCGACGACGGCGACGCCTGCACCGACGACACCTGCGACCCGAAGGCGGGCGTCTCGCACACGGCCGTCGCCATCGACGACGCCAACGCCTGCACCACCGACGCCTGCGACGCGATCCAGGGCATCTCGCACACGGCCGTCGCCATCGACGACGCCAACGCGTGCACCACCGACGCGTGCGATCCGCTGCAGGGCGTCAGCCACACGCCGGTCGCCATCGACGACGCGAACGTCTGCACCACCGATGCGTGCAGTCCTCAGCAGGGCGTGACCCACACGCCGGTCGCCGTCGACGACGCGAACGTCTGCACCACCGATGCGTGCGACCCCGTCCAGGGCGTCTCGCACACGCCGATCGCGGTCGACGACGGCAACGCCTGCACGAGCGACAAGTGCGACCCGGTCGGCGGCGTCACCCACACGGCGATCGTCTGCAACGACAACAGCGCGTGCACGACCGACGCGTGCAACAACCAGACGGGCTGCGTCTTCACCGCGATCAACGTCAACGACGGCAACGCGTGCACGACCGACAAGTGCGACCCCGTCGGCGGCGTCACCCACACGGCGGTCGTCTGCAGCGACAACAACCTCTGCACGACCGACACGTGCAACACGCAGACGGGCTGCGTCTTCACCGCGAAGGCCGTCGCCTCGGACAACAACGGCTGCACGACGGACGCGTGCGATCCGGCGACCGGCAACCCGAAGTACACGGCCATCGCCAACTGCTGCTCGCACTCGGAGTGCGCGAACACGGGCCTGCCGCTCGACGCCGCGGCCTGCTCCTGGGGCGCGGGCAACGACTGCGCGACCAAGGTCTGCGCCGCGGATCCGTACTGCTGCGGCACCAACTGGGATGACATCTGCGTCGGTGAGGCGAAGAACGCGGCGATCTGCCCCGCGAGCGCCGTGGCCCCGCTCCCGAACGCCGCGTACGCAGCCGACGTCGTGTTCAAGGACCAGCTCGGGACGACGACGATGACGATCGCGTGGGACGGGACGAGCTACTGGTCGTCCTCGGGCGGCGGCGCCGGCGGCGTCCGGTACGCCAAGTACAGCGGGGCGGGCGCGGCCCTCGGCACCTACTCGCCGGGCATCGACTTCCGATCCGTGTTCACCAAGGGCGGCAACGGCGCCACGGTGTACGCGCGCGAGTACGCCAGCAACCTCATCAAGCAGCAGGGCGCCGCCGGCGTGTTCTCGAACGTGATCACCCTCGCGGGCGGCGCGCTCGACGCGCAGGCCGCCGTGGTCTGGAACGAGGACGCGAGCGAGCTCGTCGCGTTCAACGCCGGCACGGTCAGCCGCTGGAGCGCCGCCGGCGCGTCGATCGGCACGGTCGCGCTGACCGGCTTCGGCAACCTGAACGGCGAGAACACCCAGCCGCAGAACCGCGGCATCGTGAAGGTCGGCGGGTACTACTTCACGTACTCGGCCGGCGTGCTGTCGGCCTGGAGCGCGGCGGGCGCGCGCGTCAAGACGACGGTCCTCACGAGCGCCGGCACGTCGTCCGACTCGTACTACAGCCTCTCGTACGCGAACGGCCGCATCTTCGTGGTCGACGCGGCGGGCGGCAGCTGGCGCGGCTACCCGGTCGGCTTCGGCGGCGCCGGCGGCGCGTTCACGTGCGGCTGCGCGCACACGTACTGCACGGCGGGCGCAGCGCTCACGAACAACTGCGATCCGTGCGTGAAGAAGATCTGCGAGGTCGACTCGTACTGCTGCACGACCTCGTGGGACGGCACCTGCGTCAACGAGGCGAACACCGTCTGCCACGTCCCGGTGGGCGCCGACTGCAAGTGAGCCTTCGGCTCGGCTAGCGCGCTCTCTCGCGCCGCGGGCGGGGATCGGATCGGCCTCGCGTCGACCCGCCCCGCCCCGGCTCCTCCCTCCCCACCCTGATCGCCCGATCACCCCGGATCGCTCCGGGGGGGGGCCCGCGCGCGCCCGGGGCCGCTTGCGCCCGCCGCAGCGCAGGAATACCGAGGGAGTGGAGCCTTACCATGCGATTCCTCCCCTTCGCCCTCGCCCTCGCGCTGCCCACCGTCGCCCTCGGCTGCGTCGCCGACAGCTCGTCGCCGACCTCGCAAGAGGACGACTTCACGAGCGCGGTCTCGACGCTGCTCGACTTCGACTTCGACGGCGAGCTCGTGATGACGGCCGGATCGGGCCCGCGCGGGTCCATCCGCGCGCAGCTCCTCTTCATGGTGGGGCACCTCAACGCCGAGGGCGGCGCGCCGCGGCTCGGGAAGATGACGCTCACGAACATCGCCACGACGGCGATGCCGAACGGGCTCTCGCAGGTGCGCTACCACGCGAAGCTGCCGGTCGCGTGGCCGTCGAAGGCGAGCCTGCCCACGACCTACGAGCTCACCGTGCCGAAGCGCACGGACGCCGCCGGCCAGGGCGATTTCGTGAAGCGCTACGCGAAGGCGTGCGCCGACGAGCCGTCGGACGCGAACGTGTCGAACTACTGGTACCACTACCGCCCGCGGCTCGCGGGCTGCCAGCTCGCGCCTGCCGACGTCACCCGCGTCACGGCGAAGGTGACGAAGAGCCCGCTCAACGCCGCGTCCAAGTACCCCGAGTACCACCGGGTATGGGAGGACGACTCGCTCGACGTGGTGGCCGTCTTCGGCAAGTACGAGGAGGGCGCGACGAGCCCGAGCGACGCGGGCATCGAGGCGTACGACCGCTTCGTCGGCGCGATGCGCGGCGCCTTCCCGAAGGCCGCGACGACGCCCGCTGCGCTGCCGGAGCTGCCGGGCGCCGCGACGCCGGACGTCACGTTCGACGTCGAGCTCGACGGCGGGCGGGCGCTGCACCTGACCGCGCTGCTCGTGGACAAGGTCGCGACGGCGCCGGCGTCGTTCGACGCGCGCTTCGGCGAGCTCACGCCGGGCGCGGACCTCGTGCTCTACGCGGGGCACGCCGGCCTCGGGGCGAACATGCACGCGCTCACCCAGAAGGCGCGGTTCTTCCCGCAGAAATACCAGCTCTTCTTCCTCGATGGCTGCGACACGTTCGCCTACGAGGACGACTCGCTCACCGTCGCCCGCGCGCCGCTCAACCCGGACGACCCGACGGGCGCGAAGTACCTCGACGTGATGATGAACTCGATGCCGGCGTATTTCTCGTCGATGCCCGACGCGTCGATGGCCGTCCTCCAGGCGCTCGTGAACGACGCGCAGCCGAAGACCTACGAGTCGATCTTCAAGGGCATCGACGCCGCGCAGAACGTGGTCGTCGTGGGCGAGGAGGACAACGTCTTCACGCCGGGGCTCACGCTCGGCGCCCGCTGGGACGGCCTCTACGAGACCGGCAGCGTGACGTACAAGGAGCAGAAGGCGATCGTCACGGGCATGCTTCCCGCGGGCAAGTACGTCTTCTCGATGGTGCCGGATCCGGCCGCGCCGGGCGGCGACGCGGACGTCTACCTGAAGGTCGGCGGCGCGCCTCCCATCGACAAGACCGCGAAGTGCCCCTCGTACAAGGCGAACTCGAACGAGCGCTGTTTCGTGACGCTGAAGGCGCCGTCGAAGGTCTACATGACCGTCGTCGGCGACAAGCAGACGAGCTCCGAGTGGCTGCTCCGGGGCTTCCAGCGCATCGACTGATCGGACCGCGATCGGGGCGGGCGGGGTAGGATCGGTCGCCCATGCGCGCGATCCTGGTTCTCACCGCCTCCGCCTCGCTGCTGCTCGCGTGCTCGTCGCCGGAGGGCCTCGCCCCGGTGGACGGGGCCTCGACCGCCTGCTCGCCCGGCGCGAGCGGCGCGGCGCTCGCGATCGGCGGCGAGTGCCTCGGCCTCGCCGGCGTGCGCGCGCGCGTCGGCGGCGTGTGGAAGGCCGTCCCTGCGGCCGAGGTGACGGTCACGCGCGTCGACGCGGACACGGCGTCGGTCGCGGCGAGCGCGGAGGGCGCGGAGGCGTTCGAGCTGGTGATCACGGGCGCCCGCGGCGGTGCGATCCTGCAGCAGGGCTACCAGTCGTGGGGGTTCTCGGGCGCGGTCGTCGTGCCCGACGCGGCGCCGATCGACCCGGACGGCGCGATCGCGGCCACGGCGGCGCGGACCGGATCGCCGCTCGACGAGGTCGCGGGCGTGTCGTACGGCGCGGCGATCGTGGGCGATCCGGGCGGGCCCGCGATCGCGATCGCGGCGTCGTCTTCGACGATCGCGACCACGGCGATCGCGGCCACGCGCGCGGCGGGCGGGTCCACGACCACCGTGACGGTCCTCTACGGGGCGGCGCGCGAGCGGCTGCCGCCCGGCGCGAGCGGGCGCGCGGAGCTGCCGCCCATCGTGCTGGCCGCGCGCGCGAGCGGCGACGAGGCGCTGGCTGCGGTCGCCCAGCGCATGAAGGACGGCCTCGGCGCGGGGGCGCGCGCGCCGCGACGACCGCCGGGCGGGTGGTACTCGTGGAACGAGCTCTTCGCGGAGGTGACGGAGAAGGACGTGGTCGACCACGTCGCGATCGCGAGGGAGAAGCTCCTGCCGAAGGGGATGCCGCTCGTCGAGATAGACGACGGCTGGGAGGGCCTCTGGGGCGACTGGACCGCGAACGGGAAGTTTCCCTCGGGGATGGCGGGAGTCGCGACCGCGATCACGGGCGCCAAGCTGACGGCGGGAGTGTGGCTCGCGCCCTTCCTCGTCGACGTGGAGTCCGAGGCCGCGAAGACGGCCGACCCCGCGCTCTTCGTGCAGGGCGCCGACGGCGCGCCCCTCGTGCACCAGCCGAGCGGGAGCAACCGCACCTACCGCGTGCTCGACGGGACGAATCCCGCGTCGATGGCGATCGCGGCCGCGCCGATCCGCGCGCTCGCCAAGGCCGGCTACCGCTACTTCAAGCTCGATTTCCTGTACGCGGGGGCGCTCCCCGGCCAGCGGAAGGCGGGCGCCGCGACGGGCACCATGGCGCTACGGAGCGGGCTTTCGACGCTGCGCGAGGCGATGGGCGAGGAGGCGGTCTTCAACGCCTGCGGCGCGCCGATCTTCCCCGTCCTCGGCCTCGCCGACTCGCTGCGCGTCGGCAGCGACACCGCCTTCGCGCCGCTGTCGCTCGCGTGGGCCGACGTCGTGTTCGCGGGGCGGAGCCTGGCGGCGCGCGCGTTCCTCGCGCCGCTGGTGTTCGTCGACGCCGACCAGGTGCAGCTGCGCGCGCCCTACGCGCCGAACGAGGCGCGGGCAGGCGCCTTCGTGGCGGCGATGGCCGGCCCCGCGTACGCGCTCGGCGACGATCTGCGCAAGCTACCGCCGGATCGCCTCGCTTTCGCGCTCGCGCCCGAGGTGATCGACCTCGCCGGCGCCGACGCGCCCGCGCGGCCGGACGATCCGCTCGAGGGCCCCGTGCCCGCGATCGTGACGGCGCCGCTGCTCGACACGGTCGTGAGCCACGGCGGCACAGCCGCGCCTCCGCCCACGCGCTTCACCATGACCGGCAAGAGCGGCGGCGTCGTGCACCTCACGTTCGACTGGCTCGAGGCGCGCAGCGTCACGCTCGGCCCGTAGCCGCCTCGTCGCCCCCGGCTCGCGGGTGTATGCCCCGCGCGTGACCCCGGAATCCATTGGCTTCACGCGCGGCGCCCTCGGACCGGGCCCGCTGACCGTGCGGTGGCTCGGCACGGCGGGCTTCGCGATCGAGTGCGAGGGCACGACGCTGCTCATCGACCCGTACGTGTCGCGGCCGTCGCTGTGGCAGTGCGTTTCGGGTCCCATCGCGAGCGACCCCGAGCTGGTCGCCCGCCACGCGCCGCGCGCCGACGCGATCGTCCTCGGGCACACGCACTTCGACCACGCCCTGGACGCGCCCGCGATCGCCCGCGCGACCGGCGCGCGCGTCTTCGGCTCCCGGTCGGCCGTCGGCCTCTGTCGCGCGAGCGGCCTCGTCGACGCACAGCTCGTCGACGTCGAGGCGCGCTGCGCGGGCGGCCCGTGGGAGACCGAGGTCGGCCCGATGCGCTTGCGGTTCTTCCCCAGCGCGCACTCGAAGCTCCTCCTCGGCCGCATCCCCTTCCCCGGCGAGATCTCCGACTGCGACTCGATCCCGCTCGCGATGCAGCACTACAAGTGCGGCGCGGTCTTCGGCCTCGAGATCCGAGCCGCCGGCCGCACCGTCTTCCACCTCGGCAGCGCCGAGCTCGTCGAGGAGCCGCTCCGCGACGGCCCGCGCGAGGTCGACCTGCTCTTGCTCTGCGTTGCCGGCTGGACCACCTCGCCCGAGCTGCCCGAGCGCGTCGTGCGGGCTTTCTCGCCGCGCGCGGCCCTGCTGTCGCACTGGGACGACTTCTTCCGCCCCCTCGACCGCCCGGCGCGCGCCCTGCCCGCGATGCGCATGCCCTCGCTCGTCGATCGCCTGGGCCGCGCATCCCGCGACCTGCGCGTCGGCACGCTCCCCATCTTCGGCGAGGTCACGCTCTGACGATGCGAGCCGCTCGTCGAAGGCGAGGGTGAATATCGGTTGACTTGGTGGGCCGTGCGAGTAGGTTGCCCGGGCGCGGTGGAGCAGCCTGGTAGCTCGTCGGGCTCATAACCCGAAGGTCGAAAGTTCAAATCTTTCCCGCGCAACTACCGATCTCTACGACCCCGGTCGTTGCGGTCCCCGAAGCCCTGGCAGGTTCATCCCGCCGGGGCTTCGGTGCTTTCGGGGCCAGCTTCGCGACGAGGAGCATCGATCTCGCCTGCCAGGTGCCGCCGTCGAGCGGGGTCATCGTGAGCTTCCCGTCGATGAGGATGCGGCGGAGCTGCTCGCGGGCACCCGTCGGGTCGCTCAGGAGACGGGCCTCCACGTCGAGCACGTAGCCCAGGATTTCCTCCTCGGTCGGGAGCCGGGGCTCGTCCGACGAGCTGGCCAGGGCCGCCAGCTTGCCCCGGAGGCTCTTCTGCTCGGCGGTCGTCTCGTCGAGCGAGGTCCGGATCGTCTCGAAGGCGCCCGGGTTGGTGGCCGGGTCGAGGGTGCGGACGAACGTCACGAGCCGTCGGACCTCCCCGTCCACGCGGGCCAGCTCCCGTTCGAGCCGCTTCCGTTCGTCGTCGCTCTTGACCCGGAAGGTCGCGAGCCGCTCGCGGATCTTCTCGGTGAGCTTCTGGCGCAGGTCGGTCTGGAAGAGCACGCGCTTCAGCTCGGCGACGGCTGCGTCGAGGAGCACGTCCTCCCTGAGGCGGGCCTTGTTGACGCAGGCCCCGCCCGTTGCGGACGCGCTGCACCGGTAGCCGTGGGACGACGAGCCCCCCGCGTCCACCATGCGGTGACCGCAGACCCCGCAGAAGAGGAGCCCCGAGAACGGGCGGCGCGTCCGATGGCCCGGGGCACCATCGCCCTTGCCGGCGTAGTTCTCACGGACGGCCTCCCGCCGGACACGAACCGCTTCCCACAGCTCGTCGGAGACGATCCGCAGGTGCGGGCGGAGATCGACCTTCACGTCCTCCGTCCGCCGCTTCTCGTACCGACGGCGGCGCGTCTCGGGATCCTTCTTCCACTTCTTCTTGCCGTAGCTCCACACGCCTGCGTACGCGGGGTTGCGGAGCATCTCGCGGATGGTGCCCTTCTTCCAGAAGCGGGTCGGGTGCTTCCTGGACGAAGCCCTCGGCGGCGCGATGTGCTCGTCGTTCAGCGTGCTCGCGATCGTGAGATACGAGTAGCCGTCGCGGTACATCTCGAAGATGCGCACCAGGATCGGCGCCTGCTCCTCGTCGATGAGGATCTGGCGCCCCTTCTCCCCCGCGTCGTCCCCTGGCATCGCGCACGTCCGGTAGCCGAAGGGCAGGCCGCCCGTGGCGGTCCCTCGCTCGGCGGCCCCGTTGAGCCCGCGCCTCGTCTTCTTGCCGAGGTCGGCCAGGTACTCGTCGGCGAAGATCGCCTTGAAGCGGAAGTTCATCCGCGCGGACTCGCTCGTGGAGTCGATGCCGTCCGAGATGCAGATGAGCCGCACGTTGTAGAAGGCGATGAGCTTCCAGAGGCGGTCCGAGTCCCCGAGGTCACGGGAGAGGCGGTCGGCGCTCTCGCAGACGACGACCTTGATCTCACCCCTCTGCACGAGCTGCTGAAGCCGCTCGAACGCCGGACGCTCTCGAACCGATCCGGAGATCGCATGGTCCGCAAGCACGAAGCTCGGGTTCACCGTCCCACCGTTCTTCGTGATGAAGTCGGCGCAGAGGCGCACCTGATCGTCGATGCTCGTGTCCTTCTGCTGGTCGGAGCTGAAGCGGGCGTAGACCGCGATGGGCTGCCCGGCGAGCGAGGTCATCATCGGCCACCTCCCGCCGCTCGGCTCCAGTCGTCGAAGCTCGCGTCGATGAGGTAGTCGAGGAAGCTCTCGTGCTGCGGAAGGTACTCGGCGACATGCACCGGGTACTGCCCGCCGCTCTCGACCACCTCGCGCTCCTCGGGGGTGAGGCCTTCGAGCGGCGGGATCGTCACGTAGAAAATGCCCCTCGGATTCGTAGGGGTCCGACGCGGGAAGACGTAGGCGGGCTTCGGTGCCACCTCAGCAGTACTCCGCGGCGGGTCCGGGTTCAGCCTCCCCTGTCGATCGTGCGTCATTACGAGAAATACACCGGCGCGATCACCCACCCGACCCACAAAGTGAACGCCCCCGTTCTTTTGTCGTCGGGCGCCTCCGGCCTCACTTTTCCATGCTGATCCCGGCTGAACCCGTCCCCCTCGCGGTGTAGTACCGGCATGAGCCCCATCACCACCGCGAAGTCGCAGTCTCCGTCGAACACGATCGCCAAGGCCGCCACGGATCCGCAGAAGCCCGCGGGCGACGTTGGCCCGAAGGCCGAGGCGCCCACCGTGCTCGCGGCCCCCACCGTGGACACGAAGCCCCTGGAGGCCCCGGCCCCCGAGCCGCAGGCGGCCCTCGTGGCCGAGACGGCCGGACGCCCGGACACCCGGACGATCCTCTCGCTCACGGTGCCCGAGAAGCTCGCCCGCCAGATCCGCCTCCTCGCCCGCGTGGAGGGCGTGACGATCTCGCAGCTCGTGCTGGAGAGCGTCGAGAAGACGGTGCCCACGAGGCTCAAGGCGGCGCTGGCCGCGATCGTCGAGGACTAGGGCGCCCGATGTTCGTCCCCAAGAGCTGGGACGACGTCGAGCGCGTGCTGCTCCCCGTGCTCGACGCCCGCCAGGCGCGGCTTCTGCGTCCCCACGCGCGGCCCGCGTACCTCGCGCTGATCACGGAGATCGACGGGCTGCCATGGCAGGGCGACCCACCGGCGGCGGCCGACGCTGCGTGCCGCCTTCTCGTGAGTGCCGTCGATCCCGCCGATGATGAGGGAGATGTCCCGTGGGCACACGCGCTCGTGTGGCTCGTCGAGATGCCCCGCGTCGGCTCACGGCTCGGGCGCCGCTGGTTCACCACGTTGTACCGCGTGCGATTCGAAGACCATCGCGTCTCCGAGGTGCAGGAGGCGGTGGCCTGCTACTCCGTGGCCGCCCACGAACGTCTGCTCGGACGACACGACGAGGCCACGAGGTGGCTCCGAACGGCCGCGCTCATGACCGACTACGAGGACCGCCCGATGCTCGGCCTTGTGGTCTTCGTGAGGGCGGCCCGGCTGCTCGGGCCGCTCGTGCGGGCAGGGCCACCGCGTGCGGCCCCGTGATGCCCATCGGCCTCGCCGGCCGCCCTTCGGGCTTTCTGTCACCAGCCCGCCAGCCCCAAGGAGCCCCTCGTGCCCTTCGTGATGATCTTGATGCCAGCCGACAACGCGACCCCGCGCCTGCTCCCCCCGGACGTGCGCGCGGTCGGGGCGGAGCCCTACCTCGCGATCGAAGAGGCCCACGGCAACCCGGGCGGGCTCACGCGGGCGGAGCTGCGGGACGACGACATTCGCGCCCTGGGCTCGTTCGACGACGGCGACCAGCTCTACATCGAGGGCGAGCCCGAGCAGGTGCTCGACGACACGGACGACGACACCATCGCGGCTACCCGCGTGTGGTGGCGGGCGGTCTTGGTGGAGCGGTAGCGGGGCGGGCCTCGACCAGTTGACTACGAGGCGGTCGAGCGGCCCGGCCGGAACCGCTTCCATATCCGTTTCCGCCGTCCCGACCACGGCTACGTGGCGTATCCAGCAGGCGCACGAGCAAGGATCGGGAGGCGACCGAATCTAGTGATACCCCCCCGGCATCAAGAGGCGGAACGACCGGGGACGCGGGTTGCGATCTTTGTAGCGGCGGGATTTTTTGGCACGAAATGAGGTCGGGTCCGTCACTACCCAGTCGTGCACGGCGAGCGGGGCCGCGCGCTCCTACTGCTACTTTGCGACCTTCATGATGGTTCCGCCCGCGTTGTTCGTCCAGTAGACGCTTGTAGCGTCCACAGCAACATGTGACGGGCTGCTCTGGCCAGAAGCAAGGGTTGTTGTGGCCCCGCCCGCGACGGGGACCTTCATGACGGTGCCGCCCGCGTTGTTCGTCCAGTAGACGCTTGTAGCGTCTACCGCGATCCCCGTCGGCGAACTCATGGAGGATGCGATGGTCGTGGTAGCCCCGCCCGAAGTAGGCACCTTC
>CAIVJW010000216.1 GCA_903906315.1 uncultured delta proteobacterium | reverse complement strand
CTCCGCCTATGCCGGAGCTGCGCCACCGGACCCGATCCCGAGGCCGCGCCTTCGCCTCGTGAAGTCGTGATCTGCGGCGGAATCATCGACCGTCATAAAGGAGCTGCACCCATCGGGGATGACGGTTTCGAGGGCGATGACGAGCGCGAGCTCCGCGCCGAAGCGCCGCTCGAGCTCTGGCCGCACCCACGAGGCGCTCATCAGCTTCCAGCGGCCCCGGAAGTTGCGCGCCACGATCGGGACGACGAGATCGTGCAAGCGCCGCGCGGCGCGATACTGCCCGAGCTCGCTCTTGTCGGTCGCGTCGACGGCCCACAGGTAGATCGTCGCGAGCTCGACCAGCGTGGCCACGGTCGGCGGGTTGCGCCCGGGCAGCTTCGCGCCGTCGAGCGTGCCGAGCTTGCCAGTCTGGTCGCCGGGCTGCACGACGACGCGCGACGCGCCAGACGGGCCCTGGTTCGTCTGCTTCGTCGGTTCGCGCCAGCCGAAGACGCACGAGATCGGCGGCGTCGTGGACGGCAGCGTTGGCGGGACGCGCTCCAGCGTCTCCGCGGCGATGCGGTCAAAGAGGTGCTCGAGGGCGAGCTTCGGGAGCGCCATCAGGCCCCCCTCACGGCGTCGGCCTGCCGATCGGTCCATTCGTAGGGGCTCGCCTCGGCGTATCCGAGCGGCCCGCCCGCGGAGACGCCGGACGCGCCGGGCTTGTCCGCGCGCAGCGGCAGCTCGAAGAGCCCAGCGTTCGAGTCGGCGGCCTCGGCGATCTCCTTCTTCGCGTCGTCGACGGCCTTGACCACGAGCTCGTTCTGCTTCGCGCTCGGGTCCCACCCGCGCCTCTGGTAGCCGGTCAGCGTGGCCAGGATGGTGATCCAGCCGAGGTAGAGCCCCGGCACCGGCGCCGAGAATGGCAGCGCGTACCGCTTCGCCAGGCGCGCATCGATCCACTCCTGGGCCGCGGCGAACTGCTTCGGCCAGAAGTCCGCACCCTCGCTCGCGACGAGCTCGTCGACGTAGCCCGAGGGCATCGTCGTCCGCAGCTTGAACTCGTCGAGGGTGAGGGCGGGGGTCACGGTAGGCGCTCCTGACGCCGAAGCCCCGGCCCCTTTCGGGGTGCGGGGCGACTGCGTTCATGCCGACCTGGGAGGCGTCAGGTGGGCTTGACCTTGAAGAGCAGGTACGGGTGGCCGTACGCGACCGCGTTGCGGCCGTCGTAGCTCCACAGGAACTCCTTGCGGAGCTGGAGCTGCGCCTGCGTCTCCGGCGTGTACGAGGTGAGGACGTACGGGCTGCGGTCCTGGAAGATGAGCGCGCCGCCCTCGCTCGTGAGCTGCTCGCACGCGAGGTAATACTCGCCCGGCGTGGTGAGCTCGGGCGCCGTGACGGGCTCGATCCCGTACGACGTGAGCACGTTCTCGGTCGAGCCGTCCTGACCGAAGAAGCGCGTCGACAGGATCTCGTGCAGCCGCTTCTTCTCGGACTGCCCCGCGAGCGCGTACTTCACCTTCAGCATGCGCGGCTTGCCGTTCGGCTGCGTCAGCGATTCGACGTAGGCCACGGCCGCGGCGAAGTTGTTCGCGGCCTCGGCGAGGGTCGCCGCGTTCGTCATGTCGATCGGGCAGGCTCCCGGGTAGATGCCGCTCGGCGCGCCCGAGAGGAGGTTCGCGTAGACGCCCTTCGAGACGTCGAACTTGTTGACCGGGTGCACCTTCGAGAAGAACGAGAGCGAGTCGTAGGCCGTGCCGAGGGTCGTGCCCTCGCCGGCCTTGATGAGCTCGAACATCTTCTCCTGCGGCCAGTAGGCCGAAGCGCCGCCGATCTGACGCGCCCAGTTGGCCGCGTAGTCGAGGGCCGGTCCGCCCTGGGTCATGCCCGGGCGCTTCAGCATGTTGTCCTCGATCTCGTTGCGCGTGAGCTTCAGCGCCGAGCCCGAGTTCTTGTTCGTGATCTCGAAGAAGGTCGCCGCGAGCGAGTCGAAGCTCTTCTCGCCGCCCTGCCCCTCGTCGTAGATCTGCGCCGTCTCGAGCAGCCAGACGTAGAGCTCCGTCAGGGTGCTCGACGGCTGGACCTGCACGAACTTGTCCCAGATCAGGTTCTTGAGGACCCGATCCCAGGCGTTCTGGATCAGCGTGCGCTGGGCCTTCTCGAAGGTCCCGACCCACTGCGGGGTGATGACGAATCCCATGGTCGTTCAGCGTCCTTTCACGCGACGGCGGCGACGCCGTAGAGCTTGCCGGCCGGGAGCGCGACGCCGCCCGCGGTCTTCGTGGCCTTGATGGTGAGGAGCGTCCCCGCGGCGAGGCCGCCTCCGGTGACGGCGCCGAGGTCGACGGCCTGGAACGCCGACCAGTTGCCCGAGCCGCCCGCGATCTTCGTCGCGACGCTCGCGACCGAGGCCGCCGCGCCGCCGAGTCCGTCGCGCTTCGAGACGGTCAGCGTCGCGTAGTTGGTGTTGTCCGCCGTGAGCGCGGCGTCGGGCACGAAGTAGAACTTCGAGAAGGTCTCCGCGCCCGTCGCGACGTAGACGACGTGCTCCGTGGTCGCGTCGGTCGCGCCTCCGTCCGCCGCGTTCTTGTCCCAGAGCATGACGTCCGGGGCCGCGAGGCTCGTGAGCTTCGAGCACTGCGCCGCCGACATCAGGCCCTCGGCTCCCGTCGTGGCGACCGGGACCTGGTGCTTGTGGTCCTGCCGCGCCGCCGTGGTCGCGGCGCCCGCGCTCGCCGCCGAGCTCGAGGGGTTCACCGGCGCGACGTTCGAGAGCGACGCCTCGGGCACGTCGAACGAGGCGTTGACCTCGACCCACGCGACGCCGTTCGCGTCGATTTCGTAGAGCCGGCCGGTGACGACGGTCGATACCGCCGCCGAGACCGTCTGATCGTCGAGCGCGTACGCCGGGCCGCCGCGGTCGCTGTCGGCGAGCGGCGTGCCCGTGTCGTTCACGAACGGGAGCAGCTCGCGCTCGTGGCCGAACTCGACGCGCGCGGAAGCGGCGCCCGCGGCGCCGAGCGTGTTGTCGACGGTCTCGAGGAAAAGGCCCTCGACGTCGCCCACCTTCGCGGCGTCGGCGGGGGCGTAGAAGCCCTTGCCGGTTCCGGAGGTGATGATCATCGCGGCGCCGCCCTGAATGGCCTTCACGCCGGCGGCGAGCTTCACCGACGCGTGGCGCACCGTGCGGCTGCGCGGCGACGTGACCCGGGGAGAGGTAAGAGCGCTCATCGATCAGGCCTGGCCCTTCTGCGCCGCCGCCATCCGGGCGCGCGCCTGCGTCGGAGTCTCGATCGGGCGGACCCACTGCCCGCCCGCGTCCACGCGCGCCTCGCGCGCGCTGTCGGGGACGATCCCCATCGCGCGATGCAGCTCGGCCGCCTGCGCGGGCGGGAGCTCCGGCACGGCGTCCGCCATGCCCGCGCCGACGGTCATCGCGCCGCCGAGCACCTCGGTTCCGAGCTGGGCGAGACGCGCGGTCGGAGCGACCGACTCGGCCATCTGCCGCGCGATCGTGATCGGGACCTTCGGGTCGACGATCATGGTGCGGAGCTTGTCGTTCAGGCCCGGGCGCGCGGCGACGAGCTGCTTGCGCTCGGCGGTCTCCGCGTCGGCCTCGCGCGCGGCGTCCTTCGCCGTCAGGCGCTGGACCTCGGCGGCGAGCGTGCGGACCACGGGGTCCGACGACGCGGCGCCCATGGCCCTCGGAGCCGGCGGCGGCACGGCGGCGGCGCGCGGCGCGGCGGCCGACTTGGCCTCGGCGGGCTTCTTCTCGCCGTCGCCCTCGGGCTTCTTCTCGCCGTCGGGCGGCGGGGGCGGCGCGCTGCCGTCCTTGCCCTCCGCGGGCGGCGGCGGCGGGGCGGCCTCGCCGGGGGGCGGCGTTTCGCCGGGGGTACCCTCGTCACCGTCGGGCTCGCCGCCGACGTCGCCGAGGAGGTCCTCCTCGAGGAGCACGAGCGCGGCCTTGCCGTCGCCCTTCTTGATGGCCTCGAGAGCCGCCTTCTTCTTGGCACCGATCAACATGTGTCGAGCTCCTGTCTGGCGCACCGGCGCCGGGAAGCGCGCGAGCATCGCCCGCACTACGAGCGGCTCGTCCGGAGTCCCCCTGGCCGCGACCATCGCACCAGAGAGAGCCCACACCGCCTGTTCCTCGGCCGCGACCTCGGCCTTCGAGCTGCCAGACAGCGGCGCGAAGTGCAGGTGCGTGAGCTCGTGCACCACGATCTTCTCGACGCTCGGCGGATCGCTCGCGAGCGGCGCCGATGTCTCCGGATCACGGATGAAGATCCGCGCGCGCTTGTCGTCGAGGAAGGGATAGCAGAGCCCGTAGACGGGATTGCCGCCCGGGGCCTTCAGGTCGGTCTTGTAGACGACCTCGAGCTGCCAGTCCTGGAGGCGCAGACGAGCCTGCCAGTAGCGCACGAGCTCCTGGAGGTCGGGCTTCATCGCGCACCCCCCTTGAAGCCGCACAGGCTCGCCACCGCGAAGAGCACGACGAGGCACGCGGTCAGCACGACCGGCAGGCCGAGCACCGTCACCACGACGGGGTGCGCGTCGAGGAGGCGCTCGAGCATCACGCGGCCTCCGCGGCGGCGGCGCGCCGGATGGGACGCCACGCGACCTTCCACTGCGGCTTGCCGTCTTCCCCCGGCTCGGCGTCGCGCAGCCGCTCGATCCCGCACATGGGGCATCGGTTCGATCGCCCGTGCTCGCAATGCGTCCAGGCGTGCTCGGTCATCTTCGCCGCGAGCGCTGCCGCGGACTCGTCGGTCGGCGGGGCGTCGGCCGGGTCCATCTCGTCCGGCGCGGGGGCCGGGGCGGGCGCGGGGACGATCCGCGGGCCCGAGGCCGGCGGCGGCGGGACGGCTGCGCCATCGTTCGCCGGCGCCTGCGCGTCGGGGTTGCCGTCGCCGTTGTCGTCGCCGGCGATCGGGATGCCGAACTCGGTCGTGATCTCCGCGACGTCGAGCGCCCGGCCGTGCTGGGCGAGCTCCTCGCGCAGCGCCTTCATGCCCGCGGCGACGTTCGTGAGCGTCTGCGCCTGGGCCGACAGGTCGCGCGCCTCCTTCGCCGACAGCGAGAGAACGGGCATCCGCTCGATCCCCGCCTCGCCGAAGCGCCGCACGATCCATTGCGGCGTGCCCTGCGTGTTCAGCGTGTACGCCATCGCGTCGGCCGTCGCGTTCACGAGCGCCGTCAGCACCCGCTCGGGCACGTTCGCGTTCGAGAAGCCGGTGCCGCCGCGCGACGTGACGACCTGCCCGAGGATCGCAATCGCGTACGTGTACTCCGACCGATCGATCGTGTCGCCGAAGCTCTCGAAGCCCCGGCCGTTCGACTCGATGATCTTGACGTCCCACCCCGGCGGCATCTCGAAGACGGTGTTCACGCCCCAGGCGATCAGGCGCTGGAGAAAGCCGGCGCGCTGTCCGTCGCTCGCGCCTGCGGGGGCGACCGCCGCGCGCGCGGGGTTCGCGAGCTTCGCTTCCCAGTTCGCCTGGTGCAGCTCGGCGTGGCTCTTGTTGATGAACGCGCGCCCGCACGACTGCCAGAGACCGCGCTGCCACGGCGACAGGCGTCCACCGGGCGTGTGGAGCACCCAGCGACCATCGCCCGGCGTGACCGGAAGCTGCCCGACCGTCGACTGGTAGTACCAGCGGTTCTCCGACCACCGGTAGCGGAGCCACTCCGGCTCGAGGCGCACGAGCACCGGGTAGTCGCGGCCCTGCACCGGCATGAGCTCGCCGACGCCGACGCCGAGCATCAGCCCGTCGTCCGCCAGCGCCTCGAGCTCGGACGGCGGGAACATGTCGTCGAACACGGAGCGCGCGCCGTCGCGGCCCTCGAGTGAGCGCACCATCTCGGGGTCGCCCGAGAACCGTCGAGGGAGCCTCACGGCCTTGCCCGTGCGCGACGAGAGGTGCCCAGCGAAAACGCCGTCCGTGCGCATCGCGCGGTAGAGCCGCGCCGCGTACGACAGGTCGCCCTGATCGGCAGCTTGCTGGGCGGCTTCGAGGTCCGAGAGGAACCAGCGCGTCTGCGTGATCGGGAACGGCGTGAGCTGCCCGTGAAGGCGCGCGCGCGCCGCCTCGACTGCCGGGTCGTCGATCCCGCGCGCGTCGATGGCCTCGCCCTGGTACGCAGAGACGCCGAGCAGCGCCGCAATGCGGTCACGCCAGGTCGACGGGATCTGCGCCACACGAGAGGGTTACCGCTCGTGCCGAGTTACACGCGAGAGGCGGACCGTTACGAAAAAGTCAGCGGCTCTCCCAGGTCCGCATCCCGGCGTACGGGTCCATGACGGGGAAGTCCTGCGGCATCGGCGGCGGCGCCTCGCGCATGGGCATCGCGTCGCGCGGCGCGCTGCCCTCCCACGTCGCGAGGCAGCACGCGTCGGCTCGATCCGGCGACCTGCCGAGCATCTTGCGCAGCTCCTCCTTGCTCGTGACCTTGTCCCGGCCGCGCAGGTCGCGCCGCCACTCCGGCGCGTGGAGTTCCTTCGCCAGGCGCGCGTCCTCGGGGATGGCGCCGCCGTCGCGCAGCCACGTCGCGAAGACGAACCAGAGCTTGTCGCGCACGCGGTCGTGCACGCGGCTGGGCGCGTTGCCGTCGGCCGGGTACGAGCCGCGCACGCCCACGAGCTCGTAGTCGTCCGGGTGCTGGTCGAGGTGGCCGCGGAGCGTGCCGTAGACGCGCGCGCCGATCGAGCCGTCGCGGTCCATGACGACGAGGGGCAGGGCGGGCTCTCGCGGCCTGCGGTAGCGCTTGATGATGCCCAGCAGATGGGCCAGGTGCGCTTCCGGCGTGAGCCCGCGCATCGCGTAGAGCGCGAGGATCTTCTGTGTCCTGCGCGGCACAAACGCGCTCTCGTCACCGTCGCCGCTCTCGCCGGCCGGGTCGAGCCCGATCACGAGCCGCCCGCCGTCGTCCGCGTCCGCCCACCGCTTCTCCGCCTCGGCGATCGCGTGGATCGACATGATCTTGCCGTCCTCGCGCACGGCGAACATGCCCTTGACGCGGATCTTGTACATGGGGCTGTCCTCGCCCCACTCCTCTCGCTTCTCCTCGAGCCACCGCCGCGTCGCGAGCCCCGGAATCAGATCCTGGCCACTGATGACGTTCGGCGTCTCCTCGGAGCTGATCGTCAGTGTCCTGTAGAGCTTCGACTTCTCGTTGAACGCCTCGTAGAACTCGCCCTCCGTGCGTGTCGGATTGCTGAACATCACGATCCTGGCACCACCGGCGCGATTGCCCTCGATCGCCTCGTAGATGGCATCGTCGACGCCCGACGCCTCGTCGACGATGTAGAGCAAGTTCGCGCCCGAGACGCCCGCAACCGCCTCTGCCTCGCGCGCCGTGAAGCCGACGACCTCCCTGAAGTCCGGTGCCTTGAGCCCAGTTCTCGCCAGGTCGCGCGGCTCGCCGCCGATCTGCGCCGAGTGGGCGCACGGGCGCGGCCCGTCGGGCGCGTCGCGCTTGCACGTCGCGCAGCGGCCCGCGCGGGCGTGCATCATCCGGAGCTCGCGCCAGAGGATCTGGTCGACCTGGCGACTCGTGGTCGACGTCATCACGACGCGCGCATCGTCGAAGGAGCAGTAGAACCAGAGGGCGATCCCCGCCGCCGTGTGGCTCTTCGAGACCTTGTGCCCGCTCGACACGGCGACGCGCGGGTGGTCGCGTACCGCCTCGATCACGTCGATCTGACGGCTCCACGGTTCGACGCCGAGGATCTCGCGGAAGAAGGCCACCGGGTCGCCCCGGTACTTGGCCGAAGGCCAGCGCAGCCCGACGCCGTAGCCCGTCGCGGTCGCGTCCCTCCGGAGCGCCTCGGCGAACGCCTCGAGCACTGTGCGCGGCTGGCGCGGCCGGCCCGACCGGACTGCGACCTCGTCAGCCCGCGTCGTCGTCACGTGCCTCCCAGCGCCGCGAGCGCATCCGCCGCAGCGACCTGTGCCGCCGGCCACGGCCGCAGCGCGCGCACGATCTCGTCGACCGCTCGACGGAACGCCGGCAACCGCACGAGCCGGCTCTCCCCGATGACCTGCGACTCGCCGGTGAGCCGCCCGAGCTTGTCGAGGAGCTTCTGGCACTCGCTCTGGAGGCGGAAGCGCTCCACGGACGTGAGCCCCGCGTCCTGCTCGAGCATGTCGATGCCCGCGTTCACGAGCTGCTCGAGGCGCTTCGACTTCGCGGCGACGCTGTCCCCAGGCGGCGCGGCTGGCGGCACCGGCGGGTAGTCGAGCGGCGTCGACGAGCTCGTCGTCGGCGCGGCCGGCGCGCGCGGCGCCGCGCCCTTCGCCCCTGCCTTCGGGTACCGGTCCCACGCGTCCTCGGGGATGCCGAGCACCGCGCGCAGCTTCGCTCGCGACGCTGGCGCCGGCACACGCGACCCGAGACGCCAGTAGGCGATCTGCTCGCGCTTGCACCCGACCCGCGCACCCAGGTCGGCGTCGCTGAGGCCGAGCCGGCCGAGCTGGAGAGCGCCCTCAGACCTGTGTCGTTTGGCCATGTTAGCCAGTTACTGTGAAGCGGCGTTCACGTTCCGGAGCGCACGGTCGAGGGCTTGGCGCCTTCGCGCCCTCCTAACTGTCAGGGGGGTGCTGTCATCATGACACTAGCGATGTCGCGTTACAACCAGACGATGAGCCCCCCTGCTGGGGGTGATGGGGATGGATCCCACCCCCCTTGGTGAAGTTGTCGGAGCTCTTTGCATTCGCGCGCGAAGCAATAGAGTTGATCCCCATCACCCCCAGCACCTCCGGCGCCGACTCGACCAGGGTTCGCGTACTTGGACGTCAAAGCGACCTCCTCGACGGGCTGCACACCCCGGTCCGTTGGCGCACGAGCTCCTGCGCGGACGCCGTCAGGAGGTCGCACGAGTGCCAGAAACGCGAACGCCGCCCGGGTGACGAGCGGCGTGCATCTTTCGGCTTAGGCCCGGAATCATCCCCAGCATCCCCAGCATCCCCAGCAGCGGGGGAGGGAAGCTCGGGGGCGGGTCGTCGTCAGGCGACGAGGCGCAGGTCGGAGCGAGCCCGCGTCACGGCCACGTACCACAGGTTGTCCTCCTCGATCGAGGCCCGTCGGTACGTCGAGGCGAGCACCCAGACGCGATCGCGCTCGAGCCCCTTCGCCTTGTGGGTCGTGGAGAGGACGATGCGCGTGTGGTCGTCGCCCTCCGAGAAGAGGGAGGCGAGCCGGGCGCGGACGTCGTCGAGGCTCCTGGCGCCTGCGGCAAGGCGCTCCAGGCACTCGGCCTTGTCGTAGGCGATGCTCGGGTCCCGCTCGCGCTGGAGGAGACGTGCCGCCTCGGCAGCGGCCCAACGGCCGACCCACGCGACGAGCTCGGGGACGGTGGTCGCCCGACTCTGCCGCACGAGCGACTCGAGGCCGGCGCCGATGTCGCGCCCGGCGACGGTGGCCGGGCGGCCCTCCGACAGGAACTCGAGGCAGGCGCCGACGAGCGGGGCGTTCGTGCGGCTCAAGATGAAGTCGCCCGGGCCGGCCTCGCGGCGCATCTGGGACTCGCTGGCCGTGTCGACGTTGCCCTCTTCCGCGCCGGGGGCGGCCTCGAGATCGGGCACGACGCGCTTGGCGACGTCGACGATGCGACGGGCGCAGCGGTAGGTGACCGAGAGGGGGAGCACCGTGGCGTCGAGCTCGCGCACCATGCGGGGGACGGCGTCGGGGTCCGCGCCGCGCCAGGCGTAGATCGCCTGCCGGTCGTCGCCGACGGCGCAGATGCGCCCGCCGGGGCGGCAGGCCGAGCGGGTGAGGGCGAGCTGGCAGGCGTTCAAGTCCTGCGTCTCGTCGACGAAGACGCGGTCGTAGAGGCGGGCTCGAAGGCCGAGCCGGACGGGGAGCCACACCATGTCGTCGTAGTCGACGGTGCGCGTGTCGGCGGCGGCGTCGTCGAGCAGCTCGAGCACCAGGTCGGCGAAGGCGTCCTCGTCGCCCGGGGCGACGTCGATGTCGAAGGCGTTGACGAGGCGGCGCACGGCCGCGGCGTCGGCGGCCAGGGTGGCTTTCGCGAGCGACGTGGCCTTCTTCAGGGCGTTGCGCTGGTCCTTCGTGGCACGGTCGCCCAGGCGCTGCTCGAGGAGCCTGTCTGGCTTGCGGTCGTCGATCTCGACGCGTCCGAGCGCCGTCGTGATGATGCGCAGGCCGAAGGCGTGGAGCGTGCGGACGTCGACGCCGCGGGGCGCCCGAGCGGCGAGCTCCCGCTCGATGACCTTGTTGAAGGCGACCATCAGCACGGACGCGCCGCGGGGGACTCGCCCGAGCGACTCGACGATGGTGCTCGTCTTGCCACTTCCGGCGCGCGCGACGACTACGGTGTGCTTCGGGCCCGATTCGACGTCATCGAAGACGGCGCGCTGGAGCGGGGACCAGACGCGCGTGGAGCGGGACGTGAGCTCGCGAAACGACGACATGTGCTGGACCTCCATCAACAACAACAGACGCCGGGACCGTGAGGCCGGAGGGGATCGGTGCAGTGGCCGCAGTGGCCACACGGGCGGCACGTGCAGCCGTCGAAAACGCAGCGCGGATCGGCGGATGGCTCAGGCGCCACGGCGGCCGGTCCATCGGGAGCACCCGACTCGATCACGCGCCAGATCATCGACCCCGCCCGCCCGACACGCCCATCGAGCCGGCGCGCGCCGACGACGCGCCCGCGGAACGCCCGAAGCTTGTAGCCGAGCGACGTCGGGTTCGGCGCCTCGCGCGGGCGCACCGGTACGAGCGCCTCGATGGCCTCGCGCATGTCGTCGAAGCCGTCCGGCGGAGCCTCGCCCCTCATTCGGTCGCGCGTGTAGAGCGCGTCGATCATTCCCTTGGCCGTGAGCCCGGTGCCCGGGTCGAGACGCTTCAGCCCACCGAGGAGCGCGATCAGAGCGCCCTTCTCGGGGTCGTGCTCGCCGTCCTCGCGAGGCCGAGAGAGCATCGGGTCGGCGCCTCCCGCCCACACGATCGCGGGCGGAATGAGCTCGCTCCACGCCTCAAACGAGCCCCAAGTCGCGCAGCCGCACCGCGGGCGGCCCGCAAGGAAGAACGCGCGAAGGATGGTCAGCGCGGCGACGACGAG
The DNA here is from genome assembly GCA_903906315.1 of uncultured delta proteobacterium. Classification (GTDB taxonomy): domain Bacteria; phylum Myxococcota_A; class Polyangia; order Polyangiales; family Polyangiaceae; genus CAIVJW01. The sequence continues at coordinate 77,745 of CAIVJW010000216.1, read as the reverse complement.
GCGGGCGCGCTCGCTCCGAATCCATGCCAGAAGCGGCGAGTGCCGGAAGTTCTGGCGCGTCTCGGGGTTCTCCTCGGCGGGCTCGAGGCGCGAGACGAGCACGCGCCGCGTGGTATCGCCGCGGACGACGATGTTGTTGCCGCTGCCGAGCAGCACAGACCGCCAGCGGAGCGTCTGGATCTCGCTCCGCCCGAGGACGCGGAGCTGGACGGCGTCCTCGGCGGTGATGCACCGATCGAGCGGGCCACCGCCAAAGCCACCCGCGATGTTGTCGAAGGTGATGAGCGACGTCGCGGCGATCGCGTGCGACGCGAGCACCTTCTCGAGCTCCTCGTCGGCGTGCTTGCCGCCGGGGTAGTTCATGCGCGCCGCGCTGCGCCCCGTCCCGATGACGGCGACGGCGTCCGTCTGGAGGGTCTTGCCGCTGCCGCGCGTCGAGGCGTCGAAGAGGAATGCCGGCACGCTTCCGCGGATCGCCGGGCGGGCGATGACCGTGAGGATCGCCGCGAGAGGGACCGCCATGTCGGCCGCGCCTCGGTACGGGAAGTCGACGAAGACCTCGGCGAGCGCGGCGAGCGCGGCGGCCGCGTCCGCCTGTGTCGGCGACTCGGGCACGGGCGGGAAGTCGCAAGCCGGGGCGAAGAGGAACCCGGTCGTGGTGTCGTAGCCCGGGACCTCGATCACCGTGCCGTCGGCCCGGAGCGATGGGGCCTCGACGATGCCGACGACCGGCTGCACGCCGCGCCACGTGCCGCGGTCTAGAACGGCGCGCACCGCGGGGTCCGGCGGAAGGCACTGCACCCAGTCCTCTTCGCGCCGGTCGTAGCGCTCCCACCGTGCGACGGCGGAGAGGCGCTCGCGCAGGGTGGACATGGGCAGTTGGCGTAGCCGCGGCGTGCCGCGCTCCCACCCGATCGAGCCGTCCTCACCGCGGAGGGGCTCGCGCACGACCTGGAAGAGCGACCCGTCGCGCTGGAATATGTCGCGCTCGGGCGCGAGCGCCTTGACGGCCTGCGACGCGACGCGCGCGAGGTCGGGCCCGATGCGGATGAGCGGGCGCTCGTCCGAGACCTCGTCGGGCGGCGGCGGCGGGGGTGCGCCGTCGTCGAGGGGGCGCGGCTTTCGCTTACGCGGCACGACGCGGGAGACTTCCGGGGTCGTCGTCGTCACGCCGCTGCCCTCCGCGCGCCGAGTGCGTCGCACCAGTCCTTGGAGCCCTCCGGCGGCGCGAGCCGGCGCACCTCACGCGCACCGGCCGCGTAGAGGTCGTCGCTCCAGCGCTCGACCACGCGCTCCCCGGACTCGTCGGCGTCGGTCGCGACATAGGCGACGCGCCCGCGCGCGTAGGTGGCGAACTCGACCCGCCAGCCATCGACCCCCGGCACGCCGAGCACGACGCGCCCGTCGGAGCGCCCGAAGTCGAGCACGCGCCGCGCGAGGACGTCGACGGCGCCCTCCACGAACACGACCGGCGACGCGGCCGGGGCTGCGCGCAGCCGTTCGATGCCGTAGGGGAATCGCGGCCGGCGCCCCGACGGGAAGACGTACTTGGGCTCGCCCGGATCGAGCCGCCGGCGCTGCACCGTCTGCACGAGGCCCGCGGGCGTGCGCCACGGGATGCAGACGAGATGCCGCGGCCACGCCCAGGCGAGATCGCCCCGCCGCCGCGTCGCGAGGCCGCTCCGCTCCACGAGCTCGGCGCCGAACACGTCGACGCAGAAGCGCAGGCGCGCCGCCTGTCCCTGCCCTAGCTCGGGGAGCGCCGCCCAGCCGTCGGCGCGCGCCGCCTCGAGCAGCCCCCGCGCGACAAGGTCGCGCACGACGGGCGCCACCGTCGGCGAGCCGTCGAGCCGGCCGGAGTTCAGCATCGGGCTGACGAGCTCGTCGAAAACTGCGTCCTCGAGCGCGGGCAGCTCGCGCGCCGGCGCCGGCAGGGGCGCCAGGCGCTCGGGCGGGAGCTCCACGCCAGCGAGCGCGGCGGCTTCCTCGAGCACGGCGTGGAAGTCGCGCCGCAGGTCGAGGCCGCGGACCTCGGCGACGAGCGTGAGGACGTCGCCCGTCTCGCCGCAGCCGAAGCAGCGGACGCGGAGCGTGCCGTCGCGCCCTGTCGAGAGCGAGCACGACGGCGTCTTCTCCTTGTGCCACGGGCAGCACACGGCGAGGCCGCCGCGCATGCGGAGCGCGCCCCGGTCGAGACCGAGCAGCGCGGCCACGCGGCGCGGGTCGGAGAGCGAGCGGCGAACGTCGGCAACCTCGAGCGTCACTCGTCACCTCGCAAGGGCCTGCCCGCACGCGGGGCAGAGCTCGGGCCTTGGAACGATCTCGATCTCGACGGCGTACGCCTTCGGAGCGCCCTTGCGCTGCGCCGTACGCCAGGTGACGCGCGGGTCGCGGTCGTCGACCCCGAGCACCTTCGCGATCGCATCCCGCACGTGCTTCTGGCTCGATGCGAGGTTGTCTCCCGCGTCGAGGGCGCGCGGCGCGACGCGGGTCATGGTGACGAGCACCGGCAGCTCGACACGCCCCAGCGCCGCACGGAGAGCGAGCTCGACGACGCCGCGCTGGGAGGCGGCGCGCTTCTGCCGCGCCCGCCAGTGCGTGTGCGCGTTGAGCTCGGAGACCGTGCGGAGCGGGAGCGTGAGGAGCATCGGCGCGCGCTCAGGCCGGCGGCGTGCCCATCACGACAAGCAGGCCGCAGCCGCGGGCCTTCTCGTCGATGGCGTCCTCGGGCCGCTTCACGCGCTCGATGGCCTCGTTCACCGCGTCGAGCAGGAAGAGCTCGGGCCGGTGCATCTCGTAGAACCACTGCACCTTGCCGCCGCCCGCGCGGTAGCGGAGGCGCACCGGGATCGAGTAGTCGCCCTCGCCCCGGAGGATCGGGATGCGGAGGTGGAACGCGGCCGGCACCTTGACGGACCCGCCGTCGGCCGCGTCTTTGTGCTCGACCGTGAAGACGAAGTCGGACTCGCCGCTCTCGCGCTTGATCACGTTCCGCACGGTCTCTTCGACGCGCACCGACAGGCCGCGCGAGACGCGCATCAGCTCGGCGGGGCCCGCGAGCTTGACGCCCATGCGCTCGGCCCAGGTCGTCGTGATCTGCCCAGCCGAGCCGGGCTCGGCGATGTCGAAGTAGCGGTCCTCGATGAACTCGGCGAAGTCCGCCTGGCTCATCTTCTTCGACTCGCCGTTGCGGCCGAGCCACGCACGCCACTCGTCCGAGATCGGGAACGGGTAGACGACCTTGTTGTCGCCGAACTCGGGGTCACCGCCGCCCGCACGGTGGAAGTTCAGGACCGCGACGAGCTTCGGCTGCGCCCCGTTGTCGGCGAAGATGACCGAGTCCTCGTTCGAGTCGCGGTTCACGAGCGCGACGAAGCTCTCGATGGTGTTGACCACGATCGAGCCAATGCGGCGCACCGGCCGAACGCGGTACTCGTCGATGAGTCGCTTGACGCTCGTCGCATGCGCGGCGCCCGTCGCGTCGAAGTGGAGCAGCGCGGCGACGTCGGGCGTCTCCTGGTGCGGGTCGCCGAGCGTGACGAGGCGGGGCTCCGTGCGGCTCTTCGCGAACTTGATGAGCGCGTCCGCGTCGGTCTCCGCCGTGACGTTGGTGGTCGTGTTGTTCGTGGTCTGGTTCGGGTCGCCGTATCCCATGGTCCTCTCCTCACATGCCCTTCGAGGCGGGCTTCTTGGGCTCGTTCGCGGGGGCAGCGGCCGCCGCGGCGCCGCCGTCGATGCCCTTCATCACGAGCTGCTTCTCGACGGGGCGCGACATCAGGTCGCCCTCCTCGTCGACGAAGATCATCGTCTCGTCGCGCGCCATCTCCGGCGCCTTGCACTTCAAGGTCGCGATGGGCAGCGCGTAGCCGTCCTTGCCCATCGGGATCTTGATCTTGATGGTGACCTCGCCGACCGCGCGGCCGTTCTTCTTCGCGGCGAGGGCGCGGAGGTGCGAGAGCAGACGCTGCACCTCACCACCCGCGTAGTTCAGGAACGTGCCGTCCTCGAGCTTGCGCAAGAGGGCCGCGGCCGTGTCGTTCGTCGGGACAAACTCCCCATCATCGTTCATCGTCGTGCTGCCTTTCCCCCGGTGAGGACCGGGTCGAGCTCATTCGGGTCGTGCTTCGGGTGTCCGAGCGCGCGGTGAGAGATCGCGGTGAGCGTCGCGGCGAGGTCGCGCAGCTCCGTCGCGTAGAGGCCGATGCGCCCGCGCGGCTTGCCGGCCTCGTCGACGAGCAGAAGCTCCACCCACGTCGAGCTCCCCGTCGTGGCGAACATCGCCACGTCGCAGTGCTCGAGCACGCGAAGCTCGCCCTTCGAGCGCGGGTAGGACGTGCGCGGAACGGGATGCACGTCAGTGCCTGATCCCGGCCGGTGCCTCCCTACGGAGCACGCGTGCAGGATCGAAGTTCGCGACTGGCGACGTAGTGGGGGGCATGGACATCGCGTCAGCCCTCCGTGCCGGTGCCCTGTACTCCCCCTCGCGCGCGCTCGACGGCGGCGCGCACGTCCTCGACGCGAGGCGGATCGCCCACCCCGAGCACCAGCCAGTCGAGCGAGACGCCCAGGACGCGCGCGTAGTCGGCCAACGTCGCTGCGCCGACGTTCGCCTTCGGGCGGACCTCGATGAGGTTGCAGTGACCTTCCGTGCGCTCTGCCAGTCGATCGAGCTCGCGCGCCGAAAGGCCGGCCATTTCGCGCAGCTTCCGGAGCCGCCCCCCGATGTGCTCGGGCTTGCCCTGGGGTCGAGTCATGCCTAACACGATAGGCGAAGCTAATATGTTAGGCAAGGCGTTTGCTGATGAAGGCGTTAGGCGCACGCGATACGCTCGCCGCGTGTCCGGAATTGCTGAACGGATCCGCGAGATCCTGACGTCCCAAGGCATCAGCGAGCGCGAGCTCGCACGGCGCGCCCACCTGAAGTCCGAGGCGCACGTCGGGCTTCTGCTTGCGAAGCTTCAGAAGGACCCGGAGGCGGTAGAACTGCGGACGTTGAAGGCCATCGCGGCCGGCGCCGGCGTCAGCGAGTCCTGGTTGATCAGCGGCGTCGGCGATGCGCCATCCCCCGTCCGCACGGTCGAGCTGACGCCGCGCTACCAGAACATCGAGGCGGCGATCGCCTACCACCCAGGACGGTGGCGCCCGGAGACGATCGCGGCCGGTCGAGGCATGGCGCGCGACGGCGAAGAGGACCGCCCGCCGAAGGAGTGGGAGGAGCTGCTCGACCGACTCGAGGCGGCCATCCGCGGCAAGGGGTCAATCGGCACGATCGTCGAGGACGACGAGGATCCGCCGCCGCGAGGACGGAAGCCGAAGGCGAAGCCGTGACCGACGTTCCGCATGAACTGCGAGACGTCGGCGGCGTGCCCGCGGTGTGGCTGCTCGGCGACCATATCGAGGACGTCGTCGGTGAGTCGCACTACCAGTCCGAGATCGAGTCCGTCGTCGGCCCGAAGACGCCCGACGGACACGACGACGACGTGATCGCGTGGCTTCGGCCGGAGCCGGACAACGCCCACGACCCGAATGCCGTCGCCGTCATGCTGAAGAGCGCCGCGGCCACGTTCGCGAAATGCGGGCACCTGCCGCGCGAGCTCGCCGTGGCGTGGCAGCCGTTGCTCGTCACGCTCGGCGCGACGAACGGCGGCCGGCCGGTCCTCTGCGCGGGCACCGTGAGGGGCGGCTGGTCACGGGGGAAGAAGAGCGGCGAGCGCAGCGTCGGGAGCTTCGGCGTCAAGGTCGACGTGCCGACGATCGCCGAAGGGCGACCACGTCCCGCCACTGTCATCACGATCGACGTCACCGCGCTCGCGCGGCCGCAGATCCAGGCCAAGGTCGAGGAGCTGCAAGCGCAGCTCGACGAGAACTACCGGCTCTACGGGGCGATGGCCGTCGCGAAACATGCCGCGTCGCAGGCGGAGCTCGATGCGATGCGGGCGAAGTACGGCCTTCCGCCGCGCGCGCCTATCGCCCTCCCGCAGGCACCCCCGCCCGTACCGGCGTCGCGCGTGAAGCCGCAAGTATCCCAGCGGACGGCGACCATCGTGGGCGTCGTCCTGCTGGTTCTGCTCTTCGGCGGCTGCTTCGCGTGCTTGGGCTCGTCGCCCCCGCCAGGCACCATGAACGGCGCCGCCGCCCCGGCGCAGCGTGCGGCGCCCGCGAAGCCAGCGGCGAAGCCCGTGCGACGCTAGTTTCTCCACAGGTTTCACGATGTGACATTCCCGCGACCCGGGTCGCCGGTGCCCTCTCGCGGCGCCCTCGCCGCCGACGCACGCTCGCCGTCGTGCTGGACGTCGACTGCGAGGCGCGGTGGGTCTACGGGCGGGCGGGGTTTGAGCTCGACGAGGTGCCGGCGGCGACGAAGCTCGCGCGCCGCCTCGGCGTCGCGATCCGGCGCGTCGAGGGGTACCTCGTTCGCGGCGGCAACGCCTGCACGATCACGCTGCACGGCGTCCGGACCATCTGCCTGCGGCGTCGCCTGACGCGCGTGGCCGCGCGGTTCGCCATCTGCCACGAGCTCGCCGAGATCCGGCTGATCGAGCTCGGGTACCAGGAGCTGGACGTCGAGGATCGCGCCGACGAGCTCGGCGCCGCGCTCGCGTGCCCGCGCGATGCCTTCCGGTCCGCTGTCCGCGCGCACGGGCGCCTCGACTTCGAGCAGCTCGCGCTCGACTTCACGACCGACGAGACGTGCGCGGCCCTGCGGGTCGGCGAGGTCGTTGGCGTCCCGCTCGCCGTCGTCGCCCCGCGCCGCGTCCGCGTGCGCGGCGGGCCGTGCGAGTGGCCCGACGAGCGGACGCTCCGCCGCGTGGCCCGAACGGGCGGCCCTGGCGTCGCGCGCGCCGTGCTGCGGGACGACCCCCGCCGCATCGTGCTCGTCGCCGAGGACGCGGCGTAGAATCAGCCAGCGCGCCGGAGCGGGATGCGCTTGCCGCCGACCACGGCCGTGATCTCGAGCTCGCCGCCGAGCGCCTCGACGTACCGCCGGAGCGTGGAGACGAGCGAGTCGTCCTGCCGCTCGAAGCGCGAGAGCTGGCCCTGATCCATGCCCATCGCGGCGGAGACCTCGAGCTGGGTCGCACCGGCGAGCTTGCGCAGCTCGCGGAGGCTGACCTCGCGCTCGTTCGCGCGCGCGTCGTCGAGGGTCCGTGGCCGGGCAAGGCCGTGGGCCAGCGCGTAGAGCGTCTCGGACGCGACGCCGACGCCGCACGGCCACTCGACGGCGCCGTGCTCCACGAAGACCTCGCCGAACGCGCCCGCGTCGCGGAGCGGCGCGAACGGCGTCTCGTCGAGGAGCCCCGTCATGTCGGCGACGCCATGCGTGCCGTCGGAGAAGCGCAGCGCGAGCTTGTGGCCCGGCTTCGCCTCGACTTCTCGGACCCGGATCATGACCAGCCTCCTTCAGGGGTTGAGCGTCGCCCAGCGCACGAGCAGCTCGTCGCGGTGCTCCTCGATCCACGTCGCGGCCCGTCGGAGCTGCTTGCCAGGGACGAAGCCCTCGATGACCTCGCCCGTGCGGATGGCCACGAGGGCAGCGTCGTCGGCGTAGTAGACGTGGACGTGGGGCGGGTTGTGGTCGGCCGCGTAGATCGAGATGACGATCCCGGCGAACTCGGCGACCTTCGGCATGCGATCAATATGATGCGCGCATCATAATTCGTCAAGGGGAGGTCGCGGCTGCCTAACAAAATCGTCGCTTCGGTGTTGCCTAACAAGGTAGTCGCGGCTAATGTGGTGGTCACCTGGTCGCCCAGGGCGGCCAGCCGAAGGAGCCACCGATGCCCCCCACCCGAGACGATCTCTACCGAGCCGCCAAGACGGCACTCGACCACTCGCACGCTCTCACCCTCGTCTACGTCGAGACTGGCTACATCGCGGATTACGAGGTGTGCAGTGCGGCATCTCGTGAGACCGAGCGCGCGATCGACGCGCTGCACGCCAACCGCGACGAGGTGACGCCGTGACGCTCCCTCCCGCGTCGCCCGCTGCCTACACCGAGTTCTTCGAGTCGCGGCGCGCCGCCGATGCGCAGCACGCGGCAGAGCATCACCGCGGCCCGCGCCGGCTCGTGCGCCTGCCCGAGGAGATCCGCGAGCGGAACGACAACATCGACAGGCTCTGGATGGATCGCCGGGTCCGCAAGCTCCTGCGCCGGAGGGCGGCGTCGTGAGCACGGCGAACCAGCTCGAGGCCGACCGGGCCCGGGCGCTCGAGATCGCCGCCGAGCACGGCCGCGCGCTCGCGATGCTCCGCAGGGCGCACGACACGCTGATCAAAGCGGTGCTACGCGCGGGCACGCTCGCCGACGCCCGGATCGCAGCGGAGCGGGCGCGCCTGGCGCTCCAGCCGATGCCCGCGGTGCCGCTCGAGACCCCGCCGGGCTTCCTCCACGACCCGATCGGCGCCGTCGAGGGGCGCGGGCGCCTGCGAGGCGCGCTGTGAGCCGGCCCGTCGTGCACCCCGAGCGCGTCCCGACGACGACCGCGGAGACGCTGCTCGCGTTCGACCAACTGTCGCACGAGGACCGCGCCCTCGCCGCACGCGCCATCGGCTGCGCCTGGGAGGCGCTCGCCTGCGGCCACTACCGCCTTCGCGCGCTCACTGCCGCCGAGCGCGCGGCCATCCCCACCGCCTGAAAGGACCCCAGGATGCCCCCCAATCCGCCTGCCGCTGCCCGCTTCTCTGCCGCTGCCGTCTCCGTCGAGCCGGACCGCTCCGCACACTCGTTCATCCTCACCGGCAAGCCCGGCATCGGGAAGACGTGGTTCGTCTCGACCATCGACCGCGTGTTCATCCTGCCCCTCGAGGAGGGGCTGAAGGGCGCGAGCCCGAACCACCGCCCGGCGCACTTCACCCAGGTCCCGCGCAACGTGGTCGAGCTCGAGCAGGCGATCGACGCCTTCTCCGCCATGAACGCCCCCGGCGAGGACAAGCGGCGACCCTATGGCCACCTCGCCCTCGACTCGCTCTCGGGCATCGAGGTCCTCGTGAACGACGCCGCGTGCGCCGAAGAGGGCGTGAAGCACATGGAGGGCAAGGACTACGGCAAGGTCTACGAGGCCGCCCTGCCGGTGTTCCAGCGCCTGCAACGCAAGCTCGACGCGATCCGCCGCACGGGTACGCACGTTTGGGTGATCGCCCACGCCCAGGAGGTTGTCGACTCGACCGAGGACGGCGACACGTTCCGACGTTGGGATCTGGCCTTCCGCGGCCCGACGGCGAAGGCGCAGATCGTCCGCAACGCGTGGCGGCAGTGGGCCGATCACGTGCTCTTCATCGACTGGGACACCCAGGTGAAGAGTGCCAAGGGCAAGCGCACCGTGGGCAAGCTGAAGGCACGGATCCTCCGCACGCGGGAGTCGGGCTTCGCCTTCGCCAAGACGCGCTCGCGCATTGCCGACACGCTGCCCGCGACCTGGGAGGACCTGCGCAAGGCGATGGCCGCGGGCTCGCCGGCGCCCGACGCGCGCCTCCGCGCCCAGATCGACGAGCTGCTCCCGAAGCTCCCGGAGGAGGACGCGGTCGCGATCCGGGCCGACCTCGCGAAGGCGACGGGCTCCGCGCTCTCGGCGGTCCTCTCGCGCGCGCAGGGGATGTACGCCGTCGCGCTGCAATCCGCGCAGGAAGACGCGCCGGCCGAGACGGTCTCGACCGAGCCCGTCGTCGAGCTCGACGAGGAGCCCGAGCCCGCGGCGCAGGTTGCCGCAGTTGCCGTTCCCGTTGCAGTCGTCGCCCCGGCTGCGCAAGAGCCAGCACCTCGGGCCGCTGTTGCCGCAGTCGCCGTTCCCGTTGCAGTTGCCGCCCCCGCGGAGCCCGTCGAGGCGGCCGCGCCCGCCGGCGACGACCTCTCCGCGCCCCAGGCGGCGGAGCCCGACGAGCGGGAGCTCCTCCTCGCGCTCGCGAACGAGGCGAAGCGCTTCGCCGCCCTCGCGGAAAGCGACGAGGCGGCCAGGGACATCGCCGTCCGTGCCCGCCGCGATCTCAAGAGCGTGCCGGACCTCCTCGCCGACGTCCTCGCGCACGTCCTCTGCCGGAGGTTCGACCTCGCGACGACGATCACGGCGCTGAACGCGCTCGTGCCCGACGTGAAGGCGGCGGCGCTCACCGGGCTGGCCGACGGGCACGTCCGCCAGGCGTTCCTCGCGCGCCAGAAGGCGCTGAAGGGAGCGAAGGCGGCATGAGCACGCACCACTACAGCGCTTCGAAGCGTGAGATCGGCGCCTGGTGCCTCTACTGGGCGCGCCCCGACGTGATCCTGCCTCCGCGCGAGGCGAGCGCGGCCGCGGACCTCGGCACCGCGCTCCACGAGGGCGCATCCGAGGAGGCAGAGCCCGACTTCGAGCGGTTCGCCGAGCTCGTGGCGAGCGGCGATACGTCGCCCGAGTCCCTCGCCGAGCGGTACCGCCTGTCGGCCGGCGCCGCCAAGCGCCTCGTCGACCTCGTCGACGCCTGGCGGGCCTGGTGGCCGACCTACAACGGCGGCCGCGCGTGGCGCGCCGAGGTGCCGTTCGCGTTCGACGGCCAGACGGACACCGCGCGCGAGCTCCCGAGCCAGGGGCAGCGCGACTACTCCGCCGCGACCGACGACGAGCTCCCCGGCACCGTCGACCAGCACGTCGTCGACGAGCACGGGGCCGTCATCCTCGACCTGAAGACGGGGCGCGGCCCGCACCGGCTCGCCGACCACGTCCGGCAGCTCGAGCACGGGGCGGTCGTGCTCGCGCGGATGCACGGGCTCGACGAGGTTCGGATCGTGGTCGCCCACGTGACCCCGGACGGCGTCGTCGTCGACGAGCGCGTCCTCGACGCCTTCGACCTGGAGGCCGCGGCCCAGGCGATGACGGCCGAGCTCGCGCGCATCCCGACGGCCGAGCCGGTCGACGGGACGCACTGCCGGTGGTGCCCCGCGCGCGGCATCTGCCCGAAGACGACGGCGCTCGTCGCCGAGGTGCTCCCCGGTGCGCTGCCAGAGCGGCGCCTCCCGCTCGTCGGGGCCGTCGAGGATGACGAGACGGCGCGCGCGTTCATCGAGGGGTTGCCGCTGCTCGAGGCGTGGGTCGACGACCGGTGGAAGCAGGTCCGGGCCTACGCGGAGCGGGGCGCCGTGCCGCTCGGGAGCGGCAGGGTGTGGGGCAAGGTCGAGAAGCCCGGCCGCGAGAAGGTCGATCTCGAGGTGAAGGGCGCGATCGACGCGATCAACGAGGCGCTCGGCCCGGCCGCGGAGGTCGCGCTCGAGGTCGAGACATCGAAGTCGGCGATCGAGCGTGGCGTGCGCAAGCAGCTCGCCGGAGAGGGCGGCGGCAAGCGCGGCGACCTCGGCAAGCGCAAGGAGGCGATCCTCGAAGCGCTCCGCAAGCTCGGCGCGCTGAAGCGCGGCGCGCCGTTCACCGTCTTCGAGGCGTTCGAGCGCAAGGCGGAGCTGCCTGCGGCCGGGGGCGGCACATGATCCACGCGGTCGTGATTGGCAATCTCGGGGCCGACCCCGAGCTGAAGTACGGGCAGGACGGCACGCCGATCCTCAACCTGCGCGTCGCGGCGAGCAGCCGCCAGAAGGTCGACGGCGAGTGGAAGGACGTCGCCACGTGGTGCTCGGTCGCCGTCTTCGGCAAGCGCGGCGAGTCGCTCGCGAAGATCCTCGACAAGGGCACGCGGGTCGCCGTCCGAGGCGCGCTGTCGGTGCGTGAGTACGACAAGCGCGACGGCGGGCGCGGCTATTCGATCGACGTCCGCGCAGACGAGGTGGAGCTGCTCGGCAGCAAGGGCGACGGAGCCGGGGGCGCGCGCCCCGGCGGCGCTCCCAGGTCGAGCGGCGGGGCTCGCCCGAACACCGGGGGAGGCGGGGGAGGTCGACCCGTGCCCGCTCCGGCTCCGGCCGAGCCGGACGACGTCGGGTCCGAGGACGACATCCCGTTCTGACGCGCCCGAGCGCGCGCCCATGCCCGCCCGGCGTCTGCCCGGCGGGCTTGTGGCGTTGGAGGTTCGTGATGCGCTTCTGGGTGAGCTGGTACGAGACGAGCCCGAAAACGTTCGAATACCACGGGCCATGGTGGGTCAGCGGCTATCGCTTCGACGAGCAGCCCGACGGCTCCGAGGTCGAGGTACCGACGATCTGCGCCGCCGTCGCCGCGACCGACGAGGAGGCTGCGAAGCGCGTCATCATCGAGGCGCACGACGAGCCGCGGCCGGCGGACCTCGAGTGGCGCTTCGTGTCGCCGCGTGGCTACAACTGGGTGCCGTTCTGCGATCGGTTCGCGGGGAAGCCGTGGATGAAGTGGCCGTGGCCGGAGGCGCGGTCGTGACGCCCGAGGAGCGGGCGCGAGGGCTCGTCGCGGCGCTGCGGCAGTGCGGCGCCGTGATGCTGGACGAGGACGAGCGCGCCATCGCCGCCGCCATCGCTGCCGCGGTCGACGAGGAGCGCGCGAAGCGGGCGCGCGTCGTCGCGCTCGCACGTCGCGCGATCCATCGGCTTCACGCGGAGCGTGAGCGCGACGTCTGGCGAAAGCGGTTCTACGAGGCTACCGGCGCGCTCATAGAAATCGCCGCGGAGGTGCGCCCCACACCGCCGTCCGGAGCGAGCCCGTCGCCGATCGCGCCAGCGCGTCTCGTCGAGGAAGTTCGCGCGCGTCTCGGTGCCGCCGAGGCGACCGTTGGGGCTGCCGTCGACACCTTCGACGATTTCGCGCGCACGTTACACCTGCTTGGCAGGCCGACCCTCGCGCTCGCGGCCGAGCACGCGCGCGACGGGCTGCGCGCAATGTCGGGGTGCCGTCGTGGCTGACGCCGTCCCGTCCCCGCCCGCGTCGCCGCTCGAGGATGTGCTCCTCACCGTCGACGAGATGGCCGTGCTCCTGAAGGTCCACCCGAAGAGCGTCTACGCGATGGCTGCCGAGGGGGCCCTTCCGGGGCTCCGCCGGCTCGGGCGTCGCGTCCGGTTCTACCGACCCGAGGTGGTAGCCTGGCTGGAAGGCAGTCGGCGCGCGCCCCGGAGGTCACCGTGAGCGTGCGACGAGAAGGAGACAGGCGATGGCGGATCGATGTGGTGGTGCGGCGCGCCGGCGAGCGCGTGCGGGTCCGCGAGGCCGCGACCAGCCGGGCCGCCGCACTCGCCCGGGAGCGCGAGCTGCGCGCCCAGGTGGACGACGGCTGGCGGCCCGGCGTGAAGGCGCCGACGTTCGCGGAGTGGTCGAAGGACTTCGTCAACGTGTACGCGGTGAACAACAACAAGCCGAGCGAGGTCGAGACGAAGCGCAGCGTGCTTCGCGTCCACCTCTTGCCGGCCTTCGGCGAGATGCGGCTCGACGAGATCGGCCTCGTGCACGTCGAGCGCTTCAAGGCCGACGAGCTCGCGCGCGGCGCGAAGCCGAAGAGCATCAACAACTACCTCACGATCTTGCGCAAGTCGCTCGACGTCGCGCGCGAGTGGGGGAAGCTCGCGGGCGCGCCGCCCAAGATCAAGTGGCTCCGGTTCGTGAAGCCGGAGCGCGACTTCTTCGCCTTCGAGGAGGCCGTGCGGCTCCTCGAGGGCGCCGACCCCGAGTGGCGCGCGATGATCCTCATCGGCCTGCGCACCGGGCTCCGCCTGGGCGAGCTGCTCGCCCTCACGTGGGATGCGGTCGACCTCGTCGCGGGTCGGCTGCGCGTCCGCCAGGCCGCCGCGCGCGGCATCGTCGGCACCCCGAAGAACGACCGGCACCGCGAGGTGCCGCTCTCCGACGAGGCGAGGGCAGCGCTCCGCGGCCTCTCGTCGCGCCTGCAGGGCAAGCTCGTCTTCCCCGGACCGGGCGGCGCGATGCTCACGCGCGGGGAGTGCCGTCACCCGCTGTGGAGGGCCTGCCGCAAGGCCGGTCTCCGCCGGGTCGGCTGGCACATCCTTCGGCACACGTTCGCGTCGCACCTCGTCATGCGCGGCGTCCCCCTGCGCACCATCCAGGAGCTCATGGGGCACTCGACGATCGAGATGACGATGCGCTACGCGCACCTTTCGCCCGACGTCCGCCGCGACGCCGTGAAGCTGCTCGACGAGCCAGCGCCCACGACGGCCGCGACCTCCTGCGGTCGCGCGCTGACGGGCACGGAAGGGGAGGGATGACGCACTGCATGGGGCCCGAACGCGGCCCGGTGCAGTGCGTTTTCCCTACGTAGCTCGATGGATTTCGGTGGAGGCGCCGGGAATCGAACCCGGGTCCGCGAGGCTTCAGGTCCGCCTTCGTTCACGTGCGTAGTCGCCGTATCCCCGGCGACTGAGTCCGCGGATTCGGCCGCGACCTATCCCTCGCTAATCTCGGTCTCGCTATCGAGGGCATCCTCGCTCGACCCAGCCCTGGTGGTTGACGCCTTCGGGGTACTAGGACGACCTCCCCCTCCAGCGGCTCAGCGGTTTTTAAGCCGCGAGAGCGAGTGCATTGTCGTTCGCACTTGTGACGTCCCGCTTGATAAGGCGGAGCAGGAGCCGCCAGCACGCAGACGAACCCTCCGTCCCCACGTCGAAGCCGATCGCCCCCGTGAAGCTCGGAACGCGCACAACATAGGCCTCGGGGCGGCCCCGTCAACCGCGATCTCGCTCGGCGCGGGCGCGCGGAGCGCTCCGTCCGTTCGGGCGTCGCCTCGCCCGGCTTGACGCGGGGCCCGGGCGTGCAGCACGGTACGACCACCCGGCGCTTCGTCGGGCGGGTCGGCGGACCGAGGCCGCGACCCCGAGCCGGCAGCGCCGGCGCTTCGCAACGAGGAGCCCACCGAGATGCCCAGGATGGTTCAGTGCGTGAAGCTCGGCCGCGAGGCCGAGGGGCTCGAGAAGCCGCCGTTCAAGGGCGAGCTCGGCCAGAAGCTCTTCGAGAGCGTCTCGAAGGAGGGCTGGGAGCTCTGGAAGCGGCACTCGACGATGCTCATCAACGAGTTCCGGCTCGACCTGATGTCCGAGGTCGGTCAGCGCGTGTGGATGACCGAGTGCGACAAGTTCTTCTTCGGCGAAGGCGCGGTGATGCCGCCCGAGTACGTGCCCGAGAAGCCCTGACGCGGCGGCGCCCGGCCGGTCCCGCGCGCCTCACGCCACCCGCGCGACCACCCTCGCCTGCGCGTCCGCGGCCTGCGCCTCCGCGCCCAGGTCGAGCGCGGTGCGGACCGCGTCGGCGTACGTGCGGCCCCGCACGATGAGCCCGCCCGACAGCTCGATCACGTCGCACGTCGTCGGTCGCCGCGGCCAGCGCCCGCCGGCGGTGCGCGTGTACGTGCACTCCGCGACCACGACGTCCCCCACCTCGTGCACGGCGCCGAGCTCGACCCAGGCAGCCGGGAAGGCCTCCGCGAGGCTCCCGAGCAGGCTCCGCGTGGCCTCGCGCCCCCGCACCGCCTCGGCGCGCGCGACGTCGTACCACTCGACGTCGGGCGACAGCATCGCGCCGAGGTCGGCGAACGCGCGTCGATTCCAGGCTTCGTAGAAGCTGCGGACGAGCTCGGCGTTCATGCCCACGTCGGTTCTCCCCGAGCCCGTCCCCGCGCCGTCGCGCTCGGCCCGGCTCGGCGCCAAGCACGCGACGCGCCATGGGGGGCCGCGCCCCGGCCGACCCGCCGTCGCGCCCGCGGCGGTGTCGTCGAGCCCGCGCGTGGATCCGGCCGGATCCGCGCCGGATCGGGGGGGATCCCCGACGTCGGGCCTCGAGGTCGTTCTCGCCTCGCCCGCGCAGGGGTAGTCGACCCGCGTGGCTCTGCAAAGCTCCCCCGTCGCGCCGACGTCGCCCGCCCCGCTGCGCCTCGGCGAGATCGTCCACCTCGGGCGGTTTCACATCGTCGCGATCGCGACCCTCGGCTGCCTCACCTTTGGTCGGTTCCTCACCGGTCGGGCGCTCCCCGCCGTCGCGCTCGTGTGCGCGCTCGACTGGTTCCTCGTCAACTTCGTCAATCGCGCCGTCGACCTCGCCGAGGATCGCGTCAATGGCATTGCCGGCACCGAGGTCATGGCCGCGCACAAGCGCGTCCTCGTGCCCGCCGCGTTCCTGCTCCTCGTCGGATCGCTCGTCGGGCTGGCCTTCTGGGCGCCCGCGCTGACCCCCTTTCGCGTCGCGTACCACCTGCTCGGGCTCGCCTACAACTACCCGCTGTTGCCCGGGCGCGTTCGCCTCAAGGCGCTCTACTTCTGGAAGAACACGGCCTCCGCGATCGGGTTCGTCATCACCCTCTTCGCCTATCCAGTCGCCGTCGCCGGCGGTCTGGCCGTGCCCGTCGCCACGGCCGCCACGCTGGCGCTCTTCTTCCTCCTCTTCGAGGTGAGCTACGAGGTCATCTACGATCTCCGCGACCTCGAGGGCGACCGGCGCGAGGGCATCCGGACCTACCCGGCCGTCCATGGCGAGCGCGGCGCCGTCCGCATCATCGACGGGCTGCTCGCCGCCTCGGCGCTCGTCCTCGCTGTCGGCTATGCCCTCGGCGCGCTGCGCTGGGGGCACTTCGTGATGATCCTCGCCCCGGCGCTCCAGGTGGCCTACTACAAGCGCGCGCTGCGCCGCGGGCTCACGAGCGCCGACTGCATCCGGCTCACGCTCGTCGGGGCCGCGCTGCTCGGCCTCTACAACGCGTGGATTGGCTTGGGGCTCCCCGGCGCGAGCCTGTGAGCGGCCGCTATGCCGCGCTCGGCGTCGCGCGCGCCGGGCGCCAGGAGACGACCATCAAGGTGAAGTAGGGAGGCGCGAAGGCCGCCGCGTACGCCACCAGCGCCCCGACCTCCCGCGCGTAGACGCCGAGCAGCACGAAGAAGAACGTGGCCGCGACGAGCCGACTGACCATCTCGGCCATGGGCACCCGCGCGCCCGTCCTCGTGATGACCCACGTCAACGCCGCGGACGCGGGCGCCACGACGGCCAGCGCGCCCAGGTCCGGCAGTGGCCGCGGGAGCCAGCGCAAGAGGCCCCACCAACCGACGATCAGCATCGCGTGGGTCGCGAGGGGCGCCAGCACCAGCGTCGCGGCGGCCGCGCGGCGGGGCAGCCGCTCGAGGGCATACAGCGCGGACCCCGCGAACAGGCCCCAACCGAGGATGCCAATCAGTGGCACCCCGAACACGCCGGGCACCGTCCACGACCACAGCCCGGCTTGCACGCTCGCAGGCTCGATGAACGCGGCGTCGAGCACCACGAGCGCGCCTGCGAGCGTCGCGCGGGCGCCCGCCGTCGCGCGCGGTCGCAGCGCGCGCGCGAGCGTGTCCGCCGACAGGATGACGAGCGGCCAGATCACCGCGACGAGCACCGGAACCCGATCGATCGCGCCGTGCCACGCCGGCGAGTACGAGTAGAATCCGTACAGTCGAATGCAGGTGTCCTCGCCGAGCCAGGCGGCCGAGGCGAGCAGCGCCGCCTTGCGGGCGAACTCGGCGAGATCCCCGCGGATCGCGCGTGCACCGAGGTAGAACGCGATGACCCCGAGGCAGCCGAGCTCGACGCCGATCATCGCGACCGTGCCGGCTGCGTCAGCCGCCCGCGGGGGACGGCGCGCCTGGCGAGCTCGGCGGGGCGGCGCCGGTGGTGGCCGCCTTCGCGTGCCCCGACGCCGCCGCCTCGCACGCGGCGAGGTCAGTCGCCTGGGGTCCGCACTTGTCCTCCGCCGTCACGCACTCCGCGTCGACGGTGCAGCTCTGGCCGCTCTCCTCGCACTGCTTCATCTGGCAATGGCCGGAGATGCACGTCGCGCCCTTCACGCCGAGCGCCCCGCACTCGCTCGTCTGCGCGCACGGCAGCCCGATGTCGTAGAGCCGAGTGCAGTGGCCCGCCTGCATCGTGGAGAACGTCGCCTTCGTCTCGACGCACGCACCCTGCGCCTGCGCGCAGTCGGCCCATGCGTTCCACTTGTCGTCGCAGCCGTAGTCGGTCGCGACGCGCAGCTGGGCTTCGAGGCCCGCGCAGGTGAGGTCCTCGGTCTGCGTCGCGCAGTGCTCGCAGTCGCAGATGGTGCTGCAGAGCGCCTGCGGGACGGACTTGCTGCACGCGGCCCCGAGGAGGCCGAGCGTGGCGACTGCGAGGAGGGCGCCGACGGCGCGCCGGAGGTTCGGGAGAGCGTTCATCGCAGGAGGCCTCCCGTGCCGCCGTTGCACTTCGCGTAGGCTGTCTTCTCCGTCGCGCAGGTGCCGTCCTTCGGGCCGTAGCTCTTCGTCGTGCACTGGTTGGTCCGGCACGCGAGCAGCCCCTTCGCGGTGCAATCGGCGTCCGCCGAGCAGAACGTGCTCGTTCGCGCCTCGGTGCACTCGCCGTTCTCCAGCACGCACTTCGCGTACGCGTCGAACTCGTCGCCGCAGCCCTTGAGGTCCGCCGTCTCTTCGCCCAACCGACCCTCGTCGGCGCACGCATCGACGTCGCGGTCGTTGCCGCCGATGCAGCGCTCGACGCCGTCGCACAGCGCGCGCAGGTCCGCGCCGCTCTTGCAGCCAGGTGCCGCCGCGATCACGGCGGCTACTGCCACGGCGAGCGCGGCAGCGGTGTTCGTTCGACTGAGCCTCACCCGACCCGTATAGCAGAGCGCGGCGCGGAGGATGCGCTCGGCGTGCACGCGCGGGGGGGTCACGGCAGCTTCTTCGCGGGCGGGATCGCGCCGCCCTGCCTCACGTAGTCGACCAGCACCCGCGCGAGCTTCTGGTCGGCCTTCACGCACTTCAGCGACACGTCGCCCATCGTCGCGCCCTTGCACTCCTTGCGGCGATCGCTCACCGCCGCGGCGACCTTGGCGTCCGCCAGCATCGCCTCCTGCGCCGGGTCCTCGAGCGATTTCCAGGCTACCTTGGCCGCCTTCTGCGACGGGGGGCGCCGCAGCGTCAGCTCCTCCGCCATCAAGGTCGCGCACGAGCCGTCCCACCGCAGGACGTCGTAGCCGCCGCTCGCGCCGCTGACCACCATCGCGCCGGCCTCGGCCGCGCGGTGGACGACGACGACGACCTCCTCGTCGAGCTCGAGCTTCTCGTTGGAGGCGGCGCCGCCCGATGCGTTCCACGCCTCGACCGTGCGGGTCACCCAGCCGCGCGTGAAGGGCGAGTCCTTGCGGAACAGGTGGAGCGTCGCCGTCGGAAACGAGCCGCCGCAGAGCCGCTTCGTGAACGCGGGCGGAGGCACGCAGAGCTTGGACGCGCCCGTCGTCGCGCACGCCGAGGGGAGCGCCCGCGTCTCGTCGCTCTCCGGTTTGGCCTCCGGGGCGATCGGCACCTCGGGGGTAGCGACCGCTTCGGTCGGTGCGGCCACGGGCGGCGGAGGCGACGAGACGCAGCCGCCGATCGCGACGAGGCACGAGGCGGCGAGGCCGATCGACGAGGGAGACGGCGCGCGCATGACCGCCCACCCTAGCCGACCCGGGGGCCCCGGAGAGCGCGAAACGCGCCCGATCCCAGGTCGAATTCGCGTGTCCTCACGTCGTGGCCGCAGAATTCCGCTCGTGTTCCACCGAGCGAGTCGTCGCCCGGTGCGCGCCCGACCTGCGATATCCTCCACGCATGCAGCCAGCGCGCTCCTCGTCCTACGCGCGGTCCGGACGCGCCTCGGCGCTCCCGCTCGCGGTCCTGCTCTCGGCGACGGTAGCGATCGCGGCGGCGTGCGGATCGACAGGCGAGACGGGCGCGATCGCGGCAGGCACCGAGGGCGCGGGCGGCCTGGTCAATGGCGGAGGCGGCGCGCTCCCGACGCACACGACGACCCACCACCCGACGACGACCACCGAAGTCGGGGCAGGCGGCACCGGCGGTACGGGGGGCGCCGAGCCCGCGCTCGGCCCGCCGTATCCGGTGGTCTTCGCCCACGGCTTCTTCGGGTTCGACCAGTTCGCAGGCCTCGACTTCGAGACGTACTTCTTCGAGCTCAAGGACCACCTCGCGGCCGAGGGCGAGGTCGTCTTCACGCCCACGGTCGATCCCTTCAACTCCTCGGACGTGCGCGGCGAGCAGCTCCTCGAGCACGTCCTCTCGGTGATCGCCGAGACGGGTCACGCCAAGGTCAACCTCGTCGGCCACTCGCAAGGTGGCCTCGACGCGCGCGTCGTCGCCCACCTGCGCCCCGATCTCGTCGCCTCGGTCGTGACCGTCGGCACGCCGCACCACGGCTCACCCGTCTCCGACGTCGTCCTCAAGGTCGTCTCCGACCCCAATGCGCAGGGGGTGATCGACGAGCTCGTGAAGCTCATCGGCGCGCCCATCTGGGACCAGGTCGGCAGCTCGACCAGCGTGACGAAGTCGCTCGCTCAGTTCTCGACCGCCGGGATCGCGCTCTTCAACCAGAAGTACACCGATGCGCCCGGCGTGCTCTACGCGTCGATCGCCGGTCGCAGCAAGCTGTCGAAGGGCGGCGACGATTGCAAGCCGACCGTCACCCAGCAGTTCGTGGCGAAGTACGGAGGCACGCTCGACCCGCTCAATCCCTTCTTCGCGATCGCGCAGCCCATCCTCGCGGGGGGCCTGACGCAGTACCCGAACGACGGGCTCGTGCGGGCGAAGGACGCGCGCTGGGGCGAGTTCTGGGGCTGCATCCCCGCCGACCACCTCGACGAAATCGGCCAGATCCTCGGCCAGGACCCGGGCTTCGGCAACGACTGGCGCCACAAGCCGTTCTACTCGTCGCTCGTGAAGTACCTGCGCGTGCGCGGCCTCTAGCCTCGTTCCGCTCGACGGCGTTGCGGAGGGCCCCGCGATGGGCTCTCATCGCGCGCATGAAGGCCTGCCCGTTCTGCGCCGAGCAGATCCAGGACGCCGCGCTGAAGTGCCGCTTCTGCGGCAGCATGCTCGACGGATCGCAGTCGCACGCGTCGGGCGGCGGAGGCGGCGAGATCGCGCGGGCGGCCGGCGCGCCGCCCATGGCCCACCCGGCCGAGGTGATCTTCGAGGGCACGCCGAGCTGGAAGGCCTGGTTCTGGGCCTACGTCGGCGCGGTCGTCACGAGCCTCTTCCTGGTCGGCCTTCCCTGGCTCGCGCGGCTGCACCTCGTGCGGATGAGCACGCGCTACCGCATCACGAGCCGCACGATCGACTACGAGGTCGGCGTCTTCTCGAAGACCATCGAGACGCTTCAGCTGTGGCGGGTGCGAGACCTCGATTTCCACCAGTCCCTCATCGAGAGGATGCTCGGCGTGGCGCGCATTCACGTCTTCACCAAGGACGTAACCGATCCGGAGCTCGTGCTCCGCGGGCTGCCCGCCTCCCGGGAGATCTTCGGTCGCCTGAAGGAGGCCGTCGAGCTCGCGCGCCAGCAGCGGGTCGTCGGCCTCGTCGAATGACGAACGCGACCAGGCGACGCGCAGTCGCGCCTCCCTGACGGTCCCCATGTCGGCGACGGGGCCGTGCGCCTCTGCGGCCTCCTGCCCCGCCCCCTCAGCGGCCAGCGCGGCGCCGACGTGACAGCCCGATCGCCGCAGCAGCGAGGACGATCGCCGCGCCGCCGGTGCCTTCGCCCTCGACCGGCGGTCGGTGCCCGCACGCCGATCCCGTCATCGCGTGCTCCTCCTGCGCGGCCTCCGGATTGTCGGGCAAGCCTTGATCCCCGGAGTCGCCGGAGTCGCACGCATCGCCCACCCCGTCGCCGTCCTGGTCCGCCTGGTCGGCGTCGGCGATCGTCGGGCAATCGTCCGCCGCGTTCGGGACCCCGTCGCCGTCCAGGTCGTCGTCGCAGGCGTCGCCGATCCCGTCGCCGTCCGCATCGTCCTGCTCCGGATCGCTCACGATCGGGCACAGGTCCGACTCGCCGTCTTCCCCCACGGTCGGCACCCCGTCGCCGTCCGGGTCCTCGTCGCAGGCGTCGCCGATCCCGTCCCCGTCGGAGTCCTGCTGGGTCGGATTGGCCTGCTCCGGGCAATTGTCCTTCTCGTTCGGCGCGCCGTCGCCGTCGAGGTCCGGATCGCAGGCGTCCCCGATCCCGTCATGGTCGGTGTCCGCCTGATCGGGGTCGGCGACCTTCGGACAGATATCCTTGTCGTCGACCACGCCGTCGTCGTCATCGTCGTCCTGGCATGCGTCGCCCTTGCCGTCGCCGTTCGTGTCCGCCTGGTCCGGGTTCTTCACCGTGCGACAGTTGTCCTCGGCGTCGGCCTTGCCGTCGTCGTCGTCGTCCGCGTCGCAGGCGTCGCCCTGGCCGTCCCCGTCGGTGTCCGCCTGGCCCTTGTTGGCTGCACGAGGGCAGTTGTCCTTGCCGTCCTCGACCCCGTCGTTGTCGTCGTCGGGGTCGCAGACGTCGCCCTTGCCGTCCTCGTCGCTGTCGACCTGGTCCTTGTCGGCCTTCGTCGGGCAGTCGTCCTTTTCGTCGGGGACGCCGTCGTCGTCGTCGTCCGGGTCGCAAGCGTCGCCCTTGCCGTCCTTGTCGGCGTCCTCTTGCTTCGCGTTCTTGTTCGCCGGGCAGTTGTCCTTCGCGTCGGGGACGCCGTCGCCGTCCTTGTCCGCTTGGTCCTGGATGAGGTCGCGCCGTCGAGCGACGTAGACCGACGAGATCCCGCGGACGTGGTGAATGCAGCCGATCGCACACCCCGAGCACTCGTAGACCCAGGCGCTGCCCCACGGATCCCCCTTCTCGAAGAGGAACGTGTGCCCGTGACCATTGGAGTTGTAAACGAGCGCGTCGGCCTTCTTGACCGAGCTCTTGCTGATGGAGCTCCAGTGCTGCGATCCGTTCTTGAAGTCGACCGTGGAGTAGGGGTGCGCGTCGGTCGTGATCGCGATGGGGGAGGGGACGGCCCAGGCCTTGCCGACGAGGCCCGAGCAGTCGGCGCCATACGACCCGCCGTGCGAGCACCCGGGGCACGATCCGGAGCACGATCCGTGGCTCTTCCCATCGGTTCGCCAGCGGCCGTGCCCCCACCAGTACGAGTAGCCCACCGCGTCCGCCGCGCGCGCGATGACGGCGTCGCGGGTCATGGGCTGTGGGCTCGCGTGCGCGACCGGGGCGACCAGCGTCCCCATCACGGCTGCGGTGGCGGTGAGCCGCAAGGAGCGGAGTCGGAGTGTCATCATCGCGAGAACCTCTCGATCGTGAGTCCGTCGTCCCCCAGGACGAGCTCGTAGATCGCCCCGTCCGCGCCGACGCGGACGAGGTGCGCCGGATCCTCGGGCCCGTCGTGCGCCGCGATCTCGACGCGGCCGAGCTCGGCCCCGCCTTCGCCCAGCACCACGACCGTCTCGTGCTCCTCGACGACCTCGAACGTCGCCGGATCTTCGCGGACCGTCGCTGCGGCGAGGTAGGTGCGGCCGGCGTCGTCCGACGCGACCTCGTGCAGGGCGAGCAGCGGGAGCGGGAAATCCACCCGGGTCTCGAAGCCGCGCCCACCCGCGAGCGCCGTCGCGCTGACCCTCGCGGCGGCCGGTCCCGCGAGCGCGGCGCGGAGCAGCCGCTTGCCGTCGCGCGAAAAGCGCCCCGCGACCGCCGTCCGCGCCGGATCGGGGGCCCCGCTCGCGTCGGACACGCGCACGAGCGCGCCGTGCTCGACCTCGACCCAGACCCCGTCGTCGCGCGCGAATAGCGCCGTCGCCGCGCCGGTCTCGGGGATGCCCGCGCCTGCGAGGCCGATCGTGTGGGTCACGCGGCCCGTCGCGTCGACGAAGGTCAGCGTCCCCGTGGCGAGCGAGTCCATCGCCACGGCGCCACCGTGTCCGTCGAGCGCGAAATCTCGGTAGGTCTCCCCAGGCAGCGCGATCGCCCTCGGCGCCGCGCCTTTCTCGAAGATCGTGAGGCGGCCGTTGACCGGGTCGAGGACGTGCACGCGGCCCTGCGCGTCGACGTCGAACGACGCGGGGCCCTCGGGCGCGCCCGAGGTGGGCACGACGCGCCCGACGGCCCCGGGCCCGCTGCCCCACGGCGCGCGCGCGACGACCTCGCCACGCGGCCGCGGCGCTGCGGCGCGCCGATCGCCCGCAGCGCGAGGTGCAGGCGCGGTTCGCGCGGGCTTGCCTTGCGAGCGAACGCGGTGCCCGGCGGGGCGTCCGGCGCGGTGTGCGTCGACAGGCTCCGCGCGGCCGAGCGCGTAGGCTGCGAGCGCGGCCGCGAGGGCCGCGATCACGAGCGGTTTCTTGCCGGGGAGCGACGACACGGCACCTCCGCACGCGGGGAGCGCGCTTTCAGTATCGCGCGCGCCGCCGCCGAGCGGGAGGCTTTCTCGCGCCGAGGCGTCAGGGTCGACGCGCGGCCGCGCGGGCTACGTAGGCGTCGTAGCCCTCCATCAGCGCGAGGTACACCCACGTGCCGATCACGTCGGCGCCCACCCCGGACGGGTGCGCGAGATCGGCGCCTCCGAGCCCGCGCTGCGCCCACACGCCCATCGATCCCGTGCCGCCCATCGCGCCGAACGTGTCGAAGTAGCCGCAGCCGACCTCCCCCGCGACGCGGCGCTGGATGGCCGCGAGCTTCGGGATCACGGGGCGGCTCGTGTAGACATTGCCCTTCTTGTCGGCGCGATCCATCGGCCCGACGAGCAGACAGGACCCGCTCGGCAACGCCGCGCGGACCTGCGCGAGCACGGCCTTCATCGTCGCCTCGTACTGGTCGAGGGGGTAGAGCTCGCCGTCCTCGCTCTCGTTCATGCCGTACTCGAAGACGGCGAGCGACGGATCGCGCAGCCGGAGCTGCTCGGCGAAGTGGGCGTCGTCGGTCTGATCGAGGAACCGGATGCGGCAGCCCTGGATGCCGAGCGCGTCCAGCACGACGCCCGGCGTGTCGCGCTCCATCCACACGCCGAACGCGCGCGCGCCGGCCGTCAGGGCGCGCACCTCGAGCTCGTGCGGGCCGTCGGGGACCTCGTACGTCTTGGTCGCGGACCGGGCCTGGTCGGCCTTCGTGTCGATCGTGTCCCGACGCTCGCCGTCGACCGAGATCTCGAACTTTCCGCCCCCGGGGTGCGCGAGGTAGTCGAGCACGAAGCGCGACACCGCGCGGCCGAACGACCCGGTCTTCGCCGTGCCGAAGCGCGAGAAGAGCCCCGGCCCCTCGGCGCGGAACGACACGCCGCCGAGGCCGTAGAGGCCGTCCTTCGCGAACGGGCCGACGACGCGGCTCACCTGCCATCCGGGCACCGCGAAGCGCGTCACGTCGTTGTGGAAGTACCCGGGCCAGGCGTTCGCGAGCAGCATGAAGCCGTGGCCGGCGTCGCCGAAGCGCTTCTGCAGCTTGCGCCGGAGCGTCGCCGTCACGTAGTCGCTCGCCACGATCGAGTCGCCCCAGTACGAGATGCGCGCGACGCTCGCGGCCTCCTTGCGATCGACCGCCGCGAGCCGCGCGTAGAACGCATCGAGCGCGCGCCCCGAGGCGTCCTCGATCGACCGCGGTGCCCGTTCGCGGCTCGCCGCCGAGGCCGCGGCCGCCGGGAGCACGACCTCCTCGGGCTGCCGCAGGTCGGCCTGCTCGTGGGTCTCGAGGACGAGAGTCGCCTCGCCCACGGTCGCCGCCGGCGCGGCCGCTGCGGCCGGCCTCGCTGCGGCTGCGATCCCGACGCCCTCCGGCAGCGGCTGAAACAAGCGCAAGCGCGCGAGCGAGGGCGTCGCGTACGGCAGCGCCAGCAGGGCGCCGAGCGTCGCCACCGTGACGGCCGCGTGCCGGAGCCCCGCCGCCGACTCCGCGCGCGGGCTGCGGGTCGCGACGCCGTCGCGGCCCGCGCCCGCCGCCTCGGTCAAGGGTTCTCCATCTTCGCTTTCAGCATGGCGTTCGCGCGCTCGCGGCACGCGCGGTCACCCATGTGAGAGCAGATGGCCTTCAGCATCTTGATGTCCCCGACGCTGCCCTTGCCCGCCCAGACCTTCGGCTCGAGCGACCTGCGGATCGCAGCCTCGTCCGGCGCGCCGGGCGCGCTCGGCGGCGTGATCGGGCCCGGCGCCGGATCCGCGGTCTTCGCGACGGTCGGAGCGGCGGCGACCGCTCCCGTGCCGGCGGGCGCCGGACCGCCCGCGAAGACCGGCCTCGCGGTCGGCGGCGGGCTCACCGCGTCGAGCTGGTTGATGAGCTCGAGCGCCTTCGCGCGCCGCTGTCCGTCGACCGTGCCCGTCGACGTGATCTGCGTGAGCACCCTGCGCTTCTCCTCGGGATCCGTCCCCTTCTCGGCCCTGGCGAAGAGCGAATCCGCCCACGCACCCTCGACCTTCTTGAAGACGTCGTCCTCGCGCGCGGCGGAGTTCTCGGCGATCCGAAGCACCTTCGCGTGCGCGCCCTCGAAGTCCTGCTTGTCCGTGAGGTCGCTGGCTTCCTTGAGCAGCTTCGCGCTCGCCTCGTCGGCGGGGACGACGACCTTGGTCGGGCCGCCCGGGTCGCCCTGCGGCGTCGCGCTCGACCCTCGCAGCGCCACCACGCCGAGGATCGCGGCGACCACGACGATGCCGACGCACACCGCGATGAGGCGCGTCGCGTTGGCGCCCGCCGGCTTCGTCCCGGGACGAACCGACGCCGCGCTGCCGTCGAAGCCGCCCGCGAGGACGTGGCTCGGATCGACCACGCTGCGGAAGGTCTTGCCCGCGCCGACGAAGCGCAGGCGCACGTCGCCGAGCTCGAGCGCGTCGCCGGCCTCGAGGATGCCGCGCTTCAGCTCGACGCCGTTGATGCGGATCCCGTTGGCGCTGGCCTTGTCGACGACCTCGTAGCGCCCGTTGCCGAGCGCGACGAGCTCGGCGTGGAGCCGGCTGACGGAGCTGTGGTTGATCGAGACGTTCGCGTCCTCGGCGCGGCCGATGAGCAGGAGCTCGCGATCGAGGGGGAACTCGGCGCCCGGCGTCGGGCCCACGACCACGACGAGCCGGTCGGGGCGGTGGTGGCCGGGGACCGGCGCGGCCGCGCTCGCCGAGGCCGCAGCCCCCGGCGCCGCCGGTTGAGCCGCGACCTCATCGAGCAGCTCGATGCGGTAGTCGCCGAGCTGGATGATGTCCGTCGGCTGCAGCAGCTGCTCGGACGCGACCCGTACGCCGTTGACGTACGTGCCGTTGTAGCTCGTGAGGTCCGCGATCAGCCACCCCTCCGGGCCACGCCGCAGCTTCGCGTGCTTGCGCGAGATGTTGCGGTCGGTCAGGCGGATCGAGTTGGCTTCCGCGCGCCCGAGCCCGTACTCGTCGTGGTGAAGAGGCAGCGAGGTGACATTCCCCTCGTCGTCCTCGATCGATAGCTTCCACATACGCGGGGGGGCCGAAGTGCGCGGGGCCCGGCTCGAAGGAGCCAGCCCCGACGCCATGGGCCCGCCTACTCTACCGATTCCCCTCCGGGGAACGCAACGTCGGGTCGCACGGAGACGTGTCGACGGCCTCCGAATCGCCTCGGGCTCGTTTCCGGGCAGCCCGGCGTCGAGAAATGGGGCAAGATCCGCGGCTGCCGTCACGCACGGCCCCGGGCACCCTCGGGGCGGGCGCTCGGGTGGCAGAGCCGGGGGGCCGAGGACACGATGGACCAGGTCCTTTACTACGTCGCGAACCCCGCGCGCGCCGCCCTCCGCAAGAGCGAGGAGTCCCTCGACGCCGCCGCGCGCCGCCTTTCTCCGATCCGCGCGCGCCAGGTGCGCGTGGGCTACGAGACCAGCGTCGTCCGCACCCTCGCGAAGCTCCGCAGCGGCGGCACCGACGCGCTCGTCATCGACGCGCGCGGCGAGCTCGGGAGCGTCGACGAGAGCAGCGTCGTCGGCCTCCTCCGCGCGCTCTTCGACGACCACGAGGTCGCCGGCGTCATCGCGCGCGACCGAACCTGGCTCGTCGTCGACGCCGACGAGCGCGGCATGGCGCTCTCGTTCGAGGCCGGGCGGGCGCGCCTCGCGGGCGTCGTGTCGGCCGAGCGCGAGCCCGAGCTCTGGGACGGCATCTGGGAGCGCATCGTGTCCACCGTTTCGCGCAAGCGCGGCGGCAAGATCGCCATCTGCCTCGCCGGCGGCGGGATCGAGGGGCTCTTCTACGAGCTCGGTGCGCTCCGCGCGATCCAGCGCTTCTTGCCGGGCTACAGCCTCGCCCAGGCCGACATCATCTGCGGGATCTCCGCCGGCGCGGTGCTCGCGGGCCTGCTCGCGAATGGCCTCGGCCCCGTCGACATCGAGCAGGGCCTCCGCGGCAAGACCAACCGCATCAACCCGATCCGCAGGTCGGACCTCTTCGACCCTGCGATCGGGGCGCTCGCGCGCCGCGCCGCCTCGCTCTCGTGGGACGTGGCCCGCGGCCGCCGCTCTCCGCTCTCCGCGCTCTTCCGGCTGCCGCCGGCGGGCATGTTCTCGGGCGCGCGCCTCGGCCGCTGGCTCGAGGAGCAGCTCACGATGCCGGGCATGACCAATCGCTTCGAGGACTTGCCTCGCAAGCTCTTCATCGGCGCCACCGACCAGGACACGAGCGAGCACGTGCTCTTCGGCTCACCCGGCGCTCCGAAGGTCCCCATCCACCAGGCGATCCGCGCTTCGACCGCGCTCGCGCCCTTCTACGCGCCCGAGAAGATCGGCGACCGCTACTACATCGACGGCGGTTTCACGCGCACGACCAACATGCGCGTCGCCGCGCAGGAGGGCGCGACGCTCGTGCTGCTCGTCGATCCGCTCGTGCCCGTGCACAGCCCGAAGCCCGGCCACGTCGCCGAGCGGGGCGCGATCTTCACCGCGATGCAGGGCCTCAAGCAGCTCATCAACGGCCGCTTCGACAAGGCCGTGCCGACGCTCAAGGCGATGTACCCGCACGTCTCGTTCCACCTCTTCCAGCCCGGCGACGCCGCGCGGCGCGTGATGGGGGGCTCGCCGATGAAGTACTTCTTCCGCGAGGAAATCGAGGAGATCTCGTTCCGCGAGACGGTGCGCGAGATCCGTAGCGTGCGCGGCCGTGAGCTCGGCCGAGACTTCGTGCGGCACGGCGTCGGGTTCACCGACCCGGACGCCCCGAAGGTGGACCTCGACGACGACGAGCCCGTGGAGCTGCGCGTCGTGGCCTAGCCGCGAGGGGGCCGCGAGCGGCCCGATCAGTTGCGGCGGTGCTTCGCGGTCTTCGAGACGGCGGGAACGAGGCGGTCGCCCTCGACGCGACCCGAGACGTCGAGCACCGTGCGGCCCTCGGCGTCGCGCCCCGGACGCTCGCGCGTGAAGCGGGTGGGCGTCGCGGCGAGGACGACGCCGATCGTCTCCGCGGCCTCCCCGAGGCTCCGCGTGAGCTCGTCCTCGATGGCCTGCTCGCGCGCCTCCTTGGTCGTGCCCGGCGGCACGTTCACCGCGATCGCGCCGGTGATCGTGCCGTTCTCGGCGATGAGCCCGTAGGCCGAGCCCGTCCGCTCGAAGATCCGCAGCGCGGCCGCGGCGGCGAGCGCGTGGTCGCGCGCGGCCGACAGGGCCTCGGCGGCGCGGCGCAGGCCTTCGCGCTTCGCCGCGGTCGGACCTTCGCGGAAATCTTCGCCCAGCGTGGTGTTCTCGGCGCGCACGCGCTCGAGGTCGGCCTCGGCGTGGGCGAGATCGGCCTCGAGGCGGGCTCGTTCGTCGGCGGTCATCGCCGTGGACCTTAGCGCAGATCAGCGCCGGGTCGTGAGCAGGCTCAGAACGAGCAGCGTCAGCGCCGCGCCCGCACCCCAGCCGCACGCGCGAGCGGCGCTCGCGTGACCGGCGAGCGAGAGCTGCAGGGCGCACACGCCGCTCGCGATTGCGAGGGCCGTGTAGATGAGCTGCCGGATGCCCGAGTACAGCAGACTCGCCGCCTGCCCGAGGCCGCGGACGCGCACCTCCGACTCGCCGCGGTTGGCGCGGACGAGGAACTTGCGCAGGTCGGCGGGCAGCGTGAGCGCCTGGAGCGCGGTGTCCTTCGCCGCCTCGAGCGCGATCTGCGCCCAGTCGCGGTTGCCGAGGACGAACTTGGTCAGGTACGGCCGGACCACGTCCATCGGGCTCATGTCGGGGTCGAGCTGCGTGCACACGCCCGTCAGGAGCAGGAGCGTGCGCTCGAGCAGCACCCAGTCGCGCGGGACGTGGAAGGCGCCCGACAGCTCCTTCAGGCCGACGTTCATGCGCCGGAGGTCGACGAGGCTCTCGATGCCCTTCTGCGGGTCGAGCTTGATGTCCTTGAGGTTGAAGCTCTCGAGCTTGACCTCCTCGTGGAAGCGCGCGTGGAAGAACTCGATCACCTTCTCGCTGACCTCGACGCTCTCCGTCCGCGCGAGGAAGCCCATCGTCTTCATCGACCGGATGACGCGATCGCTGTCGCGCCGGATCACGCCCTCGAGAAACTCGGGGATGCCCTCGCGCATCTGCGGCGACAGCTCGGCCACCGCGCCGAAGTCGAGCAGCACGAGCTCGCCGGCCGGGCCGACGAGCAGGTTCCCGGGGTGCGGATCGGCGTGGTAGACGCCGTCGACGAAGATCATCTGGCAGAAGACGGTGACGAGCTTGCGCGCGAGGGCGCCGCGGTCGACGCCGCGCGCGTCGAGCGCCGCGAGATCCCCGACCTTCACGCCCTCGCAGAACGTCGCGGTCATCACGCGCCGCGTGCAGAGCCCTTCGATGGGCAGCGGGAAGCGCACCTCCGGCTGGTCGCGGAAGTTCGCCATGATGCGGCGGATGTTGCCGGCCTCGCGGAGGAAGTCGAGCTCCTCCGAGATCATCGCGCGGATCTGGTGGTAGTAGGCGTCGAGGCCCTTCACGGGCACGAAGCACGAGACGATCCCCATGATGCGGCGGATCGTCGTGAGATCGAGCCGCACGATCTCGTCGATGTCGCGGTGCTGCACCTTGACGACGACGCGCGTGCCATCTTTCAGGAGCGCCTCGTGCACCTGCCCGAGCGACGCGCTCGCGAGCGGCGTCTCGCGCAGCTCCGCGAAGACCTCCTCGATCGGCCGGCCGAGCTCCGCCTCGATGCGGTCGGCGATCTCGCCGTAGGGGCGCGGCGGGACCTGATCCTGCATCGCCTCGAGCCCCGCGCGGAACTGCGCAGGCAGGAAGTTCGCCATGCTCGAGAGCATCTGGCCGACCTTGATGAACAGTCCGCCGAGCTCGAGCAGCGTGCGCTCGACGCGCCGGGCGTTGCGCAGGTGCAGCTCCGCGGTGCGCGACTCCGCGTAGCCGCTCCCGAGCAGGCGCGTGACGAAGTGGAACCAGACGTAGCTGCCGATGACGAGGAACGTCGTCGTGTACGCGCGGACGAAGCGGTAGCTGTAGTGCGTGGTGCGGCCGCGCTCGGCGCGATCGCGGCGCGGCGCCGAGATCGAGGGGCGGGGGGGGGCCGATGCGCGGGCAGCGGGGGCGGTCGCCCCTTCGTTCGATCGCGCCTCCGGGCGCGCAGCGGCCGGCGGCTTCCCGGGCTCGGGTACGCCCGTCGATGGTCGCGCAGCGCTCGCCACGGGTCGATGCTAGCACCCGCGGATCGCGCGGTACGAACAGGCGACGAGGGCGCGTCCGGTCAGCGCATCCGCTCGGCGATGGCGTCGTACGCGGCGGGGCGCGCCCGCCGGATCGCGTCGGCCGCGCGCGTCGGGTGGACCCGGTTCGTGAGCAGCACGCCGACGAGCCCGGCGTCCGGGTCCATCCACACGCTGGTGCCCGTGAAACCGAGGTGTCCGAAGGTCCGAGGCCCGAAGCGCGAGCCGGAGCTCGGCGAGTCGCCGCTGCGCCGGTCGAAGCCCGCGAGGAGCGAGCCGCCGGGGCGGTCGCGAACGAGGGGCGCGAGGTCGTCGGGCTCGAGCCACCCCGGGGTCTCGCCCGCGAGCGCGCGGAGGATCGTCGCGCCGAGGGCCGCGACGGACAGCGCGTCGCCGAAGAGGCCCGCGTGCCCCGCGGCCGCGTCGCTCGCGATCGCGAAGGCGTTCTCGTCGTGGACCGCGCCGCGAAGGGTCCCGCCGCGCCATGGCACCACCTCCGTCGGGGCGACGCGATCGTCGAACCGTGGGTCGCGCGCCCGCAGCGCGCGCGCCGACCCGACGGCGAGGCCGAGCGGGCCGACGACCTCGCGGTGCATCACGCGGTCGACGTCGTCGCCTCCGCGCGCGGCGATCGCGGCCCCGACGAGGAGGTACCCGAGATCGCTGTAGACGGGGGGAAAGCCCTCCTTCGGCGCGGGGCCTCGCGCGTCGTCGCGCCGCGCCTCGGCCGCCTCGCGCAGCGCGGCCGTCGCGTCGACCGCCCGCCCCTCGAGCAGCGGCGCGTAGAGGGGCCGGTGACCGTCGAGCCCTCCGCGGTGCGCCGAGAGGAGGTCGATCGAGGTCCGCGCCGAGGCGGTGCCGAGCAGCGCCGGGAGCACGTCGGCGAGCGGCTCGGAGCGCGAGATGGCGCGCGCGCGTTCGAGCCGCGCGAGCGCCAGGGCGGTGACCGGCTTCGTCAGCGACGCGAGATCGAACGGTGTGTCGGGCCGCGCCGGCGGAGCGTCGGCCGCCGGCCAGAGCCTGCCGGCGGCGCCCACCCCGAACCGGAAGTCCGCGCCGTCGCGCCGCGCCGCGGCCACGACGGCGCAGGGCGCGGCGCCGAAGCGCGCGACGACGATCTCGGCGATCTCGGCGAGATCCTGGGCTTCCGAGGGGGAGCAGGGGCGGCAGAGGACACCGGCGAGGTCGACCACGGAGCCGAGGATGTCAGGCGCAGGCTCCTGCTACAACGCTTCCCGGAGCCGCGGCGGGGGCGGGCGCCTCCGCAGTCTTTGACCCGTCGTCGCGACCGGCCGTATCCTGCACCGCGCGCCCCGCCCCGGGCGCCCAGAGGTTTATGGCGGAGTTCGTTTGGGAAGCGCGTGGTCGGGCCGGAGACGTCAAGAAGGGCGTCATGGAAGCCGAGAACGAGGCCGCGGTGCAGAGCCGCCTTCGTTCCCAGCAGCTGAACCCGACCAAGGTCAAGCTCAAGGCGAAGTTCCGCTTCAAGCTGCCGGAGTTCGGCGGCAGCGTCGACCCGAAGGACCTCGTCAAGTTCATCCGCCAGTTCTCGACGATGATCGACGCCGGCCTGCCGCTCGTGCAGTGCCTCGACATCCTCGGCGCGCAGGAGCCGAACAAGTTCTTCCAGGCGGCGCTGAAGGACATCAAGAGCACCGTCGAGCAGGGCGCGACCTTCAGCGACGCGCTCCGGCGCCACCCGAAGATCTTCAACGACCTGTTCACGAACCTCGTCCAGGCCGGCGAGGTCGGCGGCATCCTCGACAGCATCCTCAACCGCCTCGCCGTCTACATCGAGAAGAACGTCAAGCTCATGCGCCAGGTGCGCGGCGCGATGAGCTACCCGATCACGGTCATGGGCATCATGGTCATCGTGATCACGGTGCTGCTGACCTTCGTCATCCCGGCGTTCGAGAACATGTTCGCCGAGTTCGGCGCCAAGGACGCGCTGCCCGGGATCACGAAGGTCGTCATCGCGATCTCGAGAAACTTCGTCAGCTACCTGCCGTTGATGGTCATCCTCGGCATCGGCGGCGCGGTGGGCTTCACGTACTTCTACCGCGCGCCGTTCGGGAAGAAGATCGTCCACCGGATCATGCTCAACATCCCCATCCTGGGGCCCGTCATGCGCAAGATCGCGGTCGCCCGCTTCACCCGCACGCTCGGTACCTTGCTCGCCTCGGGCGTGCCGATCCTCGACGCCCTCGAGATCGTCGCCAAGACGGCCGGCAACGTCGTCGTCGAGGAGGGCCTCATGTACGCCCGGGCTCGCATCTCCGAGGGCAAGAACATGGCCGAGCCGCTCGAGGAGATCAAAATCTTCCCCGGCATGGTCGTGCAGATGGTGGCCGTCGGCGAGCAGACGGGCGCCCTCGACACCATGCTCAGCAAGATCGCCGACTTCTACGAGGACGAGGTCGACGTCGCGGTCGCCTCCATGACCTCGATGCTCGAGCCTCTCATGATGCTCATCATCGGCGGCGTCGTCGGCACGGTGCTCGTCTCGATGTACCTGCCCATCTTCTCGCTCGCCGGCGCCATCAAGAGCGAGTGACGTGACGCGGCTCGCCGAGCCCGTGCCGTTCGAGGCGCGGGCTCGCGCGGCGCCCGAGAGAGCGTTCGCAGCGTGATCCCGCTGGGCATCCGCGCTGGGGCCGAGAGCCCGCTGGCCGTCCGGCTCGCGTGGCTCACGGGCCTGCGCCTGGCCGTCGTCACCCTCTTCCTCGTCGTCACCACCACCGTCTACGCGGGGGGCTTCCCGCCAGGGGGCTTCTCGAGCAACGTCGCGTTCGCCACGATCGGCGGCGCGTACCTGCTCGCGGCCGTCTACGCCGCGCTCCTGCGCATCGGCCGCGCGCTCGACTCGGTGTCGCTCGTGCAGCTGGTCACCGACCAGATCGTCTGGACGGCCATCGCGTACATCTCGGGCGGCGCGACGAGCGGTGCGGCCTCGCTCTACATGCTCACGTGCATGTCGGGCGCGATCCTGCTCGGCATGCGAGGCGCGTTCGTCGCCGCGCTCTGGGGCTTCTGCTCGTTCGCCCTGCTCTGCGCCGGGTTCGTCGCGGGCCTTCTCGTCCCGCCGCCCGACCAGCCGCTCGGCACCTACGCGACGAAGTGGGGCGACGTCGCGTACCCGCTCTTCGTCAATCTGTTCGCCATCTTCGTCGTCACGCTCCTCGCCGGCTACCTGGCCGAGCGCCTGCGCCGGACCGGTGGCGAGCTCGTCGAGGTCCGTGCCGTCGCCGAGGAGGCGACCGCGCGCGCCGAGCAGGCCGAGCGGCTCGCGCTCCTCGGGCGCATCGCCGCGGGCCTCGCGCACGAGATCCGCAACCCGCTCGGCGCGATCGCCGGATCGATCGAGCTCCTGCGCACGGGCGGCAC
This sequence comes from uncultured delta proteobacterium, assembly GCA_903906315.1. Classification (GTDB taxonomy): domain Bacteria; phylum Myxococcota_A; class Polyangia; order Polyangiales; family Polyangiaceae; genus CAIVJW01. The sequence continues at coordinate 43,099 of CAIVJW010000216.1, read as the reverse complement.
GCTTCCGCCCGAGGACGTGAAGCTCTGCGAGCTCATCGAGCGCGAAACCGCGCGCCTCAACGATCTCGTCGGCGACATGCTGTCGCTCTCGAAGCCCCGTGCGCCGGCCAAGGATCGTGTCGACCTCTGCTCCATCAGCCGCGAGGTCGTGGCGCTCGCCGCTCGGTCCGGCCGCGGCAGCGACGTGCTCGTCCGCTTCGAGGGGCCCGAGCGGGTCGACGTGCTCGCCGACATGGCGCAGATGCGTCAGGTCGTCTGGAACCTCGTCCGCAATGCGGTCCTCGCGAGCTCCGCCGGCGAGGAGGTCGTCGTGCGCGTCACCCTGCGGGAGGACGAGTCCGTCGCGCTCGAGATCGTCGACCGCGGCGCGGGCGTGGCGCCGGAGGCGCGCGATCGCCTGTTCGACGCGTTCTTCACGACGCGATCGCAGGGGGTCGGCATCGGCCTCGCCGTGGTCAAGCGAATCGTCGACGACCACGGCTTCGCGGTCGAGGTCGACAGCGCGGAGGCACGTGGCACGACCTTCCGCGTGGTCGTGCCGCGCGCGCTCCGTGACGACGAGGACGTCGCGCCCGCGCCCGTGAGCGACGCGCTCCCGGCGAGGTGAGCGGTCTCGACAGGCGACGGCTGGGTTGGACCCGCAGCGGTCGGCGAGCCCGGTCAGCGCGTGCCGGCGTCGAACCCGCGCGGCAGCTCCAGCGTGAGCGAAGCGTCCGGCAGGAGGTCGATGGACGCCGCGTCGAACACGATCCGCGGCTCCGGACCGGGCGGACTCCCGGCCCCGGTGCGTGACGTCGACGCCGCGGTCGCCGGCCGGGCGCCGACCGCCTGGTCCGGCCACATCCCTCGGCGGTGCACGAGCTCCGTCGCCGCGACCCCGGCGACGAAGCACCCGAACGCGATGCCTGCGACGATCGGCCAGCGCTGCGCGCCCGCGGGGGCGCCGTGGGGACGGCTCGACACGGTGGGAATGTAGCCCATGGTTCACGCGCCAGGGCGGGCGGCCGCAGGGGCGCTTGCGTCCTGCGCCGCGCCGCGTGAATAGGGCGCCGCCGACGGCCGTCTTCCTTCACGAGGGCGGAATCGGGCGAGCGTTCGGCGCGCCCTTTCCGCGGTGGTCGCGGTCTTGCTAAACCACCCGTGCGGTCGAGAAGGTTCGGGCCGCGCAGGGAACCGGACGAAGGAGCGAGCGACGTGAAACGACGAGCGGTTGTGCTGATGATGGCGATGGTTGCGGTCCTCGGGCTCGCCCTCGGGCGCGCGACCCCTGCGTACGCCGGCGCGGCGACGGACGTCGTCAAGGGCAAGCAGACGGCGATGTTCGAGCTGCTCAAGCAGTCATCGCCGGCGAACGACGCCAAGCTGCAGGGCATCTTCGACGAGATGCTCGACTACGGATCGCTCGCGCAGGCGTCGCTCGGCGGTGAGTGGGCCGCTCGAACGGACGCCGAGAAGGGGCAGTTCTCCGACCTCCTGAAGCAGCTCGTGCGAAAGGCGTGGGAGCGCAACCTCAAGCAGACGCTGAACTTCACCATCGAGTACCTCGGTGAGGAGACCGTCGACGGCGCCGTCATGGTGAAGACCAAGGCGATGGCCAAGTCGCCGGACGCGCGCGACGAGCCGCTCGAGATCGCCTTCAAGGTGGGCCAGAAGGACGCGACCTGGAGGGTTCAGGACATCGTCACCGAGGGCGTGAGCCTGGTCTCGAGCTACCGGTCCCAGTTCACGAAGATCATCAAGAAGGACGGCTTCCCGGCCCTGATCCAGAAGATGAAGGACAAGATCGCCAAGGGCGACGTGCGCTGACCGACCGCCGCAAGGCGGTTGGACACGCGGCCTGCCGGCGACGTCGGCGGGCCGCGGTCGTGTTCGGGGCGCGCGTCGGCCGGGAGCCCTGTCTACCAAGGACTTCGTGCGATCGCGCGCGGGTTGCTAGCCTGTCCACCGATGGGCATCGGGCAGGATCGGCGGGACCGACGCCGCGCAGTGGCGCGCGAAGCGTCCCCGCGCCTGCCGGTGGGGACGCCTGCGGCGAAGCCGGATCGCGCCCCCACGGACCGCCCAGCGCTCCGCCTCGCGGTGGCGAGGGGGGCGCTTTCGATCGAGCTGGACGCTCCCTTCGCGATCGGTCCGGTGGTCGTCGATGACCTCTCGGTCAGCCTCGCGGGGGTGCGGTTTCCGGTGGACCTCTCCGGCGGCGTCGCGCGCTTCCGGCACCGGCGCGGCGCGCTGATCCGCATCGCGCTCGAGGTTCGGAGCGCGGACCTCGCGCGGTGGCTCGCCCCGCGCCTGCGCGGCATTCTGGGCGAGGTCACGCCCGAGGTCGTGGTCGCGCCCGGTGACTTCGGGGCCGTGATCGGCCTTCGCGCAGGCTCCGCTGCGCTCGCGTTCGAGGTCGTGATCGCGCCGGTGGAGGGCGATCTGCGCCTCGTGCCGGAGCGCGAGCGCGGGCTCGGGCTCGGCGTCGCCCCGCACGTGCTCGCGATGCGCGTCCTCGCCGCCGCCGCGCGCGGTGAGGGCCGGATCGCGCACGGGGCGCTCGTCCTTGCCGACGCGGCGGGGCGCGTCGCGCGCGAGCTGCTCCCGGCCGCTGGCGCCCGCGCGCCGTCGACGGCGCAGGTTCGGTGGGAGGCGCCCACCGCCGGCGTCGCGCAGACGACCTTCGTCGCGGAGATGGGCGCGGCTCCCCCTGCGCTCGGCGACCGCGCGATCGCGGCGCTGGAGCTCGCCGAGCTCGCGGGCGACGCCGACGAGGCAGCGTACGCCGGCGACCTCGAGGGGGCGCGGCGGCTCTACCTCGCCGCGCTCGAGCGTGCGCCGCGCCACCCCGAGATCGCGCGGCGCCTCGCGTGGCTCGACGCGAGCGTCGGAGGGCGCGCGGAGGGAGCGCTCTCGACCATCGTGGACGTGACGTCGGCGACGGACGCGGGCCTGCTCGGCGGTGAGCTGCTCGCGGCGACGGGCGACCGCGACGGCGCGGTCGCGGCGCACGCGCGCGGCGCGGTCGACGAGCCGTACGGTCCGCTCGCGGCGCTCGCTTGGCTGCGTGTCGCCGAGCTCGCCTCCGATCCCGCGGCGCGTGTCGACGCGCTGGACCGCGCGATCGCCCGTGCTCCGTCGCTCGAGGCGGCGCGCGGGGCGCGGCTCGACACGCGCCTCGACGCGGGGGACCTCCGCGGCGCCCGCGCCGACGCCGATCACCTCGAGGCCGCGGTGAGCGGCGCCCACGCGCGTCACGCCGTGTGGCGTCGCGTCGCGGACGCCATGCTCGATCGCGGCTTCGTCGCCGAGGCGAGCGCGGCCTTCGAGCGTTCGCTGCGCTATGCCCCCGAGAGCGTCGAGGCGGTCGCCGGCCTCGCGCGATCCCTGCGTGCGGCGGGGCAGGACCGGCGCGCCCTCGACCTCCTCGCGCGCGCGGCCGCGATCGCGGCGCGATCCGGCGGCGTCGCGGCCGCGATCGATCTCGATCTCGCGCGCGGTCTCGCCGAGATCGCCGGCGATCGGCCGGCGGCGATCGCGCGGGTCCGGGCCATTCCGCCGGGCCGGCCGGAGGTGTTCGAGGCCCGTGCGCTCGAGGGGCGGTGGCGCGCGGAGATCGGCGACCTCGCGGGGGCGGCGCTCGCGTTCGGGCGGCTCGCCGACGCGGTCGAGGCCGCGCCCACGCTCGCTGGCGATGCCGCGGCCCACGTCGCGACGCTGCTCGCGGAGGCCGCAACCGTCGAGGAGGTCGAGCGCGAGGACCTCGTCTCGGCGGAGCGGTACCTCGGCCTCGCGCTGCGCTTGCGGCCGCGCGATCGGGGGATCGCCGCCGCGTTCCGGCGCGTCGCCGGCGCCGTCGTGGGCCGTGCGCGCCTCGCGGCGCCCGTCCGCCCGTCCGAAGCCGCCGCTCCGGACGGCGATCCGGCGTCGACCGCTTCGCAGCGAGCCGACTGGGCTCCGCCCGCCGAGGTCGCGGCCGACTCCGCGCCGCCCTCGGAGCCTGCGTCCGCACCGCCGTCCAGCGGAGCACCGCGCGCCGACATCTCGTTCGAGCTGGCGGAGGAGGCGACCGTGTCCGCCGCCGACGAAGCCGAGGTGCAGCGGCTGACCGAGCGCCTGCGCGCCGACCCCGACGACCTGCGGATCGCCCTCGCTCTCGCAGATCTCCTCGACCGCCTCGGTCGCGACCTCGACCTCCTGTCGCTGCTCTCCGCGCGGATGGAGGAGGGCGATGACGAGGTGCGCGAGGTGATGGCGCCGCGTCGCCGCGTCGTGCTCCTGCGGCTCGAGGCCTCCGCACGGGCCGCGGGCCGCGCATCCGAGGCCGAGCTGTACGAGCTGATGGCCGCGATGTAGCCGAGGCGCCGCGGACGAGCCGCTTGGCCCTGCCTCGCGCGGCGTGATACCGAACCGGGCAGGCGCACCAGCGCGCTCCTTCGAGGTCCGGCCATGACGCAGCACCCGCGCCCGATCATCGTCCAGAAGTACGGCGGATCCTCGCTGGCCGACGTCGAAAAGCTGGGGCGCGTGGCCGACAAGGTCGTCGCCGCGCGCAAGGCCGGCAACGACGTCGTCGTCGTGGTCAGCGCCATGGGCAAGACCACCGACGGGCTCCTTGCGCTCGCGCGGCAGGTCGCCGTCGTGCCGGCCGGCGCTGCCGATCCCCCTCGCCGCGAGCTCGACATGCTCCTCTCGACGGGCGAGCGCGTGACGATGTCGCTCTTGTCGATCGCCATCCAGGCGCGCGGCTTCGAGGCGATCTCGTTCACCGGATCGCAGTGCGGCATCCTCACGAACGACCGCCACTTCGATGCTCGCATCATCGAGGTGCGCCCGCACCGCATCGAGGACGAGCTCGCGCGCGGCAAGATCGTGATCGTCGCGGGCTATCAGGGCATGAGCTACAAGCGCGAGATCACCACGCTCGGGCGCGGGGGATCCGACACGACCGCGGTCGCGCTCGCCGCCGCGCTTTCGGCCGAGCGCTGCGAGATCTACAGCGACGTCGACGGCGTCTACTCGGCCGATCCGCGCGCCGTGCCCGAGGCGACGCACCTCCCCGAGCTCGATCACGCGATGCTGCAGGAGATGGCCGAGTGCGGCGCCAAGGTGGTGTGCGCGCAGGCCGTCGAATGGGCGCGCCGCGCGGGGATCGCGATCTACGCGCGATCGACCTTCGACGACGGCCCTGCGCCCCGGCAGACGGTCGTGCGCACGCGCCACGATCGCGAGCACCTCACCGCGCGCGCGATCGTCGCCGAGGGGAACGTCGTGCTCGTGCGCCTGCCCCCGTCGCCAGGTCACGCCGTCGTGGACGACCTGCTGCGCGCCGCCGCCGACGCCGGCGTCGCGTTCAAGGACCTGGCGGTCGGCCCGACGGCCGGCACCGCGATCGTGTCGCTCCTCAACGTGCCCGACTGGGGCGCGGCCAGGCGCGCGCTGCTTGCCGCCGTGCCGTCGCTCGAGCTCGTCGAGGGCGCCTCGGTCGTCAGCGTCGTCGGCGACGGCTTCTGCGCGACCGTCGAGCCGCTCGGGCGGCTCCTCGCCGTGCTCCGCGCCGAGGGCGTGACGCCGCACGCCGTCACGGCGACGCCGCTGCGGCTCGGCGCCGTGATCGACACGGCGGACGCCGCGCGCGTCCAGTCCGCGTTGCACCGCGCGTTCGTCGCGACCTGACCCGTCGGTCAGTGCCGGCGAGTGTGTCCGATCGCCACCAGCCCAGCGCCCGATGCGACCCACGCGACCTCGCGCGCGCCGTCCCAGGCGACCGCGCCCGAGCCGGGGAGCGGTCCGTCGTCGCTCGCCTCGGGGAACGCGCCCGCGAGCGCAGCGAGGACCAGCGCGTCGCCGGTGGCCGCGATCTCGACGAGGTAGCCGGCCTCGTGCCCCGGGCGCCCGACCAGCACGAGCAGCGGCGCGTCGACCGCGTCGCCCGCGAACGCCGCCGCGGCGGAGCACGGTAGCTCGACGACGAGATACGACGCGCCGGCGTCACGCGACACGCATACGAGCTGCTCGCCGAGGATCGCGAGCGAGCGTCCGGAGGCCGCCGCGCAGAGGCGCGCGGACGGATCGAGCGCCGCGCGCCCCGCGCCGCCGCGGACCACCTCGCCGTGCCAGCCCTCGTCGTCGCTGCGGCGCCGCTCGACGCTCGGCACGCCGTGGTCGAGGGTCAGGGCGAGCACCACACCGCCCGTCGCGGCGAGGGCGCGGACGCCGCGCGTGCGCACCGCCTCGGGGGCGATCTCCGGCCCGTCGTCCGCCGCCGTCGCCGCGCACCAGAGCGCGTCGTCGCAGCGCACCCAGAGCCGCCCCGAGGTCGTCGCGAGCTCGAGCTCGCCACGCGCGCGCCAACCGGGGAGCGGCGTCGGCGTCGCCTGCTCGCCGCGAACCGCCACGATGGCCCCGCGCCGCGTCGCCACGTACGCCGCGTCGGCGTTGGCGGCGACCGACACCCCGGCGCGGGTCGCGCCGCTCTGTCGCGCCGCGTGCGCGCCCTCGTCGACGACGAGCAGGACGTCGCCCGCGGCGACCACGCGCCCCCGATCGACCGCGACCGAGACGCACGGCAGCGCGGCGCCTGCGCCTTCGCGCGCCTGCCAGCGCGCGCTCGCCCACGGCGGCAGCGGCGCATCCTCCGCGCCGACGGCCGCGAGGAGCTCCGGGTCCTCGAACTCCCCCTCTTCATCCGCGTCGAGCTCGGGCAGCGCGCTCTCGTCGACGTCGTCCTCGATCGCCTCGCTCGTCCCCTCTGCGCCGCCGTCGTCCTCGCTGCCGTCGTCGGCTCCGTCGATCTCCGCGTCCTCCGCCGTTGCGAGCCCCTCGGCGTCCTCGCGCGGGTCCTCGTCGTCCGCGGTGTCGATCCCGTCGGTCAGCGGGCCTACGTCGAGCTCGCTCTCGTCGTCCGCGCCGGCTTCGTCATCGGGGACCGCGTCGACCTCGTCGACCGAGAGCTCGTCGGCGTTCGCGTCGTCGTACGGGTCGGGCTCCTCCTCCGGCACGTCGAGCGACGCGGGCGCCTCTTCCTCGTCCGGCCCCGTCGTCTCGTCGTCGCCTTCGCCGTCGTCGTCGAGCGGCGGAAGCTCGATCTCGTCGTCGTCCTCTTCGCTCGCGATCGCGGGCTCCGTTCGGGTCGGTCCGCCAGCGGCCGCGGGGTCACCGTGCGGCGCGTGCGCGGTCCCGTTCACGGTTCGAACGGGCGCGTGCCCGGCGGGCGCGACCGCGTCGTCGGGCGGGAGTCCATCGGGCGTCGACATGCGCGGGGAATGTAGCGCTTCTCGTGGCCCCGGCACGCGCCGCAGACCGCCGCCTCCCCGACGACGGCGACCCGCGGTGCTTCACCCGCGCGTGGCGGCGCGTGCGCGCCCTCCGGCGCACCCATTGACGCCGGATCCGCCCGCCCCATTCCGCCGCGCGGGGCGGCTGGATCTCCAGCGCGAGCGGTGCTTAGTTGCGCCCACGTGTTGCCGCCCGCGCGCCTTCCTCGCCGAACGAACGGGCGCCGCGTCGCGGTCGACGCCGGGCCGCGCGTCGCCCCGCTCTCGATCGGTCAATCGGTCGCCGGCATGCTCGTTCGTCGCGTGCGCGTCGCGCCCGCGGACGTGGTCTTCGTCAAGGGCGTGCTCGAGGCGAGCGAGGGGCTCGCCGCGATGTTCGCCGACCACGGTGGCGATCTCTCCATCGCGTCGCCGCACGAGCGCGGCGCCGACCTCGCGGAGCTGCTGGCCGACCTCGCGCGCGACGTCGGCGCGGTCGTGATCGACGACGCCCCCTCCGCCGTCGTCCCGCTCGGAGCGGGATCCCCTGGGCCCTACCGAGCCGATGTCTGACGATCGCACGAGCGAAGACGGCGAGGACCAGATTGCGCCCGTGATCCCGCACGTCGAGCCGCGCATGCTCGCGGCGTGGCGCGAGTGGCTCTCGGCGCTCGCCGTCGACCCGGAGGCAGCGATCGCCGCGGCGCACGTCTACGGCGAGCTCGAGCCGGACGCGCGCGAGGCCTGGCTCGCCGCGCTCGTCGAGGACGCGCCGAAGCTCGAGATTCCGCTCGTGGCGATCTACGCTCCGCTGCTCGCGGTCGAGGCCGATCCGGACCGCCGCGAGCGCATCGAGCTGCTCCTCGCGGCCCAGCTCTCGTCCGCGCCGCCGCCGCCCGTCCGCGCGCTTCGAGGCGTCAGCCCGGAGGGCGACCACGTCGCCGTGCTCGTCGCGCCGCTCTATCTCCAGTTCGTGCGGGTCCTGACCTGCCGCTACGAGCCGCACGAGGGCTTCGCCTGGGCCCGACAGGACGCGATACTGCGCGACGCCGACGCTCCCTCGGACGGCGCCTCGCTCGATGGCGTCCGCCTCGAGGTGACGCCGCTCAAGCCGGTGATCGAGGAGCTCGCGCACGCCATCCTGGCGCAGGGCCGCCGCCGTCTCGCGCTGCCGGAGGCGCTGCTGCTCTTCGCCGACCTCTTCGATGCGCACGTCGACGACCTCGCGTCCTGAAGGCTCGCGCGAGCGCGTCGCCGAGCCCCTCGCGCTCGCTCGATCGCTCGCGATCGCCCTGATCGCTGCGTTCGGCGCGTCGTGCGTCCCCGACAAGCCCGCCGAGGAGCCGGCGCCCGCGGTCGTCGCGCGTGGCCCGCGCATCGACTTCGAGGCGATCGGCCTCGATGGCAAGCGCATCTCCACCGCGACGCTCGCCGACCGCGTCAGCGTCGTGGCCTTCCTCGCCACCTACGACATGGCCTCGCAGGCCGAGGCGCGCATCCTCGCCAACGTCGCGCGCAAGCACGTGCCGCGCATCAACGTCGCCCTCCTCTTCCTGGAGGCGGCCGAGAACCAACCCCTCGTCGAGTCGTTCCTCTACACCGTGGCGCTCCCGTTCCCCGCCGCGATGGCCGACGCCGCGACGATCGCGGGCAACGGTCCGTTCGGCGGCCTGCACCATGTGCCGAGCGTCGTCATCCTCGACCGCGAGGGCAGGGAGGCCTGGCGCCGCGTCGGCCTCTGCGAGCCGGCCGAGATCGAGCGCGCCCTGCGGGAGATCGAGCGGCGCGACGGGCTGCTGCCGACCGCTCGCTGATCGGCGGTCACGGCGCCCTTCCGTCGGCGCACAAAAGCGAACCGCCGAGGGCCTCGCGGCGCCTCGGCGGTCGATCACGCGCCGCGCCGAAGCGCAGCCGGACGAGCTACTTCTTGAACGTCCAGGTCGCCGCCTTCGCCGCGTCCTTCGCCGTCCAGTCCTTGACCGTGAAGGTGCTGTCGTCCGTGAAGGTGATCGTGATCTCCTTCGGGGCGTCCTTCTTGCCGTCCTTGCCCTCGCCGTGGATCGTGAGCGAGGTGGCCTCGTTCTTCGTGGCCTTGAACTTGAAGGTGCTGACGGCCTTGCCCTTCTTCGACTGCGTGAGCGTGTCCGCCGTGAGCTCGAGCGTGTGCTCCTTGAGCTTCTCGACCTCGGCCGCGATCTTCTTGTCCTTGGCCTTGTCCTTCTCGAGCTTCTTCTCGAGAGCGCCCATGGCGTCCTTGTCCATGGCCTGCGCCCACTTGCCGACCACCTTGTCGGCGGCCTTCTTCTCGGGCGGCGGCGGCGGGGGCGCCTCGACGGCGGCGCTCGCGGTCGGGGCAGGCGGCGCGGCCTCGGCCGTCGTGGCGGGGGCGGCCGAAGTGGCCGGCTCGGCCGACGGCTGCGGCGGCGTCTCGGCGGGCGCGGGCTCACCGCAAGCGACCACGAACGCGCTGCTGAGGGAGAGGATCAGTCCGAACGACAACCGCCGAATGTTCATGCTTGGTCTCCTGGGTAGCTGCGGTCCGCGTGGATAGCGGACTTTCATCGAAAGGGCAACGTCCGCGACACAGGTCTCGGCACCGCCCGACTGGGCTCGGGAACCTGGGAGCCAGATCGGCTCCCCGCCGCGACCTGCCCTTCGGCGGTGCGCGGTCCCGGGGCCGCCGTCGGCCCCATCGTGCATCCTCAACGAGCGCGGGCGGACGGCCCGCACGACGACTAGACGCCTGGGACCCCGTTGCCGGCTCACCGAATCGCGACGGAATCGCCACGGTCCGAGCGCTCGCCGAAGCGACCGCTGCGCCCTCGATAATCGAGCCCGGGGGTCCCGTCGAGAGTTTCCGCGCGTCTGGATTCGGGCCGCCGTGGCCCAAATAGGGGCGATGGCTCCCCTGGGACACCGCTCGGCCCGCGCCGGGGCGCCCGCGTCGGCGCCGTCCGCTACTCCGCGGCCAGCGCCTCCTGGTCGAGCGCCGCGCTGGCGACCTCGGGGTTGCCCTCGAAGTACGCCTTGCCCGCGAGCCTCTCGACGAGCGGCCCGAAGCGGTCCTTGGCCCGGCCCGCGACGAGGTCCCGCACGAGCCGCCAGTCCTCGCGGAGGTTCGAGCGCGTCTCGGGCGACGCGGCCCAGCGCGCCGCCGCCGCGAGCTTTCCCGGCCCGCTCCTCGCGACCGACGCCACGGACCGGATCGCGCCGGCCGCGCGGAGGGCCGCCTGATCGAGGCGCGATCGCCCCACGAGCGGCGCGATCTCGCGGACGAGGTTGGCCGCCGAACCGGCCTGGTGGGCGTGCGGCGCGTGGTGGAGCGGGCTCGCGTAGCTCGGGTGCTCCGCCAGGAAGGCCCGCACCTGATCGACGCCGAGGCCGGTCTCCTCGAGCGCGCGCGCGAGCTCCTGCTCGGCCGCGAGGCGCGCCTTGAACATGTACATCTGGATCCGCGAGTAGAAGTTCGTCGCGCCGTCGCCGCTCGTCTCGACCGCGCAGAAGATCGTCCCCGGGTATCGCGCGGTGATGAGCGACTGCACCCCGTCGGACACGCCCGACGACGGCATGCATCCGAACGGCTTCACGCTGACCGTGATGTGCGCCTTGTTCTTCACGGCGTTCACGATCAGCTTGCCGACCTCCATGTGCCCCTCGCCGCCGCGGAGATCGTTCGAGTAGTGCTTCGCCGCGACCTCGGCCACGAGATCCATGTCCGGCAGGTGATAGCCGTGGAGGCCGAGCGGCAGCGCGAACGCCTGGAACCCGACGCGGAGCGCGATCTCGGCGAGCCGCATGGTCGCCAGGCGCTTCGCGACGCCGATCTCGTCCATCCCCTCGAGGCCGTACTGGCCGCCGTCGGCCTCGCGCAGACCCTGGCGGACGCGCGTGTCGCGCGACACCTCCCAGATGTTGTAGAGCAGCCACGCGGTCGTCAGCTGAATGTCGCACTCGCCGCCCTCGCTCTCGAGGAAGCGCTGCAGCTGGTAGTTGCCGTCGCCCTCGGTCGTCATCGCCCAGAACTCGCCGATGATCGACGTCTTGGCGCGCGGGCGGAGCTTGTCGACCTCGATGGCGGCAAAGAGCTTCCGGCAGCGGTAGAGAGCGAGGAACACGTTCCTCCCCTCGAAGAGCGCCGTGTAGACGACCTTCTTCGCCTCCTCGATCGCGCGCTGGGTCGCGCCGGGGACCACCTCGTAGGGGCGGATGCGGTAGCCGAGCGCGTTGAGGACGTCGCCCGAGACCAGCGCCTTCAGGATCGCGATGAAAAATGGCGGGCTCATCTCGATCCCCGCCTCCTCGCCGGTCGCCTGCGACAGCCCGCCTTGCTGCTGGAACAGCATCACGCGGAAGCCATCGAAGCCGGCGTCGCGCAGCGCCTTGCGATACTCGGTCACGTACATCCCGAAGCGGCAGGGGCCGCACGCTCCCGCCGTGAGGAAGACGTACTTCTTCACGACGTCCTCGGCCGCAATCCCGTGCTCGTCGCGCAGATCGATCAGGTGCTTCACGAGGCTGCCCACCGTGTAGTACGTGGGATTGCACTGCCCGCGGTTGCCGAACTCCTTGCCGGTCTGCAGCCCGGCGTTGTTGCTCATGCCGATGTACTCGACCTTGTAGCCGAGCCCGCGCAGCGCCCCCTCGACGAGGAAATCCTGCGCCGCCGTCAGGCCGCTGATGAGCAGCGTGACGTGGTCGCGCTCCTTGCGCGTCACCTCGGGCGAGAGCATGCCGTCGACCCATTGGCGCCGATCGACCTTGATCCCGAGGCGCTCGCGCTCGGCCTCCTCCCACGCGCGGAGCTCCGCCTCGACGTCGACGTCGAGGTTCGCGGCGTCGGTCACGATGGGGAGGCTGCGCCTCGGTCCCGGTGCGGTCTCGATGTGCTGAACCATCCGTGTCCTCCCTCAGGCCTGGGTCGCTCCAGGACGCGATCCGTCGTCGATCTTTCTCCGCAGCTGCACGAGCCCCTTCGGCGGCTCGGGTGGCGCCGCGGGGGGCGCCTCGTAGCGCCGTACCCGGTCCGCGAGCTCGGCGATTTGCCGCTCGAGCGCGGCGTCCTCGGTCCTGCGAGCGGCGAGCTGCGCGCGCTTCAGGCGCAATAGCTCGAGCCGCTTCCGGTCGAGGCCTTGCGAGAGCTCCACGCGCTTCTTGGCCTCGTCCTCGAGCGCCTCCTGGTGGAGCGCGAGGCTGTGCGCGTAGGTCTTCACCCGGATCTTGATCGATCCGCCCGGCTTGTTCGCGTCGATGTCGTGCAGCGCCGCGTACGGCGTCGCGCTCGCGCTGACGATGCTCTCGACGATGCCGTACGTCGGTGAGTCGTGCCCGCACTTGAAGCTCGACAGATCCAGCAGGACGACGTTCGGGTGGCGCGCGGCAAACTTCACGCCCCAGACCTTCTGCGCGCTGTTCGCGGAGTAGTTCTCGGGCCAGACGTCGTTGATGTCGAGCGGGTGCTGTCCGCGCGCCAGCTCGTCCTTGAAGTACCGGGCGAGGTAGGCGTCATCCTTCGGTATCGATCGGATGCTCAGGATCGGATAGCCGAGCACCTGGAACTCCTCCGGAATGCCGTGGTTCAGCCCCGGGTCCGAGTGGTACGGCCGGCTCGCGACCAGAATCGCGACGCGGTTCTCCGCCTCGACCGTCTCGAGGATCGCGCGCCCCTTCTCCTGCAGGTCGAGCTCGAACTGGGCGAGCGCGCGCATGCCTTCGCGGTGCGCGTGGTCGCTCTCGTCCTCGGTCACGCCGAGCCGCGGGCCCCACGTCTCGAACATCCGGCGCGCGGTCAGGGTCATCTCGGCGAACGTGAGCGCCGTGTCGACGTACTCGAGGCCTCGCTGCGCGAAGAAGTCGGTCTCCTTCGTGAACGCCGCCTTCATCACCTCCGGCACGCCGGCGACGATGGGGCAGCTCGTCTTGTCCATCACGTTCTCGCCGAAGCTCGGCACGTGCGTGAGGATCGGGAAGAAGATGTACGCGAGCTTCTTCTCGGTGTGATGGTGAAAGAGCAGGTTGTGGATGTGGGCCTGCGCGACCTTCGACGGGAAGCACGGGTCGATCGATCCGTACTTGCCGCCCTCGACCCAGAGCTCCTCGCTCGTCGGATCGCTCCATACGACGTTCTGTTTCGGCACGCCGAGCGCCTCGAAGTACGTCCGCAGATACGGCGCGATCGAGTACATGTTGAGCACGCGCGGCAGGCCGATGCGCGTCGACCGGAGGCGCTCGCCCGCCGTGACCGAGCTTCGGCGGAAGGGCCGCGTCGTCTCGACGCGCTTCAGGCTGAAGAAGCCTCTCTTGACGACGAAGTCCTTCACCGGCGTGCCCTCGGCCGGCATGGGCGCGGGATCGTAGAAGTGCCGGAAGGCCTGCTTCGACTCGTAGTCGACGAGGTTCGGAAAATGCTTTGCGATCTTCTTGCGATCGGCGACGAGCGCGAGCATCGCCTGCTCGCTCTCGACCGTGCCCTTCTCGCACGAGAAGCCCGAGATGTAGCGGGACACGTCGCCGTTCGGCGTCCTCGTGTCGATGAAGGTCCGCTTGCACTCGTTCGGGCAGAAGTGGCAGACCGTGTCCTCGTCGTTCTTCGTGCTGTACTCGAGCTCGATCGCCGCCCGCAGGCCGATGAACGTCGATCGGCCCTTGCGCAGGACGACTCGCAGCGTCTCGAACGCCGCGCCGAGCGCCCCCGCCTCGCCCGTGTGCGGGTGCACGAACACCTCGGCGCCGGGCACGCGCTCCTTGATGTAGTCGACCTGCGCCTTCACCGCCGCGAGGTTGTACTGCGTGCCTCCCTGCAGGACGAACCGCGTCCCGAGCGACGCGAGCCGCGGGATCTGCACGACGTACTGCCACACGTTCTTCGGCAGCACCTGCGCGAGCCCCGCCAGCAGCTCCTCCTTCGAAAAGCCCTCCTTCTGGAAGTTGACTCGATCCGTGTCGAGGAAGACGGCGCAGCCGTAGCTGAACTTCGGTGCGAGCTCGGCGTCGAACGCCGTCTCGGCGTAGTCCGTCACGGGCAGGCCGAACTGGTCGGCCATCGCCTGGAGGAGCATGCCATTGCCGGCCGAGCACGAGTTCGACAGGCGGAAGTTTTGGATGTCTCCGTTCTTCATGAACAGGACCTTGATGTCCTGTCCGCCGATGTCACAGATGACGTCCACGTCGCCGAAGTAGCGGACGGCGCTCATCATGTGCGCGACGGTCTCGACGATGTTCACGTCGGCGCGCATGGACTCCTCGAGCACGTCGGCCGCGTAGCCCGTCGCGCCGAAGCCGATCACGTCGAGCGTCGCGCCCTGCGCCGCGACGTGCTCCTCGAGCTTCGCGAGCAGCTCCTTCGCGTCCTGGATCGGGTTGCCCTTCGAGAGCTGGTAGGCCTTGCAGAGGATCTCGCCCGACGCGTCGACGAGCACGGCCTTCGACGAGGTCGACCCGCCGTCCAGGCCGATGACCGCGCGCACGACCTCGCCCGGCGCGAGCTTCCGGGGCACGAAGCGCGGGATCGCGTAGAGCTTCTTGAACTCCTCGATCTCGCCCGGCGTGCGAGCGAGCGGAGGTCCGGCGCTCTCGCCGAGGCGCGCCTTGCGGCCGTTGGTCAGGTAGTCGACGAGGCCCGTCGTGCCGGCGTAGCGGCCCACCTCGGCGGCCTCTCGCAGGCCGTACACGCACGCTCCGAAGGCGGCGTAGTACTGCGCGCTGTCGGGCACGAAGATGGTCTCCTCGATGGGGCGGTCCTTCGGCCATGCGTAGCCGCGCTCCTCCCATGTCTCGGGGATGCGCTTCTGCCAGCACTCCTGCAGGAACGGCAGGTACGTGTTCGGGCCGCCGAGCAGGATGACGCGGCTCTTCAGCGTGGACCCGCGCGTCAGCACGCTCAGGTTCTGGAGCACGATCGCGTCGGCGAGCGAGCAGAGCACCTCGCGCGCGGGGATGCCGCTCTTGACGAGGTTGACGATGTCCGTCTCGGCGAAGACGCCGCACTTCGCCGCGACGTGGTGCAGCTTCGAGTCGTCGAAGTGCACCTTCACGACCTCCTCGGACGGGAGGCCGACCTTGATCATGCACTTGTCGATGGTGGCGCCTGTGCCGGACGCGCACTTGTCGTTCATCGACGGGGCGGCGGTCTTGTCGCCCTTCTCGTCCCGGTGAAAGATGATGATCTTCGCGTCCTGGCCGCCTAGCTCGATGACACTGCCCACGTCGGGGTGCAGCGTCTCGACGGCGAGGGTGACGGCGTTGACCTCCTGGACGAACTTCCCGCCGAGGCCGGCGCAGAGCGGCGACGCGCCCGACCCGGTCAAGAACAGGCGCCAGGAAGCGCGCGGCGAGTCGGGGAACCTCGCCTCGATGGCCCGGAGGAGCTCGAGCACCTTCTCGGGCTGCTTGGTCTGGTGACGCTGGTAGTCGCTCCAGAGGATCTCGAGCGTCGTCGGGTCGAGCACGACGGCCTTCACGGTCGTCGAGCCCACGTCCATCCCGATCACGACGGCGTCGCGGCTCTGCCTTCCCATCGGTCCCTCTCGCTCGAGCTCGGCGCCCGGAGGACGCCGACTGACTGGTCGGTCAGTGGAGAGGGATATCGTGGCGACGTCGTCCGCGCAACTACTGTTGCGACGTAACGTCATCCGGGGGCTGGCCCCCGCGGGGGTCGAACTCGAGCGTCCCCCCGCGTGCGTCGGAGTGATACGAGGCGTCTATGGACAAGACCGAGCGCCGCCTCGAGCTCTTGCGCGCGGCGCGTGACGTCTTCGCGACGAAGGGCTACCACGACGCGAAGATCGACGACATCGTGGCCGCCGCGAAGGTCGCCAAGGGGACGTTCTACCTGTACTTCCCCGACAAGCGTTCGGTCTTCGAGGAGCTCGTCGACGGCCTCTTCGCCAAGCTCGGCGCGGCCATCTTGCAGGTCGACCCGGCCGAGGACGTCGAGGCGCAGGTGAAGCACAACATCCGCGCGATCGTGGCCGTCCTGCTCGATGACCCGGCGGTCACCCAGATGCTCATGTCCTTCGCCGCGGGGCTGGATCCGGCCTTCGCGAAGAAGATCGGCTCGTTCTACGAGGGCGTGAAGCGCCTGCTCGAGGAGAGCCTGACCGAGGGGCAGCGGCTCGGGATCGTGGCCGAGGGCGACCCCGATCTGTACGCGACCTTCACGATCGGGGCGCTGAAGGAGATCTTCCTCGAGAGCGCGCTCGCCCGGCGCGTCCGGCCCCGCGAGGAGATCGTCACGGCGCTGTTCGGGTTCCTCGAGCGGGGCTACCTGCGCGTCCTGCCGGGCGAGGCCCGCGCGCTCGGCGAGGAGCGCGTAGCGAAGCGGCGCAGGCCCGTCCGGCGGAGCTGACTCGCAAGTCAGTCGCGAACGAAGCGGCGCACGAAGTTCTGCAGGATGCGCCGGCTCGAGGACGTCTCGCGCACCGAAGCGATCAAGCCGTCGGCGTCGAGGCCCTCGCCGAGGACGACCTCGCGGCGTGCCTCGAGGTAGCCGCGCATGATGCCGGCGTCGAACTCGGGGTGAAACTGCACGCCGTAGCAGGCCTCGGCGAAGCGGATGGCGTGGTGATCGTCGCCGCTGGATCGCGCGAGCGAGGTGGCGCCGGGCGGGAGCGCGCCGACGGTGTCGACGTGCGTGGCGCTCGCCGAGAACGCCTCCGGCACGCCGTCGAAGATCGGGTCGTCGGCGCGGCGCAGGACCAGCACGGTGCCGATCTCGCGGCCGCGCAGGTTGCGCCGCACCTCGCCGCCGAGCGCCTGGGCGAGGAGCTGGTGCCCGAAGCAGATCCCGAAGACGGGCGTCGCGGCGCCGACGACCTCGCGGAGCCACGCCTCGGTGGCGAGGACCCACGGGTCGCGGTCCGGCACGCTCGAGGCCGAGCCGGTGATGACGAACGCGGCCGCGTCGCGCGGGTCGGGGTGGGGCGCGACGCGGACGTCGACCACGGCGTAGCCGCCGCCCCAGGCGTCGCCGATGGCCTCGCGGATCATGCGGGCGAAGTCGCCGCGGGCCCCCGCGACGGACGGGACCGGGTCGCCGGTCTGAACGATGACGAGGTCGCGATCGCGGCGGGCGGGCGGCGTGGGCACGGCGCGGGTCTAGCACCGCGTGCGCGGGCGTTCGAGCGCGGGCGCGGACGGTGGTAGAAGGGGCCCGTGAGCGTCACCGTCGTCGAAAGGCCCATCTGGCGTCGCTTCGATCCGCGCTTCCACGCGCGAGCGGTCGCGCACGTGCGCGCCGGCGGTCACGCCGCGGTCGTGCATGGTGCGCGGCATGTGGAGCTGCTGTTCGGGGTCGACGCGACCGGCCGCATCACCGAGCTCGGCCTCTGGGCGCTGCTCGCGATCGAGCAGAAGCGCTGGCGTCGGGTGAAGCTCGGCCCCGCGAGCGGGCTCGCCACGGCGCGAGCGAGCGTCGACTTCACGCCGGTGGTGCTCGACTGGTGCGAGCGCGACGCGGTGCACGAGGGCCCGACGCGCGCGATGGCGCTCGACTGCCTCGCCTGCGCGGCCTGCTGCCACGAGGCGAACGTCGTCGTGGAAGAGCCTGATTTCGCCCGCTTTCGCGCGATCGGGCGGCCCGAGCTCGCGCGGCCCCCGTACGTCCGACGCGCGGGCGGCGTCGTCACGCTGACGTTCTTGCCGAACGGCAGGTGCCGGCACCTCGGGCGCACGCGAAAATGCGCGGTCTACGACGCTCGGCCCGACAACTGCCGCGCGTTCGTGACCGGCAGCGAGGCGTGCCTCGCGGCGCGCGAGGACACGCTCGGCTACCGCGACGGGTGAGGGGCCGCTATTTGCGGGCGCCGACGAACGCGGCGATGGTGGCGTAGTCGCGCTCCTCGACGGCGCCGTGGATCACGCAGGTGATCTGGCCGCTCGGAGCGACGAGCGCGTGCACCGGCAGCTCCGGGCTGTCCTTCACGCCCAAGGCGGCGAGCCACGACGTGCGCTGCGAGCCGTCGGGAAGCCAGTACGACGCGCGCACCCCGGTGGGCGGCTGCGCCTCGAGGAACCGCTGCAGCTGGCGCTCGTCGTCGTCGAGGGAGACGAACGCGAGGTCGATCAGGACGCCGGAGGCGGAGAGCTTGTTCTGCCAGGCGCGCAGGCGCGGCATCTCCTCCTTGCAGGGGCCGCACCACGCGGCCCAGAGGTTGACCCACATCCACTTGCCGACGCCGAACGGCGGGGGCGTGGCGAGCGGCTGCGCGCCGGGCGCGGCCTCGGTCTTGATCGCGCCGCGCGGGGCGGGCCGCGCCTCCTGGCCGACGCAGAGGGCGCGCGGGGCTTGGGCGACGGGCGCGGCGTGCGCGGTGGCGGTGGGCGCGGGGCGTGGCGCGGACTTCGCGACGACGGCTTCGCTGCGGCCGCCGCTGGGCGGGGGAGGGGGAGGGGCGCCCTTCTTGCCGTCGCACGCGGCGACCGAGGCGAGGAGCGCGATCCCGGCTGCGATCAGAGCTGGCAGTCGACCCACGAGACGAACGCGCTCCGGTTGATGGCCTCTGCGGTGCACGGCTTACCCTTCCGCGAAATGTTCCACTGGCAGTACTCCGGGCCGAGCTGCGCGAACTCGTTGCCCAGCCACAAGAGGCCGACCTGCTTGTCGAGATCGGGGTCGTGGAACTTGTCGGTCAGGTCGAACAGCACCGAATTCGCCCGCTTGTGCGACAGCGCGCGGTTGAGGTCGGCGCCTCCCGTCTTCGACGCGCGCGCGACGATGAAGAAGTACCGGGCGCCGCGGCGGTCCTGCCAGAGCTCCTCGATGATCTTCTTGCCGTCGTCGTCGAGCTTGTCGGACCCGTCGTCGAACTGGATGACGGCGCCGCGGTCCTTGAGGGGCGTGAAGAGGGCGTTGAAGTCCTCGTCGCTGATCGCGGCGAGCGTCTTGACGTCCGCAGGCTGGCAGCCGCGGCGAGCGTCCTGACCGATGAGCCCGCAGGCGTTGAGCGTGCGCTGCAGGACCTGCTTGAAGGCCGGCGTGCAGTAGGCGAGCTCGGCGTCGTCGGCGACCGCGATCGCCGGCTTGGCCGCGTTCGGATCGGGCCCCTTCTTCAGGCGCTCCGAGGCGTCCGCCACCTGACCTTGAACGGCGATCGCGGACGCGGCCAACAGCGCGCACCCGATGACGACCCCGACGACGCCCGCTCCCTTCACGAAGACCTCCTCGAGCCGTCCGTCACTTCGCGGCGACCAGCCCGGGCGCGAGCTTGCCCATCGCGTAGGGCAGGCCCATGTCGGTGTCCTCGTCGCAGAGCCGGGTCTCGCCGAGGTAGATTTGCGGCGTCGACACCGGCAGGTGATTCTTCACGATGAACCGCAGCATCCGGATCAGGCGCTGGTTCGTCTCCTTCGCGTCGATGCAGGCGTCGACCTCCGGAAAGCGTGCCTTGACCATCGCCCGCGCTCCGGGCAGGTCGCCGCCCTTCGCGAGGCCGAGGAGCTTCTCCTGGTTGTCGTAGGCCCACTCGAGCACGCTGCGCGCCTTGGAGTCGGCGCAGATCACGGCCTTCGACACCATGCACGAGCCCGGGTGCACCGCGCGGTCGAGCATCCAGTTGCACTCGTTGTCGAGGGGGAAGAGCACGAGCGTGGTGTCGAGCCCGTCGTACATGCCCTCGGCGACGAGGCGCTGGTGCAGCGCCTTGCAGGTCGGGCAGAGCGGATCGACGAAGAGCGTGGCGGGCTGCGTCGCGCCGGCCGGGGTGACGCGGAGCAGCGCGCCCGTCGTCTCCTTGGGTGACTCGAGCTTGCCGCAGGCGTTGACGTGGCTGGCGTACGACGGCATCGCGCTCGCATAGACGAGCACCGGTGTGGCCGCGCAGAGGGCCAGCACGGTGAGCCACGTCGGCACGAGGAGCCAGCCGCCGGGCGCCCGCGGGGGCGGGGTTTCGTCGAGGGCGAGGTCGACGATCGTGGCCGGGACGCCGCTCGGCCCGGTTCGAGGCGCGTCCGTGCGCGTCGCGGCGAGCGCGAGGCGGATCTCGCGGCCCTCGACGAGGACCATCGCGATCGCGGCGCCGGCGAGCAGCGCCGAGGAGGCGTAGATTCCGACGCAGGTCTTGCAGAAATGGCCGAGGCGCGTGGCCGAGAGGAAGGCCATCACGGCCGAGGCCGCGACGGGCGTCAGGCTGATCGCGGCGAGGAATTGAGCGGCTCGCCGCGGCCGCTGCCAGCCGCCGAGGAGCGCGTACGCCGAGAACGCCGTGAAGAACGCGAATGCGCCCACGGCGAAGAGCGCGATCGGCACGCCGCCCCAGTACCGGTCGCGCAGGATCGCGGCGTACGGGCTGTACATGGCCACCTTGCACGCGTTCTCCGCGGCCTTCTCCGCCGGCATCCCGGGGATGAAGCTGCAGTGGACGTCGTGGATCTGGCGGTCAAGGTGCTGCGCGTAGTCCCAGGTCGAGAGCGCCGCGAAAACGAGGCCGGCGACCGAGGCGACGAAGGCGAGCGCCGACGGCCACCACGCGCTCCGGGGCTTCGACATGGCGAGGGCTTACGCCCCGCGGGCGGGTGCGTCAAATGGCTGGGAAGGGCGGCGCACGGGGCGCGGTGGGCGCAGTGGCGGCTCGGCGTCCGGTCGGGACGGTTCGCGCGCCAGGCCTTCGCGACCCGACGGCGACCGCCTCCAGTGTGCTAATCAAAGCTCCATGCCGAGCCCGAGTGGCCACGCATCCGATCCGATCCGGCTGCTGCTCGTCGAGGACGACTCGAACGACGCGCTGCTGCTGCGGCGCATGCTGGGCTCGGTGAAGACGTCGCGGTTCGCGATCACCCAGGCCGAGCGGCTCGCCGACGCGCTCGAGCGCCTCGCGGCCGATCGGTTCGACGTGGTGCTCCTCGACCTCTCGCTGCCCGACTCGCACGGGCTCGAGACGTTCTCCTGCGTGGATGCGGCGGCGCCGAGCGTCCCCGTCGTCGTGCTGAGCGGCCTGACCGACGAGGCCGTCAGCGTGAGCGCCGTGCAGAAGGGCGCGCAGGACTACCTCGTCAAGGGGCAGGTGACCGGCGACCTCCTGGCCCGCGCGGTGAGGTACGCGATCGAGCGCCACGTGATGCTCGCGGACCTCGCGCGGCGCAACGCGGACCTCGGGCGAGCGCGCGAGCAGGCCGAGCGCGAGAGCCGCTTCAAGTCCAAGTTCCTCGCCAACATGTCGCACGAGCTGCGCACGCCGCTCAACGCGATCATCGGGTTCTCGGAGCTGCTCGAGCAGGAGGTCGCGGGCTCGCTCAACGACAAGCAGAAGGAGTACGTGCGCTACGTGCTGACCAGCGCGCGCCACCAGCTCCAGCTCGTGAACGAGATCCTCGATCTGTCGAAGATCGAGGCGGGTCGGGTCGAGCTCGCGCGCGAGTGGACGCCGCTCGGCGCGGTCGTCGACGCCGTGCACGGCATCGTGCGGCCGCTCGCGGACAAGCAGGGCGTGCGCCTCGATCTCGCGGTCGCGGCCAACCTGCCCGACCTGTTCATCGATCCGGTGCGGATCAAGCAGGTCCTCTACAACCTGCTGTCGAACGGCATCAAGTTCACCCCGCGCGGCGGGGTCGTGACGCTTTCGGCGCGCCCCGCGGCGGAGCACGTCGAGCTCGCCGTCGAGGACACCGGCATCGGCATCCGCGTCGAGGACCTGGCGCGGCTGTTTCGCGAGTTCGAGCGCATCGAGACGCCGGACAAGACGGAAGGGACCGGCCTCGGGCTCGCGCTCGCCCGTCGCCTGGTCGAGCTTCACGGAGGCGAGATCACCGTCGAGAGCGAGCTCGGGCGCGGCTCCCGCTTCACCGTCCGCTTGCCGATCCTCGGACGCGAGGTGACCTCGGCGCCGCCCGGCCCCGACGAGCTCGTCGTCGGCTAGGTGTCAGCGGGCGACGTCGGCGGTCGCCTCGCGCGACGCCTCGCCCACCGTGGCCGGCGCGATCCGGCGCACGGCGGTGGACTCCTCGGCGCGGCGGTGGGCCGCGACGAGGCGTTCGAGCGCGCGGGCCGCTCGCGCCGCGTCCACGTGCGCACGCTCGATCTCGACCGGCTCGCCGCCCCCGGGCTGCGCAGCGGCCTCGATCGCGTGCGCCATCCGCGCGAGCGGCGCCTCGACCTCGCGCTGAAGCTCCCCGAGGAGCTCGGCCTGGCGCAGCCGCGCTCGTTCGAGCTCGTCGGCCTGGTCGCGGAGCCGCTCGAAGGTCGACGCGAGGTCGCGCGTCAGGTGCCGGATGCGCAGGAGCGATCGCACGCGCAAGAGGAGCTCGGTGCGGTTGATGGGCTTCGTGAGGAAGTCGTCGGCGCCCGCCTCGAGCGCCGCCTGGTGCGTGCCGAGATCGCAGAGCGCGGTGAGGAAGACGATCGGCGTGTCGACCCCGCCCGGAAGCGTACGCAGCATCCGGCAGGTCTCGAAGCCGTCCATTTTCGGCATCAGGATGTCGAGCAAGACGAGCTCCGGCGCCTGATCGCGGAAGAGGGCGAGCGCGCTCTCGCCGCCCTCGGCCATCGAGACCGCGTAGCCCGCGGCGGCGAGGTGCGCCTCGACGAGCAGACGATTCTGCGCGACGTCGTCGACGACGAGGATGCGATCGGGCGGGGCGGGGGTGTCCGTGGACAAGGTGTGCGGCCTGCGGCCCTCGGGGCGGATGGGGGTAGACTAGCTCAGAGGCGGCGCAGATACTTCCTCTCGTGCAGCCGGGCGAGACCGTCGCGGGGCGGTTCGAGATCGAACGTCTCGTCGGAAGTGGGGGAATGGGTGCGGTCTACCGCGCTGTCGACCGGGAATCGGGCGACGCGGTGGCGCTCAAGACCCTTTCGGGCGCCGACGCGCACGGCGCGCAGCGCTTCGAACGCGAAGCCTGGGCGCTCGCGGAGCTGCGGCACCCGAGCATCGTGGGCTACGTCGCTCACGGCAAGGCGAAGTCGGGCGAGCTCTACCTCGTGATGGAGTGGCTCGAGGGGGAGGACCTCTCGAGCCGGCTCGACCGCGCCCCGCTTCGCGTCGACGAGAGCGTGGCGCTCGTCCAGCGCGTGGCCGACGCCCTCGCGGCGGCCCACCGCCGCGGGATCGTCCACCGCGACGTGAAGCCCAGCAACCTGTTCCTCGTCGGTGGCGACGTCGAGCGCGTGAAGGTGCTGGATTTCGGCGTCGCGCTGCTGGGCGCCCACGTGCGCAGGGCCACGCGGACGGGCGTGACGGTCGGCACCCTCGGCTACATGGCTCCCGAGCAGGCGCGCGGCGATCGCGACGTCGACGCGCGCGCGGACGTGTTCGCGCTCGGCTGCGTGCTCTTCGAATGCCTCACCGGGCAGCCGACGTTCCAGGGCGCGCACCCGGTCGCGATGCTCGCGCGCATCCTGCTGGAGCAAGCGCCGCGCGTGCGGGAGATCCGGCCGGATCTGCCCCCTGCGCTCGACGATCTCGTCGCTCGGATGCTGTCGAAGGATGCCGATCGCCGGCCTCGCGAGGGCTCCGCCGTCGCCTTGGAGCTCGCGGCGCTCGGCCCGCTCGAGGGGGTCCACCCCGCGGCCGAGCGGGCGCCGGCGGCGTCACTCGGACCCCGCGAGCAGCGCCTTCTGTGCGTGGTGCTCGTCGAGGGGAGCGCCGGCGCGGGCGCGGCCTTCGGGGACGCGGAGCGATCACCGACGGGGCGGTTCGTGGAGCTCGGCGCCTCGGGAACGTTGGGGTCGGGCGTTCACCCGGTGACGTCCGTGCTCCCGGGCGAGGGGAGGCCGACGATGTCCGCGCTCGCCGCCTCGCTCACCCCGCCGGCTGGTCTCGAGCGTGCGCGCCGCGGGGCCGAAGCGGCCTCCGCGCCGGGCTCCGCCGTCGCGGGGCCGACGCGGGAGAGCTCGGCACCGCACACGGTGACCGAGGTCCACGAGCGGCTCGCCGCCTTGCGCGCGGAGGCCGAGGAATACGGAGGACACCTGGAGGTGCTCGCCGACGGGTCCCTCGTCGCGACGCTGCTCGGGACCGGAGGCGCCGCGGAACAAGCCGTGCGGGCTGCGCGTTTCGCGCTCTCGATGCGAGCGATGTTGCCTTTGCCGCCGATGGCCCTCGCGATGGGGCGCGGCGAGGTCACCGAGCGGTGGCCCGTCGGTGAGGTGATCGACCGGGCGCTTGCCACCTTGTTCGCCGGCGCGCCCCTCCGCCCGCGCGACGGGCGCGCCCCCGTGGTGCTCGACGAGGTCGCGGCCGGGCTGCTGTCGGCGCGCTTCGAGGTGAGCGAGGGGCGAGTGCCGGAGCTGCTCGCGGAGCGCGTGGCCGATTTCACTGCGCGCACGCTCCTCGGCCGCCCGACGTCGTTCGTCGGGCGCGATCGCGAGCTGCGCACGCTCGAGGCGATCGTGGACGAGTGCGCGGGCGAGCCCGTCGCGCGCGCGGTGCTGGTCACCGGGGCCGCGGGCGCCGGGAAATCGCGCCTGCTGCACGAGCTTCTCCGTCGGCTCCGCGACCGCGGCCGGCAGGTGACGCTGCTGGGGGGGCGCGGCGATCCGGTGACCGCCGGCGCGCCGTACGGCGTTCTCGGCGCCGCAATCCGGCGCGCAGCGGGCGTGCTCGAGGGCGAGCCTCTCGGCGCGCGCCAGCAGAAGCTCCGGGTGCGGGTCACCAGGCTGCTGCCACGCAAGGACCACGATCGCGTCACGCGACTGATCGGGCGCCTGTCCGGGGTGCCGTCGGCCGACGAGGTCACGGGCGAGGGCGCCCCGCGCGAGGCGCCTGCCCCGAAGGGCGACGAGATGCGGTGGGCGGTCGAGCAGTGGCTCGCCGCCGAGTGCGACGCGGCGCCGGTGCTGCTCACGCTCGACGATCTCGAGTGGGCGGATCAGGCGACGGTGAAGCTCCTCGACGGCGCGCTCCGCTCGCTGCACGACCGCCCCTTCATGGTGCTCGCGCTCGCGCGCCCCGAGGTGCACGCGCGTTTCTTCGGGTTGTGGCTGGACCGCAAGCTGCACGAGATCCCGCTCGACGACCTCGGGCCGCGGGCCTCCGAGCGGCTGGTGCGCGAGGTCCTCGGCGGTGGCCTGCCGCCCGAGACGGTGCGCCTCGTCGTCGAGCGCGCGGCGGGTAATGCGTTCTACCTCGAGGAGCTCATCCGGGCGGTCGCGGGCGGTCGCGGGACCGAGCTGCCTCCCACCGTGCTCGCGATGGTGCAGGCGCGCCTCGAGGAGCTGGACGGCGAGGCGCGGCGCATCTTGCGGGCCGCGAGCGTGTTCGGGCGCGTCTTCTGGGAGGGGGGCGTCGTGGCGCAGCTCGGCGGCGAGCGCCACCGCACCGAGGTCAAGACGTGGCTCGCGGAGCTCACCGAGCGCGAGGTCGTCACCTGGCGTGGCGAGGGGAAGTTCCCGGGCGAGGAGGAGTACGCCTTCCGGCAGGGCCTCGTCCGCGAGGCCGCCTACGCGATGCTCACCCCGCCCGACCGCGAGCTCGGTCACCGGCTCGCGGGCGAGTGGCTCGAGCGCGCCGGCGAGGCCGAGGCGGCCGCGCTCGCCGATCACTTCGAGCGCGGAGGGTGCCCGGACCGCGCGATCGTGTGGTATCGGCGGGCGGCGGAGCAGAGCCTCGAGGCGACGGACTTCGCGACCGCGATAGCGCACGTCGAGGGGGGCGCGCGCGCAGGCGCCAGCGGCGAGGTGCTCGGCGGGCTGCGGCTGCTCGAGGCGGAGGCGCGGCGCTGGCGCGGCGAGCACGACGCGGCCGAGGCCGCGGCGCTCGAGGCGCTGCGCGTGCTGCCGCAGCGCGGATCGCTCTGGTACGCGGCAGCGGCCGAGGCCGCGATGGCGAGCGGTCGGCTCGGGCACCGCGACCGGCTCGCGGAGCTCGCCGAGGGGATCGCGGGCGGTCACGAGGCGGGTGCGGCGGGCGCGATGGTGTTCGCTTCGGCGCGCGACGCGGTCGCGCTCCTGCGCGGAGGGCGCTACGAGCTCGCCGCCAGCGTGCTCGAGCGGGTCGAGAAGGACGAGGCGCCGGTCCCGGGCCGGGATCCGGCCGTGGCCGCGCGCATCCGTGAAGCCCGCGCGCTGCGCGCCTCTTTCGCGGGTGATCCGAAGGCCTCCATCGGGCTGCTCGAGGCCTCCGCCGAGAGCTTCGAGCAGGCAGGCGACGCCCCCAACGCCTGCTCGCAGCGCGTGAGCGTCGGCGTCGGCTACCTGGAGCTCGGCGCGCTCGGCCGGGCGCAGCGCACGCTTGCGATGGCGCTCGCCGCCGCGGAAGAGATGGGCCTCGGGTACCTCGCGGCGATGGCGCGCCACAAGCTCGGGCTCGCCCTCGGTCTCGGAGGCTCGCTCGACGAAGGCCTCGCCGTCGAGCGTGCGGCCGTCGATGCGTTCCACGCGCAGGGCCACGCGCCCCTCGAGGGCGTCGCGCGGGTCGCGTTGGCGACGCTATTGCTCCTCGCCGGAGACCTCGTCGGGGCCGAACGTGAAGCGCTCCTGGCCGATGACCAGCTCCGCCGCATCCCGCCCGCGCACGCGAACGCCATGGCGATTCTCGCCCGCGTCCGGCTCGCAGCGGGGAGCACCCTCGAGGCGCTGGACCTCGCGCGCGAGGCCATGGCGATCCTCGAAGCGCTCCACGGGCTCGACGAGGGCGAGCCGCTCGTCCGCCTGGTCCACGCGGAGGCGCTTCACGCCACGGGGGACGACGAAGGCGCTCGCGCGGGGATCGCCGTCGCGCGCGACCGGCTCCGCGGGCGCGCCGAGCGGATCGCGGATCCCGACCTGCGCACGAGCTTCCTCCTCCGCATCCCCGAGCACGCGCGCACCTTCGACCTCGCGGCCGCGTGGCTCGACGCGCGCTCAGCCGACACCGCTTGAGCCTGCGCGAGGTCCGTCAGATCCCGTCGCCTGCGAACGTCGCCGAGGATGCGAGTCGCGAGCCGAGCTCGTCTCGCGCCGCGGCGGCCCAGCGCGTGTGATCGCCTAGCAGGCCGAAGGCGTGCCCGAGCGAGTCGGCCAGCTCGCCCACGGAGTCGAAGCGGTCCTCGGGCCGCTTCGCGAGCGCGCGGTCTAGCCATGCGTCGAGCGGCGCAGGGAGCGGTATCGGTACGTCGAGCGTACTAGGCGCCGGCGGCGCCTCGCCGAGGATCCCGCCGAGCGCCGCCTGGTACGACTTGCCGCTGAACGGCAGCTTGCCAGTGAGGCACTCGTACACGAGCACGCCGAGCGACCAGACGTCCGTGCGGTGGTCGAGCTCGCGCACGCCCCGGATCTGCTCCGGCGACATGTACGAAGGCGTGCCGATCACCGCGCCCGTCGCCGTGAGCTGCGCCGCGTGGGCGGAGTTGTCCCGGGCGACGCCGAAGTCGAGCAGCTTGACGACGTCGCGCCGTGGCGAATCGCTCGCCGTGCAGAGGAACACGTTGCCCGGCTTCAGATCCCGGTGCACGAGCTGCTTTGCGTGCGCGGTCGCGAGCCCGAGCGCGATCTGGCTGACGATGGGCACCACGCGCGCGGGCGACATCGTCCGCTCGCGCGCCAGCACCGCGAACACCGTCTCGCCCTCGAGGTACTCCATGACGAGCGCGAGGACGCCGTCCTCGGCGCGACGGAACGCGACGACGTCGATGAGGTTCGCGTGCTTCACGAGCGACGAGAAGCGGTACTCGCGCCAGAAGCGCTCGACCACCACGCTCTGGCTCGCATACGCGGGGTGCAAGATCTTCAACGCGACCGTGCGCCCCGTGCTGACGTCCGTGGCCTTGTAGACGCGCGCGACGCCGCCGTGCCCCACCTCCTCGAGCACGCGGTAGCGACCCTCGCACAGGCTCGTGCCGATCCGCGGATCCGGCTCGCCGGGGGGCGCGCAGGGCGGTGCGGGCGCCGCGCCGCCGAGGCCCACGGACTCGGAGGGGGCGCAGACGCGGTCCCCGTCGGAGTGCGCCTCACGGCAGATGGGGCAAATCGTCACGGGACGAAGGAGCCTAGCACCGTCGCCTTGCGTTCGCGCGCGTTGCCGGCGCGCGCGCGGGCTGCTAGACGCGCGGCCGATGGCTCTGCCCACGTTTCCGGGGCCCTTCGAGGCCGCCTTCCTCGCGGACCTCCCCTACGATCCGGAGGTCCTGCTCTTCGATGAGCTCGTCTCCGTCGACGTCGCGAACAGCCTCGTCGCCTGCCGGATGCCGACCGACCGGCCGATGCCCTTCACCACCTCGCAACGCGCGGATCCGGCGCGCCACCCGCGGCACGTCGCGGGCGGCGCGATCATCCACGCGACGGGGATGATTGGCTTCGTTCACGCCTACTACGTCCTCGGGCTCCGGCATCACGAGGGCTGGATCGGCTACGGCACGCACATCCATCGCGGCGTCTTCCGCAAGCTCGTCGAGCCGGGCGCGCCGATCCTCGCGACCTGCGAGGCGACGCGCGTGCGGCTCGGCAAGACGCGCCACTTCGTGCGCTACCGGCTCGAGTTTCGTCACGACGGCGCCGTCTGCTACGAGGGCGACCAGACGGCCGTCTGGATGCTCGCCGGCAGCGCGCCCGCAGCGGTCGCCGGTGCCTAGCCGGGCGTCAGACGGCGCTTGCGAAAGCACCCGACGGGCACCAGGATCGCGCCGATGAGCGACGACGTGGCAAGGCAGCGCGCTGCGCTCCGCGAGGGCGCGCTGGTGCTCGACGCGACCGACCTCGGCACGCTCGTGACGACGGGCGCGGACCGCGCGACCTGGCTGAACGGGATGGTCACCTGCGACGTCGCCCCGCTCCGCGCCGGGGATGGCGCGCTGGGCCTGGCCGTCGCGAAGTCGGGCAAGCTGCTCGCGGAGCTGGTGGTCGTCGCGGCCGACGACGCGCTCTACGTCGCCGTGCCCCGGGACCGCGCCGCGCCGATGCAGGAGCACCTCGACCGGCACCTGATCATGGAAGACGCCGTCATCGTCGACGCCTCGGCGGATCACGCATGGCTCCTCCTCCACGGCCCCGCCGCGCCCGAAGCGGCCCTCGCGGCCCGCGAGGCCGGCGCCCTCACCGCGCCGATCGACCGTACCGGGCGCGGCGGGGCTGCCGTCGTCACGAGCGTCGGGGCTCGCGACGCCGTCGTGGCGGCGATCCGCACGCGCCTCGCGGAGCGCGCTGTCGTCGCGACGGCCGACGGGTGGGAGGCGCTCCGGATCGAGGAGGGGATCGGGCGGTTCGGCGTCGATTTCGACGAGGACAACTACCCGCAGGAGGCCTCGCTCGAGCGCGCGTGCGTCTCGTTCTCCAAGGGCTGCTATCTCGGGCAAGAAGCCGTCTTCATGCTCGAGAAGCGCGGTCACGCGAAGAAGCGCCTCGTTCGTCTCGTGGTCCAGGGCGAGGCGGACGTGCCCGTGGGGGCGCCGATCACCCTGCTCGACGGCGCCAGCGTCGGCCAGGTGACGAGCCGCGCGCCGGGCCCCGAGGGCGGCGTGGTCGCGCTCGGCTACGTGAAGTGGAAGCACGCCGTGAGCGGTGTCGACGTCGTCATCGATGGCCGCTCCGCGCGCGTGGCCTGACTACGGTCCCGGCTTCGCCTTCTCGCGCTCGAGCAACGCAGACGCGCGCGCGAGGTGCGCGACCTCGACCAGCCGCGCGAACGACGTCGTCGCCGTGAGCCGCGCATCGGCGCCGGCGCCCTTCGCGGTGGCCGAGGTCGCCGCCTGTCGGAACGCCCCGACCCCCACGGCGGCGCGGCTCCACGGATCGTCCGGGTGCTCCTTGGCCCGCTCCGCGGCGCGCGTCGAGGCGATTTCGGTCGCGCCGAGCAGCGCAGCGAGGACCTTCTCCGGTGCGTTGCCGACGAGCGCGAGCACGAGGGCTCGCCCCGCGTCGAGCACGAGCGTGGTGACGCGCTCGCCCTCGTCGAGCGTGGCGAGGTTGGTGGGGTGCGCGGCCCGGTACGCATCGATGCCTGCCGCGAGCGCGCTCTGGCCCTCGTCGAGCTTCGCGAAGAGAGCGACGAGCTTCTTGTGGGTGGCCTTGCCCTTCGCGAACGCGTCGCGCTCGTGCTGCTTGAGGACGTAGTACTCGCTGCCCTCCTCGATTTCCTCGGCGAGATGGGCCATGAGCGGGCCGAACGAGGCCATCGGCGCGTCGATCGACGCGATGGCCGGCTCCCGGGTCACCGCCGCCTGCGCGCACGTGCGCGCCTGCCGCTCGTGGTCGACGTTCGGGGCCTTGTCGAAGCTCGGGATGCGGCCGGGGCCCGGCTCCCCGCCGCGCAAGCTGCCGAGGTACGCCTCGCGCAGGTGTCGCAGGCCGAGACTCGCGAACAGGCAGAGGTCGGCGCGGTAGAGCTTCATCGTCACCGGATCGATCTTCACCTGAGGACCGCCCGCGCTCGTCGCTCCCGCGGCGCTCGCTCCCGCGGGCGCGAGCGAGAGGCTCGACGTGCCGGTCGAGGGGGCCGCGGGCTGGGCGGACGCGCCTGCCGCCCCGCCGGCGTCGCCCCGGCACGCAGCCGAGGCGAGGGCGGCGACGAGCGCCATCATGCGGAGTCGGACGGGCACTGGAGCGATCGGCGGAGGCCTCCGTGGCTCGCGCGGTGTCGAGCCATGCTGTCGCGGGCGGTGTCGCATCGGTCGGCCTCCACGGAATACCGTAGCATCCCTGCGCTTGCTGCCCCGGCGTCGCCGTGATTGCGACGCATGGCTGGAACCCTCTGCTACTTCAGGCCCGCGACGGAGAGGTCGCCCACCGTGGGAGTCGAGTCGGAGCTCGCCGAGTTCAGCTGAAGCTCGATCTCGAGGTACTGCGCCTTCGGCACGAGGGGCTTGCCGCCCGGCACGAGGTTCTGGACCGTGTACGGCCCGACCTTCTCGGCCCCGCAGAGCGCGGTGCTCCATGTCGCGACTTGCAGCTCGGCCTTCCCCGCGGCCGATCGGACGCGCACGCACACCGACGTGCCTTCCGGCGTCGTCGCCTTGTAGCTGACGAGCGCCCACGTCACGGCTTGCGCGGACTCGACCACGGCGCGCCAGCGCCCGAGCTGGCTCGTCACGAGCGAGTTCGTCGACCCGGTGAGATCGGAGTAGGTGTACGGAGAGGCGAGCTTCTTCGCCGCGGGATCCGGGTCGGCGGGGTCGACCTTCGGATAGCAGCCGAGCTTCGTGCCGTCGGTCTTGTACTTCGACACGAGGCCTTCATTCTGGTTCACGGTCCACATGTCGCCGTCGATGTCCGAGCCCGTCCCCAGCGTACCGGGGGACGTGTCGTTCTCGACGCAGCTCACGTCCACGCGCTTGAGCCACGTCCCGCTCAGGTCGAACTGGTTCACGTACTGCGTGCCGTTGTCGGCGACCCACATGTGCCCGTCGCGATCGATGCCGATCGCGCGCGGGGTCGACATCGGCTTGTCGTCGGGCGCCTTGTAGTTGCCGATGACCTTGCCCGTGTTCTTGTCGAGCTTGAGCACGTTGCCGCAGCTCATGTTCGCGTACCAGGGGTTCCCCTCCATGTCGATCGCCATGCCGTAGAAGCTCTGGCAGGCATCCGCGGGGAAGGACGGGTCCTGCGCGAGGTCGTACTCGGCCACGATCGTGTCGTTGCGCGCGTCGATCTTGGCGACCGTGCCGCTGCCGAGGATGCCGACCCAGAGGTTTCCGTCGCCGTCGGCGGCGAGCCCGTAGGGCCTCGTCGTGCCCATCTTGAGCCGCTTCACCTCCTTGCACTTCGGCGCCTCCTGGGTGGTGCCGTCGGCGGGATCGGTGAGCGTGACCTTGCCGTCGGTCGCGCGCGGGTCGAGCTTCACGAGCTCTCCGGTGTCGTTGAAGCCGATCCACGCGAAGCCGTCCGTGTCGATCGCGGCGGCGCGCGTGTAGCCGACCTTCGCCGGGTCGTCCGAGGGCTGGTTCTGCCCGTACTCGCTCGCGCAGAGGACCTTCCCGTCGAGGCCGATGTGGATGTACTGGTACGAGTCGCGGTTCGTGATCCACACCGAGCCGTCGTTGGCCACCGCCGTGCGGTTGGGGAAGTTGCCCCAGGTCGGGACGCGCAGGATCTCGTTGCCCGTCGGCGAATCGAAGAGCGCGACCTTGTTCTCGCTGGTCGAGTTCACCCACACGATCGGCACGCGCGTGACCGTGTTCGGCGTCAGGCCGAGGACGCACTGACCCTCGACTTCCTGGGCGTTCAGCGCCTTCTTCGCGAGCTCGGCGGCCGCGCCGCACCACTCCTTGCCGCCGAGGTTCTTGCCGTCGCAGTCGCTCGTCCCCTGGCGCGGGTCCGCCGTGCCGCGCTGCTGCGCGAGCGCGCAGCATGCCGACGCGACGAGGCAGCTCGGCCCCGCCGCGCTGCCTCCGGCGCCGCCATCGGCGTCGGAGCTCTTCTCCGTGACGACACACGAGGTAGACAGCGCGACGATCGCCGCGCAGACCAGCATTCGACCGTTCATGTGGCACCCCTGTCTCTACTCGCGACGAAGCGCGCGAGGACGTGCTGGGAAGGGTAGGCGTATCCACCGAGTGCGTCAATCCAGTGCGCCGCGTGACGTTGCGTCGCCGGCGCATGGTCTCGAGTCCCCGACGCCATTTCGCGCATGGATTGCGTGTCTGCCGAGGACGCCCCCCCGAGTCGTCGTCATCCCCGAGCGGCGGGGCGGCCTCGACCGCGCAGGGCGGGAGCTGGTCAATCCGGATTGCCGGCTTTCGCGGGAGGCGAGCGCCCGCTGGATCCGGCTCGGATGGCGGCGCGGACTCCGAGGCTCGTGCTGGCAGGCGGAGCTACCCGACCTCGGCGTGGCGCGGTCGACGAACGGTCAGCGCAGCCAGAGCACGTAACCGAACGAGATCGATCCCGTCACGATCAGCGCGTCCGCGCGGTCGAGGATGCCGCCGTGCCCCGGCACGATGCCACCCGAGTCCTTGATGCCGAACGACCGCTTGAGGAGGGACTCCCCGAGGTCGCCGGCCTGGCCGAGCGCGGCGCCGACCATGGCGAGGACGAGCCCGTCGACGAGGGGGAGGGATCGGAGGAACCAGAAGTGGGCGAGCAGCGCGCCGACGGCAGCGCCCGCGAGCCCGCCGACGGCGCCCTCGACCGTCTTCTTGGGGCTCACGGCCTCGTAGAGCTTGTGCTTGCCGAAGGCGCGGCCGGCGAAGTAGCCGCCGGTGTCGCTGAACCACGCCATCATGAGCGCGAGGACCACGAACGCAGGCCCGTCCGCGCCGCCGTCCCGCCGAAGCAGCGCGATGGCGCCGAGGCCGCCGCCCACGTAGAGGGGGCCGAACGCCGTCGCGGCGACCCGCGTCGCGGCGGTCGTGATGTCGCCGAGGCGCCACAGGACCAGCAGCATCGCCACGATCGGGAGCGCGATCAGCAGGGTCAGGAGCGCCTTGGCGTCCTCGCCGCGGAAGTAGAGGACCGCCATCACGGCCTCGGTGAGCAGCACTCCGACCGCCTGCGCGACGCGGTCGCCCGCGTGGGTCATCGCGAAGAGCTCGAACGCGCCGACCGCCGCGGCGGTGGCCACGAACGCGAACCACCCCCAAGCGGGCCCCACGTACAGGAGCGCGAGGATGAGCGGCGCCCCGACCAGGGCCGTGATCAGACGTACGACGAGGTTCGACTTCACGTCTCGTTCCCGGCCCCGGACGTACCGGGATCGACCTGACTTGTCACGGGGTTTTCACCCCGACGCGGCCGAAACGACGCTCGCGGCGCTGGTAGCTCGCGATGGCGGCGAAGAGGTCGTCCTCCGTGAAGTCGGGCCACAGCCGGTCGGTGAACGCGAGCTCGGCGTACGCCGCGCCGAAGAGCAGGAAGTTCGAGATCCGCTGCTCGCCCCCGGTGCGGATGATCAGGTCCGGGTCGCCGACCGACAGGCTCGGGATGCGGGCCGAAAGCGCCGCCACGTCGATTTGATCCGGGGTGATGCGCCCCGCTACCGCCTCTGCGGCGAGCTCGCGCGCGGCCGTGGCGATCTCCTCGCGCCCGCCGTACGAGAGGGCGAGCGCGAGCGTCATCGCGCCGTTGTGCGAAGACGCGGACCGCAGCGGGTCGAGCGCGTCCCGCACGGGCTCGGGCAGGCGCGAGACGTCGCCGATCGCGACGAGCCGGATGCCGTTACCCATGATCTCGTCCCATTCCGAGACCAAGTACTCGCGGAGCAGGCCCATCAGCGCGTCCACCTCGCCCGGGGGGCGCGCCCAGTTCTGCTCACTGAACGCGTACAGTGTCAGCGCGTCGAGCCCGAGCCGCCGCCCCACCCGGACGATGCGGCGGACCGCGGCGCTCCCGGCCTTGTGCCCCGCCTCCCGCCGCTCGCCGCGCAGCTCGGCCCAGCGGCCGTTGCCGTCCATGATGATGCCGACGTGGCGGGGCAGGTTGCGCCCTTCGATGAGCTGCATCGCGCCTCTCCTACCACTGCTCGGGCTCGGCTCGGGGACGGAACGGCGCCGGGCGGGCGGGCTCGCTGGCGAACGCTTTGCGCGGCCGTTGTGGAGGCGGTCCCCGCGGATCTCCCGTTGACGGCGGCCGGGCGACTCACGACGCTGCCGCCCATGAGCATCGGCATCGGTCTTACGGTCACGCTGCGGGTCCGCATGGGCGCGCACGACGCACACTACGCGGGCGAGCTGGTGGACGGGGCCCGTCTTCTGGCGCTCTTCGGCGATGTCGCGACGGAGCTGCTCATCCGGCTCGACGGCGACGAGGGCCTGTTCCGCGCGTACGAGGCGATCGAGTTTCTCGCTCCGGTCCGCGCGGGCGACTACATCGAGGCCACCGGCGTCATCACGAAGGTGGGCGCGAGCTCGCGCGCGATGGCCTTCGAGGCGCGAAAGGTGGTGACCAGCCTGCGGTCGCCGGATCTCTCGGTCTCCGCCGCCGACGCGCTCGCCGAGCCCGTCGTCGTGTGTCGCGCCGTCGGCACGTGCGTCGTGCCGAAGGACCTCCAGCGTAAGCCGCGGCTCGTGCTGCCGGCGCTGTCCGCGCCGCCTCCCGGCCACGCCCAGCTTCCGGAGCCTCGGCCGATCATCACGCCGCCTCCCCACATCATCGTCACCCCGCCGAGCTCGGAGCTCATCCTGACGGCGGCGATCGTGGGCGCCGAGACCACGCGACAGCAGACCAAGTGGCTGCCGATCACGGCCCAGGAGATCGCCGACGAGGCCGCGCGCTGCCGCGAGGCGGGCGCATCGGTGATCCACTTGCACGTCCGCAACCCCGACGGCTCGCCGACCCAGTCGCGCGAGCGCTTCGCCGAGGTCATCGAGGCCATCCGCACGAAGACCGACTGCGTCATCCAGGTGACGACCGGCGGCGCGGTCGGGATGTCGGGCGAGGAGCGGGCTCAGCCGCTCGCGTGTCGTCCGGAGATGGCCACGCTCAACTGCGGCACCATCAACTTTGGCGACGACGTCTTCGTGAACTCGCGAAAGCTCATCCGTGACCTCGCCCAGCGCATCCGCGCGGCAGGCAGCGTCATGGAGCTCGAGTGCTACGAGGTCGGCCACATCGACGAGGTGAACGCGCTGGTCAAGGAGGGCGTCATCACGAGCCCGCTGCACTTCCAGTTCGTGCTCGGGGTGCCGGGCGGCATCGGCGCCCGTGAGGATGTCGTGCGGTTCATGGCCTCGCAGATCCCCGCGGGCGCCTCGTGGGCCGTCGCCGCGGTGGGGCGCCACCAGCGCCCGATGACCGAGCTGGCGATGCG
The DNA here is from genome assembly GCA_903906315.1 of uncultured delta proteobacterium. GTDB lineage: Bacteria > Myxococcota_A > Polyangia > Polyangiales > Polyangiaceae > CAIVJW01. Next base: position 7,284 of record CAIVJW010000216.1, on the reverse strand, counting down.
GCTCGGCGGCCACGCGCGCGTCGGCCTCGAGGACAACATCTACCTCGACAAGGGCGTGCTCGCGGAGGGCAGCGCGCCGCTCGTCGCACGCGCGGCCGAGTACGCGAGGGGCATCGGTCGCGAGATCGTCGAGCCGTCGCGCGCCCGCTCGCTGCTCGGCATCACCGCGTGAGCCGGGCCGCCGCTCGAGCTCGCCCTGACGGCCCCTGACGCGTGAGGCCCCTGCGCAGAAGGAGCGTGCTCGGCGAGCGTTTTCGCTGGTTGCGAGAGCGCTCGCTCGCGTACGCGCGTCCGCGATGGCTGCTCGCGGCCCTCGCCGTGCTCGCAGCCCTGGCCGGCGCGGTCGGGCGCCCGTCGCCGCCTGCGCGCAGCGTCGAGGCCGTGGCGGTGATGCTGGGCGCGGCTGCGGGAGGCGAGGTGCGGCCCGACGATTTCGTCTGGGAGGAGCGCGGAGGGTGGCTCTCGGACACGTTCCTCGGCCGCAGCGTCCTGTTTCTCGCCGCCCGGTCGAGGGTTCCGGGCGGGCCGCGCGGGCCGGCCGACCTCGTGCGCGCGCGCGTCCGGCTCACGCGAGACGGCCGCCCGATCGACGTGCGCTGGCTGCGCGAGCTCACGGCCACGAGCCTCGCCGACGAGCGCGACCTCGTCGCGCGGGGCAGCTACGTGGCGTTCGCCACCGTCGCGGCCGGGGTCGTGCAGGGCGTCACCGTGCTCGACCTCGCCGGCGATGCCTCCTCGCGCGAGGCGCGGACACGCTCCGAGCGGCTCGGCTCGGACCTCGCAGCCTGGCTCGAAACCGGTTCTGCTCGCGGCGCGGGCCGGACCGAGATCGTCTTCGACGCGCCGCCTGCGGTGGTCCGACTCGACCTCGCCGACGGCGCGCTCGTGCTCGCCCTCGGGCCGGAGGGGCTCCCGGCGGCGCTCGACCTTCGCACGGGCGCGCTCAACACCGGGCCGAGCAACCCAACCGGGGCCCGCGCCCAGCGGGTCGCGCGTCCCGCGCCGCGCGCGGGCGATCTCGCCCCCGAGATCGTCCACGCCCTGTTCGGAGACCTCGCTGCCCGCTCGACCCGGGCGCTCGTGGCCGGGGGGCATTCCCTGTCTTCGCGCTTCCGCCGGGGCGGCCGCAAACCTGCCCTCCCGCGTCCGCGCGAGTGGGCAGTCGCCGCGCCGCTCCCTCCGGGGTCGCAGCTCGACGGGTGGCCGCCCGCCCCGGTCCGCGGGCCGCTCGACGGAGCAGGCGAAGGCGTCTGGACCGCGGCGCTGCCGCCGTTCGCGCCCCGGCCGATAGGGATCGGCGAGGCGGCGCCGCCTGCCGTGGTCGAAGCGTTCGTCCGGCCCGACGCCTCCGTTCCGGAGGCGGTGGTTCGCCTCGTGGCGTTCGATCTGAGGCAGCTGGAGCTCGGGCTCGAGGCCGGCACGTCCCGTCCGCGTCCGGTCGCGTCGCTGCACGGCACCGGCGCCGTGCCGGACCTCGTGCGGCGCCGCGCGGTCGCCGTGTTCTCCGGGGGGCGCCCGATCGACGCGGACGCTCGCGGCACGATCGCGCGCGGCCGCCTCCTCGCCCCGCCGGTCGCCGGGGCCGGCAGCGTCCTCATCGGGCGCGATACGGTGTCGATGGGACCCTGGTCCTTCGGCGCCGACGTCCCTGTCTCTGTTCGATCCCTCTGGCAAACCGCGGCCGCCCCCCTGGTCGCCCCCGGCGTGTCCCGCCTCGCCTCGGTCGGTGGCGATCCGGGCGATCGCGCCGCGATCGGGCGCGCGAGGGCCGGGCACCTCGTCTATGCCTACGGTCACGACGTCTCGCCGGCCGTCCTCGCGAGGGCGATCGAGCTTGCCGATTGTGATCTGGCCTACGAGCTTGGCGCGATGGGCGGTCGCCCAGCGTTCGCGTTCGTCGGGTTTCCTTCCGACCAGCCGGATCCGTTCGGCGTGCTCCTCGATCCGGCGATGCCGGTCGCGCCCGCGCGCCTCGCGCTTGCGTCGCCCGACGAGCTATTCTACGCGGCCTTCCGCGATCCGAGGCCCAACGTCCCGCTCCCCGACGCGCTCGCCTGGGTGCCGGACGCCGGACGTCAACCGCCGCCCGGCTGGCTGCCCGCGGTGCACACGGTGACGCTCACGAACGGCGGCGCCCAGGTCCACCTGCACAGCTTCGCCGCCGGCCGCTACCGCTGGAGGATCCGCGGAGGCAGCCGGGAGCTGACGGCGCGCGTGGGGCCGCCGTTTGCGGCCGCGCTCGCGGACGAAGAGCAAGCGCGGGTCGGCGTCGCCTTCGGGCTCGGCATCGGCAAGACGACGAAGCGCCGCCCGGCTCGCGGGCTCGCCACCTCGGGCGCCGTGGGCCTGGCGATCCGGCCCGAGGGCGGCTTGCTCGTCGCGGACGCAGGCGGCCTCGCGATCCTCCGCTCGGAGGACGCGAAAGCCCTGGCGCCCGACGCCGACGCCTCCGAGCTCCCGCTCACCGCCGAGGACGGGCGCCTTCGTCCCGAGGCGCGCGAGCTCGGCGGCATGCGCACCCGGGTCGCGGTCTGCGTCCTCTCCGACGGGACCGTCCTCACGGCCACCACGACCTTCGACAGCGACGAGGCGACCACGAGCGCGCTGCTCGACCGCGGCTGCGTCCGCGTCGTCGCGCTCGACCGCGGGGCCCATCAGGCCTCGTTCGTGCACCGAGCGGACACGGCCACGCCGCCGTCACAGCGCTACGAGGTCACCGCCCTGTATGGGGTCGACCAGCCGGCCACCGGGCGGGTCGTCGCGCTGCCGTGACGTGAACGGATGGCCGTCGCCTGAACCGCCGCACCCTGCGTCGTTCCGTGGTGATCGCGGCTTTTCTGGGCGCTAATTCGCAAAGGCTCTTGTTCTGCCTCGTCCTGGGCTGAACCGCCGCACCCTGGTCCGTTCAGTCGGCGTGCGCCGCGCTCGACGCGCTTTCGATAGCGCGGGGCTCGAAGGGAGGGCTCGCGCGCCGCGACCCGGACGTCGTCTCTGCCAGGTCGACCGCCGCGGTGCGAAGCCCGGGTGCCCAGGCCGCGCAGCGAGTCGACGATCCGCGGACGCCCGCCGACCGCGGGGCGCCCTTTTCGACGCCGGCGGGGAGGTGCGATCCTTGGGGCGCCACGACCTCGCGCCCGAGGGGGCGCTCGCTTCCGATCTCCGCCACGACCACTGGGCTGACGTCCAGCCCGCGGGGCGCCCTCGGGCCTGATGTCCGCTCCGCCCTTGCCTGTGGGCGAGGGCGGCTCCTCGGGGAACGACCGCCCCTGGCGTGGTCGCCGAGCCGGGCAACCTCAGGGCGCGGGAGGGGGGTCGTTCGGGCCCCGCTTTCCCGCGCTATCAGTCGCATCACCCGGGGTGTCGAGATTTCCCCTAAAAGAATCAAGAGGTTGATCGGTGGGGTGGAGGGTCCCGTGGGACCCTTGTGGAGCCTGTCCGGCGGCGCTCACGTCGACGTCGCTGGCCGATTCGTCGGCTGCGGCCTGGTCGACCGGTGAGCTGTACCGAGGCGCCTCCCCCGAGCGCGAGTAATCGACCCAGTACGCTTTTTCGGTACGAACGTCTAGGTGAACGAACGTACCGCTCGGGTAGAAGCCCACGCCCGCGTTGTGGATGGTTCGGCAGAAGTCGCGGACCACGGTGTTCGGCACCCCTTCGACCGAGAAGTCGAACGCGCGGCCGACATTGTGGTTCGAGTGACGGGTGTACTGCTTCGGTGAGAAGGGGCGGAAGCCGCTCACGACGTGCAGCGATCGCCCGCCGAAGTGGTCGCTCACCAGGCCGATGAGGGTCGCGAGGCGGGGGTCGACCGGGATCTTGGCCCCCGTCGGGTAGAAGCGGAGCATCCGGCTCACGGTGGCGAGCCCGGCTGGCACGAGGCGACCATGACGGCTGAGCAGCTGCACGTCCGCGTGCTCGCTCCCGCGCACGAACCGCACGCGCCCCGGGCGCTTCGGCTTCGCCGCGTAGCCGGCCTCCGGCCCGCCGGCTCGATCGTCGGTCTTCGCCGCCCCGCCGCCCTTGCCGTCGCGCCGCGCCCCCCGGCCTGCGTCGCGCGCGCCGAGCTCCCGCTCCTTGATGCGTCGCGTCTTGTCGCGCTCCCTCTCGTCGGCGGCGCGGAGCTCGCCCGCCTTCCGGGTGGCTTCGGCTTCCCGGCCCTTCTCCGGCAGGACGAGCGCGAGGCCGGGGTGAATGCGGTCGCCGGGCTTCAGCCCGTTCACCCCGCGGAGCGTGTCGATCGGGATGCGGTAGCGCTTCGCGATGCCCTTGAGCGTCTGGCCCTTGACGACGACGTGCACGTCGTCCGCCGCCGGGGCATAGGATGGGAGCCCGATCGCGCAGAGCGCCGCGATCGCTGCCGCAAGGTACCGGGGCCTCGCGAGCCGGCGCAGTCGGGCGGCCGGGGACGAGCGGCGCCTCGGCGAGGCCTCGGGCACGGGCCGCGCCGGGGTGGAGGAATCGAGGCGAGGCCGGGGGGGCATGGGCGACGAGCGGTGCGGCGGCAGAGGAATGGGGCGGCTCGTTGGACCTGCCAGGCCGTGCTCGGTGGGCGCCGCACGCTTCAAATGCCGCGGTTTCTCGCGATCGGGCGGCTCGCTTGGCCTGCCGGTCGTACGCGGGCCGTTCGAATGCGTAAAGCGGATTTTTGGCCGCGACCTCGGCTCGATGCGAAGCTGGCCCCAGCGGGCAGGCGCGAGATCACCCAATGCGACGGCGCCCGCGGCGGCGCGCGCCTCTAACGGGCACCAAGGCGAAGGAAGCAGGCGATGTCAGAAGGGAAGAACCTGGTCGGCGTCGACATCGGTTCGAGCTCGATCAAGGTCTGTCAGCTCAAGGAGGGCCGCAAAGGCTACGGTCTGGTACGGCTCGGCTACGCGCCGCTGCCTCCCCAGACCATCGTCGACGGCCACGTGATGAACTCGCAGGCGGTCATCGAGGGGCTGAACCGGCTCTTCGCCGAGGCCAAGATCAAGCAGAAGGAGGTCGCGCTCAGCATCAGCGGGCAGGCCGTCATCATCCGCAAGATCACGGTCCCGATGATGACCGCGGCCGAGCTCGACGAGCAGATCCAGTGGGAGGCGGAGCAGCACATCCCCTTCGACATCAAGGATGTGCACGTCGACTACGAGGTCCTGCGACGCCGGCCCGAGGCCGGGCAGATGGACCTCTTGCTCGTCGCGGCGAAGCGCGACGAGATCAACGACTACACGCAGATAGCGAAGAGCGCCAAGCTCAAGCCGCTCGTCGTCGACATCGATGCGTTCACGGTGCAGAACCTGTTCGAGATGAACCGCGGGATTCCGCCGGATCAGACGTTCGCCATCATCAACGTCGGGGCGAGCCTGGCGTCGATCAACATCGTCTCGCGCGGAGCGAGCGCGTTCACGCGCGACATCGCGAACGGCGGCAACTACATCACCGAGCAGATCCAGAAGCAGCTCGGGGTGCCGTTCGAGCAGGCCGAGGAGTTCAAGTGCGCGAGCGCGACCGGGGGCCCCGGCAGCGTTCCGGCCCTCGTTCCTCAGGTCATCGACGCCGTCTGCGACTCGATCGCCGGCGAGATCCAGCGCTCGCTCGACTTCTTCCTCGCGACCAGCGGCGAGGCCGAGATGGACCGCATCTTCCTGACGGGTGGCACGTCGATGCTGCCCTCGCTCGCGGCCGCCGTCGGGCGTCGGAGCCGCGTGGCCGTCGAGGTCATCCAGCCCATGGAGAAGATCTCCATCGACGCGAAGGAGGTCAATCCGCAGCTCATCCAGACTCGCGCTGCGCAATTCTGCGTCGCGCTCGGCCTGGGCATGCGTAAGGACCGGGAGAAACGCTTGTGATCAGGGTCAACCTCCTCCCCCAGAAGCGCACCGGGCGCGGCACCGGGGCCGCGGGGCCGCAGACCAGCCAGAAGTGGCTGCTCGCCGTGCTCGGCGTCCTCGTCGTCGAGATCGTGCTGCTGTTCCTCTTCCACCAGACCAAGGTGGAAGAGCTCGACGAGCAGACCAAGCGCAACCAGCAGGTCCAGAGCCAGATCGAGGACATCAAGAAGCTCGTCGCCTCCCACGACGAGGTGAAGAAGGCCCTGGTCGTGCTCCGCGCTCGCGAGGACGCGATCTCGAAGCTGCAGTCCGGGCGGGCCGGCCCGACGGCCGTGCTCCTCGAGGTCTCGCAGCTCCTGACGCCAGGTCGTGGGCCCACGATCGATAAGGACGTCTACGAGCAGAAGAAAAAGGAAAACCCGCTGTCCGTCTACAACCCCGGCTGGGATAGCCGGCGGCTGTGGCTCCTCAGCTACGTCGAGTCCGAGCGCACCGTGCGCATGGAAGGGCTCGCGCGTGACGCGAGCGACGTCTACGAGGTCGCCCAGCGCTTCAAGCTCTCGCCGTACTTCTACGACGTGCAGCTCCTGCCCGGCCGCAAGCAGGCGGGCCAGACGAGCATGGAGCTCGCGACGTTCGCGCTCCAGATGAAGGTGAGGTACTGAGATGGCCGCCAAGTCCCCCGCCGCGGGCGGCTCTTCGCTCGACCGCCTCAACCTGCCGGCGAAGATCGGCATCGGTACGCTGCTGCTCGCGCTCGTCGGGGTGGTCTACTTCGTCGTGTTCTACTCGGACATCGACTCGCAGATCGCGTCGGCGAAGCAGCAGGAGAGCGCGCTGCAGAACGAGCTCGCGCAGGCCAAGACGTCGCGAGACGCCTACCAGAAGGACCTCGAGGAGAAGACCCGGCGCGAGCAGCTGGCTCGCGAGCAGAAGAAGATCCTGCCGGACGACTCCGAGACGCCCGCCTTCCTCTCGTCGATTCAGGCGGTGGCCACCATCGCAGGCGTGAACCTCACGTCGTGGAGCCCGCTCGACGAGTCGGTCGGCGAGTTCTACGCGAAGGTGCCGATGAAGCTCACCCTCGCGGGCAAGTTTCACCAGGTGGCCAAGTTCTTCCATGGCGTCGGTCAGCTCGACCGCATCATCAACATCGAGAACATTCAAGCCAAGGTCGCGGCGGTCGCGGCCAAGAACGCAGACGAGGTCGACATCGTCGTCGACTGCCTCGCGACGGCGTTCCGGGCCGTCCGAGCGAGCGACGCGACCAAGCGCCGCGGGACCGGGAGGTAGCCATGTCGCTTCGTTTCGCCTTCGTCCTTGCGATCGCTTCGGCGGCCGTCGGGCTCACTGCTTGCGGCGATGACGCGCCGCCCCCCCCCGCTCCCAAGGCCGCTGGCTCCGGTGCTCCCGCCGCGCCGGCGCCGGCTGCGGCCGCCCCCGCGGCGCCCGCGGGCGGCGGGGCCGAGATCGG
>CAIVJW010000215.1 GCA_903906315.1 uncultured delta proteobacterium | reverse complement strand
CGCCGCGAAGGCCGCGCGCGACCGAGCCGCCTCGGCGGAGGCCGAGGCCACGCGGCTCGACGGCATCGTCGACGCGCTGACGAACGAGGCGCCGAGGGCGCTGCTCGCCGCGTCCGACAGCATCCCGGGGCTGTCGCTCGACGGCGACGAGATCGCGCTCGACGGCGTGCGCCTCGATGGGCTCTGCGGCGCCGAGCAGATGAAGCTCGCGATCGAGATCGCGCGGCGCGCGAACGCACGCTCGAAGATCCTGGTGGTCGACGGCCTCGAGCGGGTCGACCCCGAGCAGTACGCGCGCTTCGTCGAGCTGGCGACGGCAGGCGGCTACCAGCTCATCGGCTCGCGCGTCGATCGCGGTGAGGTCGTGCTCGAAGCGGTCGCGGCGGACGACTTCGCGTGAGGGAGGGTGCCATGGAAGGCGAGAAGTGGATCATCGTCGACGAGAGCATCACGCGCGAGCAGTCGCTCGCTGGCGCATCGAAGCGCTACTTCGGCCGGCGCGGGTGGGGCTTCACGGTTGTCGAGGCGCGGCCGTACGAGTCGCACGAAGCCGCCCTGTCCGTGCTCGATGAGGCGCGGCGGATGTTCCCGCGCGTCGATGCCCGCCGCGTCGTCCCCGCCGGAGCGGAGCGCGCCCGCACCGAGTCCGCCGAGGCGAACGCCGCCACGCTGCGGGCGCAGCTCGACGGCCTGCAGGAGACCGACGAGGCGTGCTCGGCGGCGCTCGCGTCGGCGCTTGCGGACCGAGACCGCCTCGCGGCGCGCGTCGTCGAGCTCCTGCGCCTGCTGTCCCCCCAGGTCGGCGAGGCCGCGGAGTAGGCCATGGACCGACGATGCGAGTGCGGAGACTGCATGACGTGCGACCTGGCGGTCATGGCCGAGCGGACCGAGCAGCGCCGGCAGGCTGCGCGGGCGGCTGCAAGGTGGGCGCTCCGCGCCGCGCACCGGCGCGCGCTCGCCGCCGGCGCCACGCCGGAGCAGCTCGACAGCGGGAGGGCCGCGTAATGGGTGAGCAGCTCTCACTCCTGGGCGTCCCGCTGACGCGCACCAGCGCAGCGCGCCCGCGCGCGCCTCGGAGGCTGTGCGGCGAGGCGCCCCAGCGCCCGGACGGCTCCGCGTGGGCGCTCGGTGCCAGGGCGTGCTCGCTCGTGCTCGGACATGTAGGCGCCCACGAGAACGACCGCGGGGACATGTGGCGCACGGGCGACGTGCTCGTGCCGTGCGGCGAGTGCCTCGGGTACGGGTTGACGCTCGGCGCCGCGTCGACCTGCGAGGCCTGCGAGGGGACGGGGCGCGAGGAGGAGGTGTGCGGTGGGTGAGCGAGTCCTGACGCCCGAGGCGCCCGACGATGACACGGAGAGCTGCCCGCGCTGCGGAGCTATGGTGAGCGTCGCGGACGATGCCAGCGAGTGGCGCTCCGCGGCGCGGAAGGGAGGCGCGTGATGACCTGCCTGATGGGCCATAGCGCGCCCGTGCCCGCGGGCGCGCAGGCGCTCCCGCTCTGGTGCGACGTATGCGGCGCGCGCGTCGAGGTCGTGCTGCCCGCCGACATCGACGCTCTGGCGACGCTCGCGGGCGCCTTCGATAAGCGGCACGCGCGCTGCGGCCAGGACGAGGAGGACGACGATGGGTGACGCGACGCCGCGCGGCACGCTCAAGCTCAGCGACGAGACGAAGTTGCGCATCTACGCGGTGTCGAACGGAGACGACCGCGACCCGTCGTCGATGCCGTTCGCCACCATCCGCGGCGTGTGCCGCGTCCTCGACGGGCTGCGCGGCGAGCGCGACGCCGCCATCGCCGAGCGCGACGAGGCGCTCGACCGGATCGACGGGCTGAATCAGCGTCACGAGGAGGACGAGGCGTACCGGCAGGCGACGATCGCGGAGCGCGACGAGGCGCGGGCGGCGCTGTCCGGCGAGCCCGCTCGCATCGCAGCGGCGGTCGCCGAGGCGCTCGCCGATGTGGCGGCGTGGCTGCGCACGACGACGCACGCGGGCGGCAGACTGATCGCGATCCTCGCGTCGGGCACGGTCGCGCGGCTGGCCGCCGACATCGATCAGGGCGCCCACGTCGGCGCGGCGAAGGGAGGTGCGTGATGATCGCTGACAGCCTCGCGACGAGGGTCAACTCCTGGGGCGACGACCGCCGCACCGTCCAAATCTGGCGACGATGGGATGGGAGGTACCGCGCGGTCGAGCTGCACCGGATCGGCGAGTCGTCGCGATACCGCGAGGTCCGCGGCGAGACGTGCGCCACCTACGAGGCCGCGGAGACGCGGGCCGCAGAGTGGCGCGGACCGGAGGTGCCTCGTGGCTGACATCTGCGCCTGCGGGCACGAGGAGCGCGAGCACTACTACGTGCTCGCCGTGGGCGCGCTGTACCCGATGCCCTGCCCCTGCTACCGCCGTTCGCCGCTGTCGGCCTTCCGCGGGCCGGCGGTGGGTATGAGCCGCGAGGAGGCCGCGGGGTGGCTCGACGGCATAGGGATGGAGTCGACGGCGCACGACGTCCTCGTCTGCGGAGAGCGCGCTATCAGAGACTTGGCGCGCTGGAATTTGCACGACGCGAGGTACTACCGCGCGCACGGCAACGCGCGCGGGGCCGCAGAGTGCTACCTAGCCGCGCGCATCCTCCGGGCGATGCGGCCATGATCGTCATCATCCGAGGCATCGACCTCGACCGCCGCATATGTCACGCGCGCGATGCGCATGGCGCGATGCGCGTGCTCACCTACGCGCGCGGCTGCGAGCGCGCGCTACTCCGCTCGATCCGCGACGATGCCGCGGTCGACATCGACGTCCACGCGGGCGAGATCGTGCGCGCCGATGTGGTGCTCGGAGGTGCGGCATGACCGCCCGCGACGAAGCCGTGGGCATCCTCGGCGGCGGCGCCGTGCGGCAGCTCGAGGCCCGCGGGCTGCGCGTCGAGTGGGCGCACCGCGGGCCGGTCGTGCAGCCGCGCGCGGGGATGCGCTTCTCGTGCACGATGGATGACCCACCGGGCGCGATCTGGGTCGGCGAGTGGCGCACCTGGACGGGCTGGCCGCGACGTGGCGGCGAGCGCGAGGCGTGGTGCACGTCGGAGGGCTGCGCGTGGACGTGGGACGAGCGCGGCTGGGCCGAGGAGCAGCGGGGCGGCCGGCTCGTGGTGCATGAGGAGGCCGGGACGTGACCGACCCCCGCCGCGCCGCCCTGTACCGCTCGCTCGCCGACCTCGACGAGCAGCGCGCGCGCGTGCTCCGCGAGCTCGCGGCCGCGTACGACGGCGAAGCGGCGAACGACGAGCCGGCCGAGCCTCCCCCGCCGCGG
>CAIVJW010000214.1 GCA_903906315.1 uncultured delta proteobacterium | reverse complement strand
GCGTCGCCGAGGGCGCGGCCTGGCTGCGCGTGAGCGGCACGCTGCGCGAGGGCGCGATCGACGCGCGCGTGGCGGCGACCGGCGTCGGGCTGCGCGCCGGTGGCGCCTCGCTCGGCACGGCGCGCCTGCGAGGCCGGGTGCGAGGCCCGATCGGCGCGCTCGCCGTCGAAGCGGACCTCGACGCAGAGGCGGTCTCGGCCGGGGCGTACACGTTCCGGACCGCGACGGCGCGCGCGGAGGGGCCGCTCCTGTCGCCGCGCCTGATGGCGAAGCTCCGCGACGATGATCGCGGGGAGCTGAAGGCGTCCGGCCGCCTCGATGCGAAGCGCGCGTCGGTGACCGGCGTGGCGATCGACGCATCGCGCGGCGAGGACCGCGTGACGGCCACGGTCGCGCGCCTCGGCGCGGGCGCGGGGGGCCTCGCCCTCGAGGGCGTCGCAATCGGCGACCGTTCGGGCGGGTCGATCGCGGGCGACCTCGCGATCCTGGGCAGCGACGTCACGGGCACGCTCCGCGGCGACCAGGTCGACCTCGGGAGCCTGGCGCGGCTCGTCGGCGTCTCGCTGCCGCTGCGGGGCGTCGCGGACCTCGACGTCGACCTCGCGCACCGCGCGGACGGTGGGCACGAGGGCCACGTGGCGGTCTGGGTCGAGCAGGCCAGCGTGGACGGCCGGGACGGCTTCTCGGGCCAGATCACGGCGAAGATCGAGGGCGAGCGCGTGACCGCCGACGCGGTCGTGAAGCTCTTCGCGGACCCGCTGCCCGCGGCCCCGGCCGCCTCCGCCCCCGTGGCGACGCCTGCCCCGGGCAAGGCGAAGCCCGCGCCGGGCACCGCGAAGCCCGCGCCGGACGCGGCGAAGCGCGAGGAGCCCGACCCCAACGCGGACGTCGCGTCGCCGGCGCCGTGCGAAGGCGTCATCGCGAAGCTCGAGCTCGACGGCGGCGACGGGACGCTGCGCGGCCCGCTGCTCGCCGCGGCGACCTGGCGTGACCTGGCGGGCATCGCGACGGTCCGCGCCTCCGGCTGGCGGCTCGAATGCGTGCAGCACAAGTTCCCGATCTCCAAGCTCGTGGCCCCGAACCTCGCGGGGAAGGTCGACGCGCACGTGACGATCGCCCGCCCACGGGGCCAGCGCTTCCCGAACGTGGTCGACTTCGCGATCCGGACCGACGGGCTCGCGGGCGTGGCGCCGAGGGAGAACCTCGTGGGCAACCGCGCCTGGCGCCTCGACTGCAACGGACGCGAGACGACGGAGTGCGCCTCGGTCGACGTCGCGGTCGCCGGATCGATCGACGGCGCGTCGGGCGCGGCGAACGTGAACCTCGCGCTGCGATCCGAGCTGGCCGATCCGAGGCGCCCCGCCACGGCCTCGGGCGCGGCGAACGTGAACCTCGCGCTGCGATCCGATCTGGCCGATCCGAGAAGCCTCGCCACGGCCTCGGTCGAGGCGACGTTCGACCTGGCAACGATCCTCGACCACCCGGCACGCCGCGTCGCCTCGCTGCGGGCCGCACCGTTCCTGGCGCACGTCTCGCTCGTCGAGCGCGACACGCGCGACTACGCCTTCCTGCCGGCGATCCTGCGCGACCGGCTGCCGAAGCTCGCGGGCCGCGTCGGGTTCGACGCCTTCGCCGACGGCACGGTCGCCGAGCCGTTCGTGACGATCAAGGCGCACGGGACGAAGGTCGAGCACGCGGAGGCCTTCGGGGCCGCGACGCGGAGCCCGTGGGCGATGCCGTTCGACGTCGACGCCCAGGCCACCTACAACGCGAGCCACGCGACGATCGACGCCACGCTGAAGCAGGACGCGGTCGCCGTCGCGACGCTGAACGGCGAGCTCGACGCCCCCCTCGACGCGCTCCTCGCGAGCCTCGGCGGCCCGACCCCCAAGGTGACCGGCGGCCTCCACCTCGTCCTCGGCGCTGCGCCCGCCCGGCAGACCGGCGTGGACCCGGGGGCGGCTGCGCTCGATCCCGAGCAGGGCGGCATCGCGCTGCAAGGAATGGTGGCCCTCGCAGATCGCGACATCTCGGGCCACCTGCGCGGCACCGTCGAGATCACCGGGATCGGCCGCGCGCCCTCCGCCATCGCCAGGCTCCGCGCGCCCGATCTGCTGCTCGGCCTCGGCGAGCCCGTGCAAAACGGCATCCTCCACGTCTTCGCCACGAGCGCTCGGGCCGACGTGAACCTTCAGTTCTGCCAGCCCGCGAACGGCGAAGCGTGCCCGGCCTCGATGACCCTCCCAGCCCACACGAGCGTCGACTGGCTCGCTGGGATCTTCCCCTGGCTCAACCAGACGGCGAGCGGGAGCGTCGACCTCGACGCGACCCGGTTCAGCCTCGGCGTCCTCCGCCCGCTCTTGACCCCGTGGGTGTCGAACCTCGGCGGCGCCGTCACCGGCACGGCCACGGTCCTGTGGAGCCACCTCAACGACTACGACTCCGCGGGCGTGACCGCCGGCCTCACCGTGAGCGACGCGTTCGTGAACGTGCCCCAGCTCGGGCACGACCTGCGCGCCGAGACCGTCCTCGTGACGGCAAACGGGGGCCAGCGCATCGACCTCGTCATCCCCCGCCCCGCGGTCGACGTGGTCGTCCCGCGCCCCCAGGTGAACGGCAAGGAGCTACCGCCCCGGACGCCCGAGGACGTCGCCAGGGCCGTCACCGCCAAGGCGGAGATCGAGCTCGACGACCTCGGGTTCCGCCGGGGCCACGCCGCCGTGACCCTCCCGGCCGACGTGCCGATCGCGTTCGAGGGCGTCCCGCTCGGCGGCGCCCGCGGCGAGATCGAGGTCGAGGTCCGCTACGCCGACCACGATCTCACGTTCGACGTCCTGATCCCGCGGCTCCACGTCGAGCTACCGGCCTCGCCGCGCCTCGGCGTGCAGGCCCTCGACGAGAACCCCTACATCGCCATCGAGCGACCCGCCAGCGTCTCGCGGCGGTCCGCCGCCGCTGCCGCCCCTTCCCCGACCAAGGTCGTCGTGACGGTGCAGGCGAAGGAAATCCACATCGAGGGCGAGGCGCCCGGCGGCGGCAAGGGCCTCGACCTCGTCCTTCGCACGCGCACCCAGCCCGCCGGCGAGGGGCAGCGCCTCGTGCCCGTCGCGCTTCCCCGCATCGAGGCGGGCAACACGCTCAAAGTCGGCGGCGACATCGAGGCGGTGCGCGGCAAGGTCGACATCTACGGCAAGCTCTTCGAGCTCGACGAGGCCCTCGTCCGGCTCCGGCCCGAGGATCCGTCGAACCCGTACCTCAACGTGCTCGCGCACTGGGACGCCCCCGACGGGTCGCGCATCACCGTCGGCTGGAACGGCCCGCTCGATCCGATGACCGACGACAAGCTCCTCCTGCGCAGCGATCCGCCGCGCGCCGGCGGCCGGCCGGAGATCCTCGCGGCGCTGCTCTTCGGCGTGACGCCGGGCGAGTCGGCCGCGCCCGCCACTTCGACGGCGGAGCCCTCGCAAGGCACGGCCGTCGGGAGCAAGGCCGTAGGCGTCGGCGGCAGCCTCGCCGCGGCGCAGATCGGCGCGCTGCTGTCGGGCACGATGCTGCGCGGCCTGTCCGCGCGCTTCGGCACCACCGCCGAGGGATCGCTCGCGACGACGCTCCAGTACCAGGTCGGTCAGAAGGTGATCGCCGCCGCCACCTTCGAGAACGCCGGCGCCGCGAGCGCCGCGAGCGCCGCGAGCGCCGCGACCGCGGGCGCGCCCGCGACCTCGACGACGGCGTCCGGATCCACGACGCAGACCTCGTCCACGCGGGCGAACCGCACCGAGATCAGCGTCGACTGGCGCTTCGCCAGTGAGTGGTCGCTGCGCGCCACGCTCGGCGTGGCCGCCGACCAGCCGAACTCGGGCCTCGACCTGCTCTGGCAGTACCGCTACTGAGCGCCGCTCGCTCCCCCCGCCCCCGCTGAGCGCGCGTCTCCCCCCGAAACGACGCGACCCCCGCGCCGGTGGGCACGGGGGTCGTTCGATTCACGCGGAGCGCCGCCGCGGTCGCGAGGACCGCGAGGGCGGTCAGGCGATCACGGGCACTTGCCGCAGATCGACTTCGCCTCGTCGATGCAGAACGAGTCCCACTGGCCGCTCTGGGCGTCGCAGCAGAACGCGTCCGACGCGCAGACGTCCTTCGCGCACGTCGAGTACGCCGGCGTGAGGGCCTCGCCCGCCGTGCACTCGTCGTGACCCGCCGGGCAGTACTGAGCGACCTCGCCGACGCAGGTCGCGTCCCACTCGGTCGAGCAGCAGTACGAGTCGACGGCGCAGAGCTTCGCAGCGCAGGCGTTGCAGCTCGCGTCGAGCGGGGTGCCGGCCGTGTTCTCGTCGTGGTCGCACTTGCCGCTGCCGCCGCCGCCACCGCCGACGCTGCAGTCGTTCACGATGCCGGGGCAGGGAGCGCACACGCCGTAGCCGGCCGCGACCGACTGGCAGAACATGTGGATCTTGTGGTCGTTCGGCCCGAAGACCTGGTCGAGCAGAATGGACGCCGCGATGCTGCCGATCGCGCCGAACGCATCGAGCGCGAACTTGTCGATCTCGATCGATCCGCAGTCCGCGTCGACCTTGCAGGGCACGCAGATGCCGCAGCTGATCTGCTCGGAGATCTTCACGTCGGCGCAGACGTTCATGCCGTACTCGACGTTCGCGTCCTTGATCGAGTCGAAGCCGGTCTGCTCGCGGAGGAGCTTGCCGACGTTGTACTGGATCGCGACGCTGGCGCAGTCCGCGTCCTTCGAGCACGCGTTCGTGTACTGGCTGTAAGGCTCCGGCAGCACGACGACGCCGTTGCCGAGGTCCGAGCAGCCGTTGGCCTCGGGGCCGCAGTAGCCGTGGCCGCCGTTGAGCGGCACGTGGCACTTGGTGCTGCCGCCGGTGCAGCCGACGCAGTCCGCGTCCGCGTCACAGGTGCCCTTGACGGCGCCCTCGATGCCGCAGATCGCGATGCAGACGCCGTGCGCGTCGCACTGGAAGCCGACCTTGCAGGCGAAGGTCGGCGAGCACTCCGAGCACTTGTGCGAGTTGCAGGCGTGGGCAGGCGCGTCCTTCGAGCCGCAGAAGCCGCACTGGTCGTCGTGGTCGCACGACTTGGGGCACTTCGGAACGCACTGGTCGTTCACGCACATGTCCGTCGCCTGGCACGAGGAGGTGTCCTTGGCGGTGCACCCGACGCACTTGCCGAGCGCCGTGTCGCAGACCTGGTGCTTGCCGTCGCAGGCCTGGCAGTCCGCGCTGGACTTGCAGACCACGGTCGGGGTGCCCTTGCCGTCCGTGGGACACGTCTGCGTCGGGTCGAGGCACAGCCCGTTGGGCGCGCACTCCTTGCCCTTGGGGCAGCCGTGCTTGGCGTCGCAGGCGACGCAGACCTTCGAGGCGACGTCGCAGATCGTCCGACCGTCGGCGCACGAGCCGCACTCGGCGTCCTTCGTGCAGTTGTGCAGCAGACAGGCGCCCGGCTCCGCGCCGCCGGCGCCGCTGCCGCCGACGTTCGCGCCGCCCGTCCCGGTCGACGTGCCGCCGGCGCCGCCGGTGCCCGTGTCCGTGGTCGTGGTCGTGCTCCCGCCTTGCTGCTGCTGCGAGTTCACTTCATCCGAGCCCGCACAGGCGAGGCCGAGCACGCCGGCTGCGAGCAGGAAGAGACTAGAGCCAAGAATTCGCGACACCTTCATGGGTACAATCCGAGCACAAATTCACACCGGCGTGCATAACAAATGTGGCCTTCGGCGACGGATGCGGCGAGAGGCGCCGTCCACCGCCCCACCAGCGGCGCAGGCGACGGCCCGGGCGGCGGCGCCGCCGGCCGCGCGGCGCGGAGCGAGCGTGCACAGGATCCGGGCCGAAATCCGCGCTCCGGCGGCCCTCCGCGTTGTGGATTTCGACGCAGCAAGCGAGGATGGTCGCCTGCGGGCACGAGTCCGGCCCGCGCAGCCCTTCACGGAGGCCCATCGATGGCAGTCTCGAAGCTCCGCAACCTGACCTGGTTCGTCGCGACCGCGATCGCCACCGCCGCATGCAGCGGCAGCAGCGGCACGACGACCGGGGTCGGGTCGGATGGTACCGGCGCAGGCGGCGCGACCGGCGCAGGCGGCGCGACGACGACGGGAGGCGGCGGCGCCGGCACGACGACGACGACCGGGACCACGACCGGAGGCGGAGGGGCGACGAGCGCCGGCGGCAGCGGGAGCGGCGGCGGCGGCAGCGCGACGGACGCCGACAAGGACGGCTTCGACGCGAAGGTCGACTGCGACGACCACAACCCCGACGTGCACCCGGGCGCGAAGGAGGTCTGCAACGGCCTCGACGACAACTGCGACACCCAGCTCGACGAGGGCGTGACGACGACGTACTACGCCGACCTCGACGAGGACGGCTACGGCCTCGACGACCCCGCGACCAACCTCGCTGCGTGCGCGCCGCCCGCGGGCTACGCGAGCCAGGCCGGCGACTGCGACGACAAGCGCAACGCGGTGCACCCCGGCGCCAAGGAGATCTGCGACGGCATCGACGACGACTGCAACAAGCAGGTCGACGAGGGCGTGACCACGACCTTCTACGCCGACTCCGACGGCGACGGCTGGGGAGTCGACGACCCCGCGACGAACGTGTCGACGTGCTCACCGCCCATCGGCTACGCGGCGGAAAAGGGAGACTGCAACGACGCGGACCCCGCGATCCACCCCGGGGCCGTGGACGTCCTCGGCGACGGCGTCGATCAGGACTGCTCGGGCAGCGACCTGCCCTGCGCGGCGGGGCTGTCGGAGTGCTCCGGTGACGTGCTGCGAGTCTGCGACGCGAACGGCGTCTGGTCGCTGCCGAACGACTGCGGCGCGGTCGGCAAGGTCTGCTCGCAGCAGCTCGGGTGCGTCGCTTGCCTCCCCGGCGTCGCGACGTGCGTCGGCGACGTCTCGCACGCCTGCCGCGCCGACGGCTCGGGCTTCGACGACCTCGCCTGCGACCCGATACAAGGCAGCACCTGCGACCCGCAGACGGGCGCGTGCAATGGGCCGTGCTCGCCCCAGGTGCTCGGCAAGAGCTACCTCGGCTGCGACTTCTATCCCACCGTCACGCAGCAAGAGGACGGCTTCAACACGGCGCCGAAGGACCAGTACGCGGTCGCCGTGTCGAATCCCACCGGCACGCCGACCGACGTGCTCGTGACGCAGGGCGCGCAGACGATCGCGACGGCGACGGTGGGCGCCAACAGCTTGCAGATCATCAACCTGCCCTGGGTCAACGCGCTGACCAAGGGCAAGGGGCCGAGCGTCCTCGTCGCCGGAGGCGCGTATCGGCTCCGGACCAAGGTGCCGGTCACCGTCTACCAGTACAACCCGATCCAGTCGACGACGACCAATGACGCGTCGCTGCTCCTCCCCGCGACCGCGTGGACCGGCAACTACGTCGTCGCGTCGTGGCCGCACTGGGTCCAGGTCGGCTATCCGGGCTTCTACGCGGTCACGGCGCGCGAGGACGGCACCACGGTGACCGTCGCGCCCTCCGCGACGGGCAAGAGCGTGCAGGCCGGCGGCGGCGTCGCGGCGAACGGCACGGGCACGGTCAAGCTGAACCGGGGCGACGTGCTCGAGGTCATCAGCGCGAGTCAGGACGTGACTGGCACGCTCGTCAGCGCGGACAAGCCCGTGCAGGTCATCGGCGGCCACAAGTGCACGAACGTGCCGCTCAACATCCAGGCCTGCGATCACCTCGAAGAGTCGATGTTCCCCATCGAGACGCTCGCGACGGAGTACGTGATCGCGCCGCCGATCCAGGTGCCGAACGACGCGATCGAGAAGGCGCAGATCGTCCGCGTGATCGCGCCGTTCGCGAACACGGTCCTGACGTTCGACCCGGACCAGCCGGTGAACAAGGTGCTGGCGAACGCGGGCGACTTCGTCGAGCTGTCGATGACGACGGCCCGCTTCGTCGTGAAGGCGAGCAAGAAGATCCTCGTCGCGCAGTACATGGTCGGCGGGAGCGCGGGCTACGGCACGAGCGACCCGGCGATGGTGCTCGCGGTCAGCCCGGCGCAGTGGCGCAAGGGCTACCTCGTGCACGCGCCGGTGAGCTGGCTGGCAAACTACGTCGACCTCATCACGACGACGGGCGCGAGCATCAAGGTGGACGGCGCCGCGGTCGGCAACTGGCTGCCCATCGCCGCGACCGGCTACTCCGTCGCGCACGTGAAGCTCGGCAACGTGGGCGGCGGCAACCACATCGTCCTCGGCGACCGGAGCGTGAGCGTCGCAGTCGCCGGCCTGCAGAGCTACGGGAGCTACTGGTACCCGGGCGGGCTGGACCTGAAGGAAGTTCCGTAGGCGCCAGAGCGGCAAAGCACGAAGGCCCGGCTCGGCATACCGAGTCGGGCCTTCCCGCTTCAGGGCGTCGGCGCGCGCCCCGCGGCTGCCCGCGAGGCGCGCCGATCGGCGCTACTGGTGCTGGGTCTCGCAGCCGAGGACGACGTCGACCTTGCCATTCGCGTCGCTGGAGGCGAGCGCGCAGCTCGCCGGGCAGAGGATGATCTTCTGGGGGTTGGCGACGTCGTCGTAGTACCAGCCGCCCGTCGCCGGGTCGCACGCGCCGAGGTCGGCCACGTTGCCGAAGACCTTGGTCCCGCCGACGCCGGGCGTGTACTGCACGTTCACCTTCGCAAAGTCGATCTTGCCGCCTTGCGGCTGCGGGATCGCGTACTCGCAGCCAATGGCCGTCTTCTGGATCTGACCGAGCGCGCCGGCGAGCTGGGCGACGACATCGCCGCCCGTGTCGACGAGGAACGCCTGGCCGGTGCCGCCGCCGACGGCGATGTCGTTCATCGCGGCGAGCGACGGCCCGACGCCGATGACGAACGTCTTGATGCCACCGGCGACGCCGTTCGCCGCGATCGCCTTGATCGCGGGGATGTCGTGCACGGTGCACTCGCTCGGATCACCGTCGGTCGCGAGCACGACGATGGTGATGTGCGTCGGGTTCTGCTGCGCCCACTCGGAGGCGTGCTGGATCGCACCTGCGAGCGCCGGCGCCGTCGGCGTCGCCGTCGTCGGCTTGTGACCGTCGACCGACGCGCTGAGCGAGGCCACCTGCCCCGGAGCGAGCGTGGCGATCTCGACGTCGGCCTTCGAGTAGTCCGCCGCGTCGCACGAGTCCTTGCCGTCACCGCCGCTGCACACCTGAAAGAGGCACGGGCCGTAGCCCTGGCAGTCCGCGTCGATCTGGCAGGAGAGCGGCGGAGGGACCGTGTACGGGATGGCAAAGTACTGGATACCGACTCCGAGCTTCGCGCTCTTCGGGTCGGCGAAGAAGGCCTTGAGCGCGGTGGTCACCGAGGCCCACTTCGTCGATCCGCCCTTGACCGGCTCGGCCATCGAGGCCGACTGGTCGAGCATGATGAACAGGTCGAGCGGCACGAGCTCGGCGTTCTGCGTCTCGCTGGCGCACGCGCACGCGCCCTTCACGCACGGCGCGCCGTTGCAGTCGTTGCCGCACGCGCCGCAGTTCTTCGAGTCGCCGAGCAGATCGTGCTCACAGCCGTCCTTCGGGTCGAGGTTGCAATCGCCGGCGCTCTTCGGGCACGCGAGCAGGCAGCCGCTCTTCGAGCAGGCGCCCTTCGCGTCGGGGCCGTCGGGGCACAGGATGCCGCATCCGCCGCAGTTCGCCGGATCGTTGACGGTGTCGGCTTCGCAACCCGTGTTCGCGTCACCGTCGCAGTCGGCGTAGCCGAGGCTGCACGTCGAGCCGCACAGGGCCTTCTCGCAGGTGGCCTTCGCGTGCGCCGGCGCCGGACAGGGCTTGTCGCACGCGCCGCAGTGCGCGGGATCGGAGTCGAGGTTCACCTCGCACCCGTCCTTCGCGTCGGCGTTGCAGTCCGCCGTCGGCGGCTTGCACGACTCGATCACGGAGCCGCCCTGGCCGCCCTGCCCCGAGCCACCGACGCTCGGGGTGGTCGTGACGGATCCGCCCTGACCGGAGCCGCCCTGCGACGTGCCCCCTTGGCCGCCGGCGCCCGTGGTCGTGCCGGAGGAGGTGCCGTCACCGGTGATCAGCGACCCCACGTCGCTGGAAGGCGAGCACGCGGCGGCGAGGGTGGAGGACAGGACGACGCCGATGGAGGCGAGTAGACGCGAGCGCATGGGGCACCTCAGAGTGCTCCCCAACGTACACGAAACGGCGACGACGCGCGCATCCGGCGCGACGGCGGCCCGAGAACCCGCGCCGGGCTGCCGGACGACGGCGGCCGCGAAGGGTCGGGTCAGGCGCCGCGGCGCCCGAGGACCGCGTCCCGGCCGGCGACGCGGACCGTGGGCGGGTCGGCCGCGACCAGGAGCGGAGCGAGCGACGTCTGGGCGTGGCGGCTGAAGCGCGCCTCGAACCGCCCGCCCTTGACGCGCGCGTAGACCACGCCGTCCTCCGCGACCGCGAGGGCGGCGGGGTCGAGCGGCTCCTCGGTCTCGTCGGAGAGCACGAGCAGCGGCGGCCGATCGGCGTCGAAGCGCAGCGCGCGGACGGCGAACGGGGCGTCCTCGACCTGGAGGTAGCACCAGTCGTAGCCGTTCGTGAGGATGAAGCGGCCGTCGTCCGGGTGGCGTGACACCCAGCTCGCGAGCGCGCGCTCGAGGGCGCCGTTCTCGACCCGCTCGCCGTCGTGCAGGAAATGGCCGTCGCGGTCGATGGAGATCGTGCTCTCGCGCGACGCACCTGGCGGAGGGGCAAAGCGAAAAAAATCGGGGTGATCGCCGGGCTTCATGGGGACGCGGCCACCGTAAGGCCGAGGCGGCGCACGCGAAAGGCCAGGCACGGCGGCGCCCCTCGGGCGCTCGACCTCGGCGCGCACAAAGGCGGAGGACCGCGGAGGCCCCTGCGCTATGAGAGGGCGATGCAGGCTCCCCCTCCCTCGGGCGACCACGACCAGCACCTCGAGGCGACGCGCGCGTACTACGACGAGTTCTCGCACCGCTACGACGACCGCCGCGGCGGGCGCGACCCCGGCGGCTACCACGACCTCGTCGACGACCTCGAGGTCGACTTCCTGTCGCGCTGGGGCGCCGGCGCCGACGTCCTCGAGGTCGGCTGCGGCACGGGGCTCCTGCTCGACCGGATCGCCGCGTTCGCCCGCAGCGCGCGGGGCGTGGACCTCTCGCCCGGCATGCTCGCGAAGGCGCGCGAGCGCGGGCTCGACGTCATCGAGGGCAGCGCGACGAGCCTGCCCTTTCCCGACGAGAGCTTCGACGCGGTCTGCTCGTTCAAGGTGCTCGCGCACGTGCGCGAGATCCACCGCGCGCTGGCCGAGATGGTGCGCGTCACCCGCCGCCACGGGGTCGTCGTCGCGGAGTTCTACAACCCGTGGAGCCTGCGCGGCCTCGTGAAGCGCTTCGGGCCCGCAGGGCAGATCAGCCACAGCACCGACGAGCGCGCCGTCTTCACGCGCTTCGACTCGCCGTGGCGGGTCCGCCGGCTCGTCCCGCGCGGGGCCCGGATCATCGCCGCCCGCGGCGTGCGCATCGTGACGCCCGCCGCGGCCGCGATGCGCATCCCGGTGGTCGGATCGATGTTGCGCCGCGCGGAGTGGGCGCTGGCCGACTCGCCCCTCGGCGCGCTCGGCGGCTTCTGGATCGCGGCGCTGCAGAAGACCTGACGCCCCCCGCCCCTGCGCGGCGCTCCCCGGTCAGAAACGGCCGGTGATCCCGAACGTGGCGCCGCCCGGGGTGGGCGCCACGGCGGGCGCGACCGCGGCCTTCGGGAGCGGGCGCGGCCTCGTGGTCGCGTGCTCGGGGACGAACGCGATCTGGGCCTGCACGATGCCGATCACGGTGATGCCCGCCCACGCGGAGAACGCGATGCGGTTCGCGAGCGTGGCCGTGTCGATCCGGCTCTGCAGCTCGGATCGGTTGACCGTCTGCCCCGTGGTCGGATCCTTCGCCGTCAGGTCGGCGTTCGCGTACGCCGCGACCGCCCCCGCGAGGCCGATCGAGGCGACCCCCGCGGCGGCCTCCGAGACCGCGAAGACCCAGCCGAGCGCGGGGTCGCCGTTCTGGAACTGACCCGCGCCGAAGGGCACGAACGCGACCCAGCGCGAGCTCCGCGCCACGACGCGCTCCAGGCTCGCGAGCCGCTCGAGCTCCGCGATGCGCCTGCGCTGCGCCTCCTCCTCCTTCTGCGCTTGCTGCCGTCGGGCCTGCTCCTCCTCGGCGCGCTTGCGCGCGACCGCGTCGAGCTCCTGCCGGAGGCGACCGCGCACGGTCGTGAAGCGGTCGATGACCTCCTGCGGGAAGACCGCCGGGTTCGGTGAGTAGGCCGGGCGGTCGCGCAGCAGCGCCTCGATGAGCTGGTCGGCCTCCGCGTAGCGCTTGAGCACGATGAGCGACGCGGCCGCGTACTCCCTCGCGCGCGCGACGAGCTCCGGGTCGGTCAGCCGACAGTGCCCGCTGGCGCTCGCGGGCGCCCGATCGCAGGGCGGCGCCGACACGTCGAGCATCGCGAGGAATCGCGCGGCGGCGTCCGCGTACTGGTCCGCCTCGAAGCGGTTCTTGCCGAGCTCCAGCTCCTGCAGGTCGTCGGCGCGCGCTGCACCGCTCACGCCGGCGATCGCCAGGGCGAGGGCCAGAGCGGCCGCGCGCCGGGCGAGATCTCGCCTGGGCGCGCGAACCCGCGAATCGCCCGAGGTAGATCCCGCCCCCTCTTCGCGCGTCGTCATGCCGACCCGGCGCTGACTTGTAGCGGAACTCGAGCGCCGCCGGGGCCTTTTCGAATCAGCCGGCGGGCCAGGCGATCGAGTTCGCTTCGCCGGCCTTGATCGTGACCTGACGCCGCGACGGCGGGTCGCTCGACGGCGGGGTGAAGTCGCAGACCCCCGTCCACTCGGCGCGCGGCAGGCTGACCTGCTTGCTCATCCCGACCGCGAGGGCGAGGCCGATCTCGGCGCACAGCACGTGGCCGCCGGAGGGCCCGCCGAACGTCACGGTCGCGGGCAGCGACTCGAGGCGGTAGCCGAGCATCTGCACATCGTCCGGGTCGGTCGCCGCGGCGATCAGCGCCGTCGTCGCGAGCGGCTTGCAGCACCTGGAGCTCGGGACCTCGATGCGGACCTCGTGCGGGCCGGGCGCGAGCGAGAACGTGCGGCTCACCCAGCCCTCCTCGCTGCCGTCGAGGGTCAGCCGCGCGCCCTTCGGGTTGATCACGAAGCGGACCTTGCGCGGACCGGGGCGCACGGCGAGCACGGCCGGCGCGGGGTGCGGGCTGCGCGCCTTGGGCCGCACGATCTCGGTGGCCGAAGGCAAGGCGCGGGGGATGTCGAGGGGCGCGACCGGGGGCGCGACCGGAGGATCGGCGGCCACGACGAAGCCCGAAGCGGCGGGCGCGACGGGCGCGACGGCGCGGTGCTTGAGCCACCGGGTGACGCCGAACGCGGCGACGGCAGCGACGGCGGCTGCGCCTGCGACCAGCCCCACGCGACGCGCGAGGAGCCGCCGGCTCGCGCCGCGGTGCAGGCTGGTCACGCGCCGGAGGATCGCGAGATCGCTCGGGGCGAGCGCCAGCGCGCGATTGAAGTCGGCGGCCGCGCCGGGGACGTCGCGGGACCGGCGAGCGGCCTCGCCGCGGGCGACGAGGCGGGCGACCAGCTTCGGCGTCCGATCGCGCACGTACGCCTCGGGGTCGCGAAAATAGGCGACGACCTCGCCGCGGGGCTCCGCGACTCCGACCGCGGCGAGCTCGGCGCGGAGCTCGTCGGCGAGCACGGCCGGCGTCGCCGTGCGCGAGGCCGCGTCGCGAGCGAGCGCCGCGGCCACGATCCGCGAGAGCCGACCGCCGACCGTCGCACGCTCGCGATCGGCGGGCGCGTACACGCCGTCGAGCACGCGCCGGAGCACCTGCGCGGGGTTCTTGCCCTCGAACGGAAGGTGACCGACGAGGCACTCGTAGAGCAAGACGCCGAGCGCGAAGACGTCGGTGCGCGCGTCGACCTCGCCGCCCTCGATTTGCTCCGGCGCCATGTGCGCAGGCGAACCGAGCACCTGCCCGGTCGAGGTCACGCCCTGCTGGTCGAGGATCTTCGCGATGCCGAAGTCGGTCAGCTTGATGACGACGCCGCCATCGCCCGCGCGCGGCGAAGGCCTGCGGCGGACGGTCGGATCGCTCGACGGCAGCGGCGTCGGCAGCCGATCGGAAGGCAGCTCGACGAGCACGTTCTCCGGCTTCACGTCGCGGTGGATGATGCCGGAGGCGTGCGCGTGATCGAGCGCGTCGCAGAGCTCGATCGCGATCGCGGCCGCGACCTCGGCGGGCAGATCGGGGTGCTGCTGCAGGATCTTGCGGAGCGTCGTGCCACGGAGCAGCTCGACGACGAGGAAGCGCTCGTTGTCGTCGTCGCTCGAGACGTCGTACACCTCGACGATGCCGGGGTGGCGCAGCTTCGCGGCCGCGCGCGCCTCGGCGACGAAGCGCCGCGCGACCTCCGCGTTCTCGCGCAGGTGCTTGTGGATGATCTTGACCGCGACCTCACGGCCGAGGCGCGGATCGAGCGCGCGGTACACGGTGGCCATGCCGCCGTGACCGATCTCCTCGAGGAGCTCGTACTTCTCGAGAGCGGGGCGACCAGGCGACGAGGGCGTCGCTCGTGCGGCACCTCCCTGCGCGAGCGCCCCCCCACCCGTCATTCGACGACCTTGACCCGGATCGAGTTCGTCGTCCCGGACACTCCGACGGGCGCCCCGAAGATGGCGACGAACTTGTCTCCCGGGGAGACGAAGCCGTTGGCCAGGAGGAAGGCGTTGGCCCGCTCGACCATCTGGTCGGGGTCGCGGAGCAGGTCGATCTTGATCGGGACGACGCCCCAGAGGAGAGCGAGGCGCCGCCGGACGCTCTCGTTCGGCGAGAACGCGATGATCGGCACCACCGGGCGGTGCTTCGAGGCGTAGAGCGCCGTGAGGCCGCTCTCGGTGAACGCCACGAGGAAGCGCGCCCCGATGTCGCGAGCGATGTCGCAGGCGTTGCGCGACACGGCCTCGGGGATGTTGGCGCGCGCGCCGGGCTGCTCGCTCGACGGCGGCTTGTAGTACGCGCTGCCCTCGGCCTCGCCGATGATGCGCGCCATCATCCGCGCGACGAGCGCCGGGTGGTTCCCGCTCGCGGTCTCCTGCGAGAGCATGACCGCGTCGCTGCCGTCGAAGACCGCCGTGGCGACGTCGCTCGCCTCCGCGCGCGTGGGGCGGGTGGCGGTCACCATCGACTGGAGCATCTCAGTCGCCACGATCACCGGCCGCTGGTGGATGCGCGCGAGGCCCAGGATCTCGCGCTGGACGATCGGCACGCGCTCGGGCGAGAGCTCGACCCCGAGATCGCCGCGCGCGACCATCACCGCGTCCGAAGCGAGGATGATGGGCTCGAGCCGATCGATGGCCGACGGGGTCTCGATCTTCGATACGATCGGCGTCGGGCGTCCCCACGCTTCGCAGATGTCGCGGACGAGGCGGACGTCGCTCTCGTGGCGGACGAACGAGAGCGCGACGTAGTCCACGCCGAGCGACAGCCCGAAGGAGAGATCGGCCTTGTCCTTCTCCGTCAGCGTGGAGATGCGGACGCGGCGCGCCGGCAGGTGTACGCCGACGCGATCGCGCAGGGGCCCGGGCTGGGTCACGGTCGCGCCGACGCGCAGCCCGTCGACCTTCGTCACGGTGAGGACGACGCGCCCGTCGTCGAGCTGCACCAGATCGCCGGGCTCGAGGTCCTGCGCAAGGCCCTCGTAGCGGATCGGGATCTCGCCGGGCGCGGCCTCGGTGCCCTCCTTCGAGTCCTCGACCAGCGTCACCTGCGCGTCGGGCGCGAGCGGCATCGTGCCGCCCGGGAACCGACCGGCGCGGATCTTCGGGCCGCACAGGTCCTGCAGTACCGCGACCGGCTTGCCGCAGGCCTCCGCCGCCTCGCGGACCACGGCGATGCGCTTCGCGTGCTCCTCGTGCGAGCCGTGCGAGAAGTTCAGCCGGGCGACGTCCATGCCGGCACGGATGAGCTGCTCGAGGGTCGATCGGTCGTCGGAGGCCGGTCCGATCGTGCAGACGATTTTGGCGCGACGAATATGCACGGCGGCAGCATGACACGACCGTGCCCACCAGTTCAAAGGGGGACGAAGGGAAGCGCGGCCAGCGCCGGCGGCCACCGCGCGCCTCCCGGGCGGCGACGTCGCTGCCCACGGCGCCTCCTCGCGCCCCGCGGGAGCGCGCTTTACCAGGTGCGACATTCGCGCTACCCGTTCGGCGGTGTTGACCCGCAATGCAGAGGGCGTGCTCGAGATCGGCGGCGTCTCGCTCGCGGGCGTGCCGACGCCGGCGTACGTGTACGACGTCGACGCCATGGTCGACGAGGCCCGACGCCTGGTGGCCGGCTTCGGCGAGGCGCCCCACGTGTGCGCCTTCGCGGTGAAGGCGAACACGGCCGGCCCGATCGTGCGCGCGCTCGCCGAGGCGGGGTGCGGGGCGGAGGTCGTGTCGGGGGGCGAGCTCGCGGTCGCCCTCGCGTGCGGCGTGCCGGCCGAGAGGGTCCTCTACAGCGGCGTCGGCAAGACGACGGCCGAGATCGACCGCGCGATCGGCGCGGGCGACAGCGGGATCCTCGCTCTCCAGATGGAGAGCGTCGAGGAGATCGCGCGCGTCGACGCGCGGGCGGCGGCTGTCGGGCGGCGCGTGCGCGTCTCGCTGCGGCTGAACCCGAACGTCGTCGCCGACACGCACGCCCACGTCGCGACCGGCCACGACGAGGCGAAGTTCGGCATCGTGCGCGAGGACCTGCGCGCGGCGTACGACGCCCTCGCCCGCGCGAAGCACCTCCGGCTCGTCGGCCTCGGCTGCCACATCGGATCGCAGCTCACCCGCACCGAGGAGTTCGAGGCCGCAGCCGAGGTGCTCCTCGACGTCGTGAAGCGCCGCGAGGCCGAGGCCGGCCCGCTCGAGCTCGTCGACTTCGGCGGCGGCTTCGGCATCGACTACGGCGCCGGCTGCCCGGCCTCGCCCGCGGATTTCGCGCGCGTCGCGGTCTCCAGGCTCGCCCGAGCCGGCCTCGCGGGCCGGACGATCGTCGTCGAGCCGGGGCGCTGCCTCGTCGCCGCGCACGCCGTCCTCTGCGCGAGCGTCGTCACCGAGAAGCGCGCCGAAAACGGCCGCTGGCTCGTCCTCGACGCGGGGATGAACGACCTCCTGCGCCCCGCCCTCTACGCAGCCCTGCACCGGATCGAGGCCGTCGACCGCCCACCCCCGGCCGCGTCGGACCCGTGCGCCCCCCACCGCGTCGTCGGCCCGGTCTGCGAGAGCTCCGACGACTTCGGCGAGCACCGCCTCGGCGAGCCCGCCCCGGCGCGCGTCGCGATCCGCGACGCCGGCGCGTACGGCTACACGATGGCGAGCGAGTACAACGGCCGCGGCCTGCCGCGCGAGATCTTCGTGCGGGGCGGTCGGATCGTCGCCGTGCACACGCCGCGCGACGCGGACGGCTGGGCCGCAGAGCGCGCGTCGATCGGCCTCTGACGACCGAGCACGGGCGACCGGCCAGCGTCCGGGGCGCGCGCCTCGAGGCCCGCCGCCGACCGTGGCGGGGCGGACGCGGTGTGGCCGGGCGCGCTGGACAAGCCGCGCCCCGGTTCCAGAGTGCGGTCCCCATGGAACCCAGCGACCCCCCGGACGACACGCAGGAGGAGGCCGGAACGCGGCCGCTCCGCCCCGAGGAACAGGACCCCAAGCTCTGGAAGGGCGCCGGGTGGACGGCGCGGGTGATCAAGAACGAGGACGACGACGGCTGGGCCGTCGAGATGACCAGCGACGGCGAGACCGAGCCGGCGCTCGTGGGCCCCTGGACGATGGGGCGCGACAAGAAGAACCCGAAGCCGATCGACACGAGCGCGTTCGCGACGCTGGTGAAGACCGCCAACGAGATCATCGCGCGGCACGAGCAGCAGCGCCGGGCGCAGCTTCACAGGAGCATCACGGTGGGCGAGCGGGGGTCGCGCCTTCGCGTGGACCTCGACGTGGTGCCCGACGAGGACGACCCGCACGCGCGGCTCACCGCGACCGACGAGGCCGGCGAGGTCGTGAACCTCGCGCGCGTGTCCGCGGGGTTCAAGCTCACGGCCGAGAGCGCTCGAAAATGGCTCGCGGGCGAGCTCTCCGAGGGCTGACCGGCGCGCAGCCCTTGCGTCGCCGGAGGCGATGTGAGCATCAGGGAGGGTCGACCACCGACGAGGAATCGCAGCCATGACCACCGCCACGTTGTACGAGTTCGAGCTCTGCCCCTATTGCCAGAAGGTCCGCGCGGGCCTCGAGCTGAAGGGGATCGCGTACGAGCGGGTACAGGTCAATCCCATGAACAAGAAGGAGCTTCCCACGCTGCCCCCGAGCGCGCCCCGCAAGGTGCCTGTGCTCGCGATCGACGGGGAGGTCCTCTGGGACTCGACCGAGATCCTCGGCTACCTCGACGCGCACTTCGCAGGTCCGCCTGCGTTCCTCCCGGCAGAGGAGGCGGCCCGGGCGAAGACGCAGGAGGTCGAGGCGTGGGTCGACGACGCGCTCACGTTCGCACTGCCGACGGTCATCTACGGGACGTGGGGAGAGGCCGTGAAGGCCGCCCAGGTCACGGCACGCACGTCGAACTTCGGCTTCTTCCAGAACGCGATGGTGCGCGCGGGCGGGTCCGTGGTGATGCACCAGGTCTCGAAGCGAATCCTCAAGAAGCGCAACGAGACGGACGGTCGAGCGTGGCTGTCGCGCGAGATGGACCGCTTCGAGGGGTGGCTCGGCGAGCAGCCCTTCGTCTGCGGCGCCGAGATCACGCTTGGCGACGTCGCGACCCACGGCGCATTGACGTGCATCCGGGAGTTTCCCGCGTTCACCGAGCTGATGGGCGCCCGCCCGCGCCTGGCTGGGTGGTACGCCCGCGTCGCCGCCGCGCGCACCGATCGCCGCGTCGGGCCGTCGGCCACGCCGCACGCCCCGCCGGCAGCGCACGCGAGCTGACGCCTTCGCTCCAGCGCCGGGCGCCGTCGAGGCGTCAGCCCTTCCGGCAGAGGACGCTGACGCCCGACTCCTGCACGTCGAGGTGCACGATCTCGAGGCCCTCCTCGGCGCACCAAGCGCGCACCTCCTCGGGCGTGTGGCGGTGCGCGTGGAGCGGGTGATACCAGTCGAAGTTGGTGATCACGTTGGCGTCCCAATCCATCGTGTCGTTCCAGTAGCACTTGAACATGTTCCAGTAGATGAACCGCTGGATGTCCTGCTTGCCCGCCGGAATACCGAGGATCGGAATCGCCTCCGGCACGTCGATGGTGACCTTCAGATCGGAGAGCGCCTTGCCGAGCTTGGTGATCGACTCGGCGACTCGCATGCACGCCTCCGGGCTCATCTTCGTCGTCTGATCGCGGATGAGGTCGTCGCAGAACTCCCGCACCGGCCCCTTCTGCTTGTAGACGTAGAAGGCGAGGTGTCCGCCGGGCGCGAGGCGCGTGACCAGGTGGTGGACGGACGCGCGCGTGTCGGGCGTGTGGTGGATGACCTGGTCGCAGCCGATGAAGTCGAACGTGCCCTCGGCGAACGGCAGGCGCCCGAGGTCGGCCTGCACGAGGTGCAACCGGGGGAGCCCGCGGAGATCCCGGTACGCGTTGCGGATGCCGTAGCTGATGTCGACCCCGACGACGGTCGCGGTCGAGTTGCGCGCGTACATCTCGGCGTCGCGCCCGTGCGCGGTGCCGGCGTCCAGGATCATCCGCTTGCCCGCGAGCAGCTCGGCGAGCTTCGCCTCGGTGCCGAACCCGTAGCGATCGAGGTACCACTTCACGTAGTGGCCCTCGGTGGTCTTGCGGTAGTCGGCCGCCTTCTGCCACTTGAACGAGAAGCTCTCGACCGTGGCCTGCTGCTCCGGGGCGAGGTCGGGCACCATGCCGGGCACCCCGTCCACGACCGCGAAGCGCGCCCCGGAGGCCGCGACGAGCGTTCCGCCGACGACCTCGCCGTCGTCGGCGGAGACCTCGCCTTCGAGCGCGAGAGGCGCCCCGCTCGTGGGGTCGCGGAGGAGTTCGACGAGGTTTCGCTTCATGGTTCTCTGCCCTGCTGTCCTTCGGGGTCGTGCGCCCGTGCCAGCTCCTTCAGACACTCACCGAGGAGCACGTGGTTCCAGTCCTTGCGATCGAACACGCTGCTGTTGAAGAGCCACTGGTTCACGGGCGCGGGCAGGCCGTGCTTCACGCTTCGCTTCGTGATGCCGAGGTCCTTGCCGACGAGCTCCTCGAGCGCCCGCCGGAGGACCCACTTGCCCTGACCGTCCCGGAACTTGAGGTGATCGGCGAGGCGCGTCGACAGCGTGACGACGCGGTGGTCGAGGAAGGGATTGCGCACCTCGAGCGAGCTCGCCATGCTCAAGCGGTCGGCCATGACGAGGAGCGGCTGCAGGAAGACGGTGGCCTCGAGCCGACTGAGGTTCTGGCCGAAGGATAGGCCCTCGCGCCAGCTCGGGGCGAAGCGCTCGATCAGCGCGGGGACGGACGCGAGCCCCTGCCTTGCGGCCATGCGACAGAAGCGCTCGAGCGGCGTCCCGAAGTAGCGCCGGCTGAGCGTCGAGTACGGGCCCTCGAGCTCGCTCGCGATCCGGGCCTCCTCGCGCAGGAGGAGCTCGTTGCGGTAATAGCCATTGAAGAGCTCGTCGGCCCCCTCGCCCGACAGCGCGACCACGAACCCGTCGGCGCGCGCCTGGCGAGCGAGGCAGTAGAGCGGAAACACGCTGAAGCTGCCGACCGGGAACTCGATGGCTCGGGCGAGCGAGGAGAAGGTCTCGAAGAAGTCGGCGCGCGTCGGGGTGACCCGCCGCGCCTCGAAGCCGGCCGCCGCGGCGAACTCGGAGACGTAGCTCCACTCGTCGATGCTGCCGAGGAACTCCTCGAACTGGACGGTGTACGTGACGGGCACGCCGAGCAACGCCTGGATCAGCGAGGAATCGAGCCCCCCCGAGAGGAACAGCGTGACGGGCACGTCGGCCACGCGGCGGATGCGGCAGGCGTCGCCGAGCACCTCGAGGACCTCGCGGACCGCCTGCCGCTCGTCGGTGATCGTCACCTCGGGGTCGGGGAAGCTCCACCATCGGCGCGTGTCGAGCCGTCGTTCCTCGGGGCGGTACGTCGCGTACTCGCCGGGGCGCACGCTCTTCACGTTGGTGAACGGCGTGTGGTCGTCGAAGTAGAACTCGAGGGATCGACAGAGCGGCTCCTCGCCGAACTCGAGGTCACGGATGGCCTTGAGCTCCGAGGCGAAGGCGAGCCCGCGCGGTCCGTGCGAGTAGAAGAGCGGCTTCTTTCCGAGGCGATCGCGGGCGAGGAAGAGCGCGCCGTCCGCCCAGATCGCGATGGCGAACATGCCATTGAGGCGGTCGAGGCACGCCGGGCCCCACTCGAGGTAGGCCGCGAGCACCACCTCCGTGTCGGTGGGCGTCGAGAAGCGGCGGCCCTTGGCCTCGAGCTCCTCGCGGAGATCGTTCCAGTTGTAGATCTCGCCGTTGAAGGCGATGACCGCGCCGTCGCGCTCCATCGGCGTCGCGACCTCGCCCCTGTGGACGACGGAGAGGCGCGTCTGGCCGAGGATGATCGGCGCGCCGTCCGCGGCTCGCACCTCGACGTGCCCGGCCTGGTCGGGCCCGCGGTGGCGCAGGAGCCGCGCAGGGTCGGCGCCGAGCAGCTCCCGATTCCCGCCGAAGATGCCGCACATCGTCCCGCTCCCCGCCTGACGCGCGGCTCAGGCGCGCTCGGCGAGCACGAGGAGCTGGGGCCCGAGCGCCGGCACGTTCAGGTAGAAGAGGCCCGTCAGCGCGGCCCCGAGGACCTTCTTCGGGAGGCTCCACTCGCCTCCCCCGAAGCCGTCCATCACGGCTTGAGGGCGCAGATTCGACACGCGCTTGAAGGCGTTCATGAAGGGAAAGCCCCACGCCTCCGCGCGCACGACGCGGAGCCCGTGCCCCTCGATGCGCGCGCAGAGCGCCGCGAGATCGTAGTGGCGGAGGTGCCCGAAGCCGGCCTCGAGCGGGAAGATGGGGCCCGTCGGCACCGTGATCATGAGGTGTCGACCGGTCATCTCGCAGAGGTGGCGAAGGCCGGCGACGTCGTCGCGCACGTGCTCGAGCACCTCCGAGCACACCACCATATCGAAACGATCCTCGAGCCTCGCCTGCCCGAGATCGAGGACCTCGAAGCGCGCCCAGGGGTGCCTGCGTCGGTCGTCCTCGATCGTCTCCGCGGAGAAGTCGGCGCCGGTGAAGCGCGCGCCGGGCAGCGCGACGCGCAGCGTGTCGAGCAGGTGCCCGGGGCCGCAGCCGACGTCGAGCACAGTGGACGGCCGGAGCGGCGCGACCCACCGCGTGATCAGCCGACGACGGTGCACGCCCGCGGGGTAGTACCGAACCATGTCGGTCCACAGCTTCCACCCGGCGTCGTAGTCGACGCCGCCCGCGTTGCGGGGAGTGTCGACCGCGTGCGGGAGCGGCAGGTCGTTCGTCGAGGCGGGCATCGTGGTCGTCCTGCGCGCGAGGCGGCAGAAGCCATCGACCTTACCTACCCGGCCGGGTCGTGTCGAGGAGCCGCCGCCCCTCGCGCGTCAGCGCGCGCCTCGAGCTGCAGCTCGCGCCTCGCGCGCTCGACGTCCTCGACCGCGCGCGAGATGCCGTGCCAGCCGAGCGCCTCGCCGAGCGTCTCCGACACGTGGATTCGCAGCGGGACGACCGCGTCGGCGATCAGCCGAAAGGCCCCGACGAGGGTGAAGTCGTGCGCGCCTCGAGCGATCAAGGCCGTCCGCTCCGGCTCGTAGCCCGACGCCTGCAATTGGCGATTCAGCGCGATGAGCGCCTTCCAGTCCGCGAGCTCGATGTCCAGCTCGCGGACCATCTGCAGGTCGATGACGATGCTCGCGCCCATCTCGCGCTGCGGGTCCCCGCGAGCCTGCCGCTCGGCGGCGAGCAGCTCGCGCCCGGTGACATGGCCCGCGCAGACGTAGAGCAGCGCGTGGTGCTCGGGCAGTATCGCGTAGCGAACGGGCATGGCTCCGGTCCGGTGCCGAGGGGAAAGCGCGTCGATGACCGCACAAAAGGGCGAAAGCCCCCTCCCCTCGAAGCGAGGAGAAGGGGCTCTCGTTGCGCGGCTCGTCGGTCAGCGACGATCGCGCCCGCGGGGCGGACCACCGCGGCCACCACCGCCACGGTCACCGCGCGGCGGACCGTCGCCACGGCGCGGCGGCGGGCCGCCCTGCTCGCGCGACTGCGCCATGCGCGCGGCGGCCTGCTCGCCCTCCTCGCCCTCGGGGAGCGGGAGCATCTCGCGGCGGCTCAGGCGGATCTTGCCCTCGCGGTCGACGCTGAGGACCTTGACCTCGACCTCGTCGCCCTCCTTGACCACGTCCTCCACGCGCTCGACGCGGTGGTGGGCGAGCTCCGAGATGTGCACGAGGCCGTCGGTGTTCGGCAGGATCTCGACGAAGCAGCCGAAGTCCGTGATGCGGCGAACCGTGCCCTTGTAGGTCGCGCCGATCTCCGGCTCGGCCGTGAGGCCCTTGATGATGCCGAGGGCCTTCTTGACGGCCTCGGGGTCCGACGAAGCCACGTTGACCGTGCCGTCGTCCTCGACGTCGATGGTGACGCCCGTCTGGTCGACGATGCCCTTGATGGTCTTGCCACCGGGGCCGATGATGAGCCGGATCTGGTCGGGCTTGACCTTGATCGTCGTGATGCGCGGCGCGTACGCGCTGAGCTCGGGGCGTACCTCGGGCAGCGTCTCGAGCATCTTGCCGAGAATGTGGAGGCGCCCCTCGCGCGCCTGGTCGAGCGCCTGGGTCAGGATCTCGCGCGAAAGTCCGGCGATCTTGATGTCCATCTGGATGGCCGTGACGCCGCGCGCGGTGCCGCAGACCTTGAAGTCCATGTCGCCGAGGTGGTCCTCGTCGCCGAGGATGTCCGACAGGATGGCGTACTTGTCACCCTCCATGATGAGCCCCATCGCGATACCGGCGACGGGCGACTTGATCGGCACGCCGGCGTCCATGAGCGACATGCAGCCGCCGCAGACCGCCGCCATCGACGACGATCCGTTCGACTCGAGCGTCTCGGACACGATGCGGATCGTGTAGGGGAACTTGTCGGCGGGCGGGATCATGCGCACGAGCGCGCGCTCGGCGAGGGCGCCGTGGCCGATCTCACGACGACCGGGGCCGCGCATCGGCTTCGTCTCGCCGGTCGAGAACGAGGGGAAGTTGTAGTGGAGGTAGAAGCGCTTCCACGTCTCCCCCATCATCGAGTCGATCTTCTGCTCGTCGCTCGAGGTGCCGAGCGTCGTCGTGACGATCGCCTGCGTCTCGCCACGCTGGAAGAGCGCCGACCCGTGAACGCGCGGCAGGATGCCCGCCTCGGTCATGATCGGGCGGATGGTCTTGCCGTCGCGGCCGTCGATGCGCTTGCCCTCGTTCAGCACGTAGCTGCGGACGACGTGCGCCTTGCGCTCCTCGAACTCGGCCTTCACGAGCTTCTCGACCGAGGCCCACTTCTCCTGGCCGAGCTCCGCGAGGAGCGTCTCGCCGAGCTTCTTCTTCAGCGTGCCGTAGCCGTCGTAGCGAGCCTTCTTGTCGAGCACGCGCGTGGCCGCGCCGAGGTCGCCGTCGACGAGCGCCGCGACGCGCGCCTTCACGCCGCCGTCGAGCTCGGGAGCCTTGAACTCCTTCTTCGGCTTGCCGACCGCCGCGCGCAGGCGCTCGATGAGGTCGAGCACGGGCTGCGCGGTCTTGTGAGCGAACATGAGCGCGTCGATGAGGTCGGCCTCGGTCGCCTCGGCGGCGCCGCCCTCGACCATCACGATCGCGTCCTTCGAGCAGGCGACGACGAGGTCGATGTCGCACTCCTCGATCTCCGAGAGCGTCGGGTACGCGACGAGCTCGCCGTTCTTGCGACCCACGCGGACGCCGACGATCGGGCCGGCCCAGGGGATGTCCGAGATGTGGAGCGCGGCGCTCGCGCCGATCAACGCGAGGACGTCGGCCTTGTTCTGCTTGTCGCTGGACATCACGGTCGCGATGACCTGCGTGTCCTTCTTGAAGCCCTCGGGGAAGAGCGGGCGGAGCGGGCGATCCATCAGGCGGCAGGCGAGGATCTCCTCGTCGCGCTGGCGAGCCTCGCGCTTGAAGAAGCCGCCCGGGATCTTGCCGGCCGCGTACGTCTTCTCGAAGAACTCGCAGGTGAGCGGGAAGAAGTCGAGGCCGGGGCGCTCCTCGGCCGAGACGGCCGTGACGAGCACGACGGTGTCGCCGTAGGTCACCAGGATCGAGCCGTGGGCCTGCTTGGCGAGGCGACCGGTCTCGAGCGTGAGCGAACGACCGCCCACCATGACGGATTCGCGTACGAACATGCTGTCAATCTCTCTCTCGCCCCGAGGGCGAGAGGCCGCTGCGTGCGACCCAGACGCCGGGCTCGCGTGGCGGGTCTTCTTCCTCGGTTCCTGCGCAGCATCGGCTGCTGCGCACGAATCGAAGATGAAGATGCGACGTGCGCCCGGACGGCGTTGCCCTCGGGCTGCGCCGTGGTTGACCGAAAGATACTCCTGGGCGCCGTTCTAGGCCGTCGGGCCAGCGCCCGCCAGGACAAAACGCCGCGCGGGGTAAAACCTGTGGAGAGCTCGCGCGCCTCCCGACGAGGCGCTCACGCCGCCGCATCGGGCGTAAAAGGGAGGCATGCCGTCCGCGCGCCTCCTCTCGCCGATCACCGCCATCGCCGCGCTCCTCGTCGCCGCCTGCTCGTCCGACGCGCCCTCCGCGACGACCGGAGGGGCGACCACGACCGCGATCACCACGGGGGCCGGCGGAAGCGGCGGCGCAAGCGGGGGCGCCGGAGGTGCGGGCGGATCGGCCGGCGGGATGAGCGCGGGCGGCGCCGGTGGAGGGGCGACGGGCGGCCACGGCGGCGGCGCGGGCGCGTGCGCGCTCACGAAGCCGTACTCCAGCAAGAACCAGGTCTGCAACGCCTGCGCAGAGCAGTACTGCTGCCCGCAAATCAACGCCTGCTACGCCGACCCCGCGTGCGACGACGGCTACGTGAACTGCGCGATCGGCTGCGCGATCGGGGACGTCGACGCGGGCATCGACCCGTGCCTCGCCGAGTGCGCGAAGCAGTTCCCGGGCGGGCGAATCGAGTACGACGCCGCGATCGGGTGCGCCGACACGGAGTGCGCGATCGAGTGCCAGTAGCGGCGGCGACGACGCCTCCGCTGCTACGATCGGGCCACCATGCCGCACGACGTCCGCACGGCCTGCACGCGCGATTGCCCGGATGCCTGCCAGATCCTCGCCACCGTCGAGGAGGGGCGCGTCACGCGCCTGCGCGGCGACCCTGACCACCCGGTCACGCGGGGCTTCCTCTGCCACCGCACCGACCACTACCTCGACCGGCAGTACTCGCCCGAGCGCCTCACGCAGCCGCTCGTGCGGCGCGGCGGCACGCTCGAGCCGGCGACGTGGGACGAGGCCCTCGACGTGGTGGCGCGCGGGCTCGCCGCAGCGCGCGACGATCACGGCTTCGCTTCGATCTTGAGGGTCAGCGGCGGCGGGTCGCTCGGCCTGCTCAAGCTCGTCAACCGGCGCTTCTTCGAGCTGTTCGGTCCGATCACGCACACGCGCGGCGACGTCTGCTCGGGCGCCGGCGAGGCGGCGCAGGTCGCCGACATGGGCGCGAGCGACGCGCACGACCTCGACGACCTCGAGAACACCCGCGCGATCGTGCTCTGGGGGAAGAACGTGGCCGAGACGGGCGTGCACCTCGTCCCGCGGCTCCGCGCCGCGCGCGCGCGTGGCGTGCCGGTGGTGCAGATCGACCCCGTGCACAACGCGCAGACGCTCCGGCAGTGCGACCGCTACCTGCAGGTGCGCCCCGGGGGCGACGGCTTCCTCGCGCTCGGCGTCGCGCGCGCGCTCCTCGACGACGGCGCGACCGATCCCGACGCGCCATCGTACTGCGACGGCTTCGAGGCGTTCGCCGCGCTCGCCCGCCGTCGTGACGTCGGTGAGTGGGCGCGGCTCGCGGACCTTCCCGAGCGCGCCGTGCGCGAGCTTTCCTCGCTCTACGCGGGCACGCGGCCGCTCGCGACCTTCGTCGGGTGGGGCCTGGGCCGACGGCTTCACGGATCGGCCACCGTGCGAATCGTCGACGCGCTCGCGGCGATCACGGGCAACCTCGGCGTGCCCGGCGGGGGCGCGAGCTACTACTTCGCGCGCCGCGGCGGCTTCGACACGTCGTGGATCCGCCGGCCCGAGAACGCGGGCGCCCGCACGCTGCTCGAGCCGCTGCTCGGCGCCGAGATCCTGGGCGCGGAGCCGAAGATCCGCGCCATCGTGGTCGACAACGCGAACCCGGTCACGCAGCTCCCCGAGTCGCGGACGGTGGCGCGAGCGCTGTCGTCCGTCGACTTCGTCGTGGTGCTCGACGCGTTCCTCACCGATACGGCCGAGCTCGCGCACGTGGTGCTTCCGACGACGACGATGCTGGAGGAGCACGACGTGGTCGGCGCCTACGGCCATGCGTGGGTGCAGCTCGCGCAGCCCGCGGCCACACCGCCCGAGGGGGTGCGATCGGACCTCGCCATCTTCCAGGCGCTGGCCGACAGGCTCGGCTTCGGCGACGCGCTGCGCGGCTCCGCCGAAGCGTTCCTCGACCGCATGCTCGCTCCGATGGCGAGCGAGGGGGTCACGCGCTCCGCGCTCGCCGCAGGCGCGCTGCGAAAGCCCGCCGCGCCGCGAGTGCTGTTCGAGGGGCGCCGGTTCGCGACGCCATCGGGGCGGTTTCAGCTCGTCGGCGACTTCCCCGATGCGCCGATCGCCGAGGAGCCGGGCTACCCGCTCGTGCTCATGTCGAACGCGAGCTACCGCTCTCAGGCGTCCCAGCGGTCGCGGGCTTCGCAGGTCGATCCGGGCGAGGTCATCGTCCACCCGGACGCGGCGCCCGGGATCGCCGACGGCGCGCTCGCCTCGCTGGCGTCGCCGATCGCGCGCGTGACGGTGCGGGTCCGCCTCGACGCGGCGCAGCGCCGGGACACCGCGATTTACGCGAAGGGGCGCTGGGCGAAGTTCGGCGGACCGAACGCGCTCGTGCGTGCGCGCGAGACCGACGCGGGAGGCGGCGCGGCGTACTACGACCAGCGCGTCGCGCTGCTGCCGCTCGAGGCGTGACGGGGGCGCCGAAACGAAGAAGCCCCCGCGTCCCTGTGGGGAGGCGGGGGCTCGTTCGCGGGCCGCGGGGCGGCCGGGGATCGCGCCGGATGCGATGGGCCTCTCGGCCGGCGCTTCCGACGGTGCGCGCTTGTTACTTACGAATATTCAGGCGGACGATGAGCGTGCGGTAGCGCTCGATGCCGGTGCGCTTCAAGTAGTCGAGCAGGCGGCGGCGCATGCTGACGAGCTTGAGCAGACCACGGCGCGAGTGGTGGTCCTTCTTGTGCGTCTTGAAGTGGTCGGTCAGCTGGGTGATCCGCTCCGTGAGGAGCGCGATCTGCACCTCGGGCGACCCGGTGTCGCCCTCGTGCGTCTGGTACTTCTCGACGATCGAGGCCTTTTGCGTCTGATGCAGCATGTGAGTCGCTCCCGACCGCCGCGTGCGCTGCCGAGCGCCGCGGTTGGGCCAGTGACGCCCGTCGGTGAGCGACACGCCCGGAGCGGCG
The DNA here is from genome assembly GCA_903906315.1 of uncultured delta proteobacterium. Taxonomy (GTDB): domain Bacteria; phylum Myxococcota_A; class Polyangia; order Polyangiales; family Polyangiaceae; genus CAIVJW01. Next base: position 53,928 of record CAIVJW010000214.1, on the reverse strand, counting down.
CGCGCCCGCGAACGGGCCGAACGGAAGAGGCGCGGGAGTATACGCAGGGGCGCCGTCCGGTCAACGACGAGAGCGTCTCGCGCCCCGCACGCCGGTCGTTCTCTGCTACACGTCCGGTCGGGGGGCTACCGCCATGACCGCGAACCTACGCCCGGGCGGCACGTCCGCGAACGCGCCGGTCACCGGCACCACCGGCGCATCCCGGATCGGCATCGCGGCGACCACGCCGGGCAGCGCCACGCCCGCCGGCACGCGCATCGGCCTCGCCGGCGCGCCTACGGACACGCCGGCACCGAACGCGGCCAGCCCGACGCCGAAGGCCTGTCCCGCCTGCGGGGTGCGCTACCCGGCCGAGTTCAAGGTCTGCCCCCGCGACGCGACCGCGCTCGTCGAGACGGAGCTCGGGCCCGACGAGGACGAGCTCGTCGGCACGACGCTCGCGGGGACCTACTCGATCGTCCGCGCGATCGGCGCGGGAGGCATGGGGCGCGTCTACGAGGCGCGGCACACGCGGATCGGCTCGAAGCGCTTCGCGGTGAAGGTGCTCCACGCGGAGCTGGCGCGGCACCCCGAGGTGCTCACGCGCTTCCAGCGCGAGGCCGAGGCCGCCGCCGCGATCACGAGCCCGTACGTCGTCGGGGTCTACGACGTCGACCGGCTCCCCGACGGGCGGCCCTACCTCGTGGCCGACCTCCTCGAGGGCTGCGAGCTCGCACAGCACCTCGGGCACGTGGGGCGGATGGAGGTCGGCGCGGCCGTGCGCATCGTCCGCCAGGTCTGCCGGGCGCTCGCAGCGGCGCACGCGCGCGGCGTCATTCACCGCGACATGAAGCCCGAAAACGTGTTCCTGACCGGGGATCTCGCGTGGCCGACGGCCAAGGTCCTCGACTTCGGGATCTCGAAGCTCGGGGACGCGCCGGGCGCCGCGCTGACGAAGACCGGCATGATCATGGGGACGCCGTCGTACATGGCGCCCGAGCAGGCGCGCGGCGAGAAGGTCGACGCGCGCGCCGACGTGTACGCCGTCGGAGCGCTCCTCTACGCGGCCATCACCGGCCGGCGCCCGTTCGACAGCGACGACCCGACCGCGACGCTCGCCGCCGTGCTCACGCGCGACCCCGTGCCGCCGCGCACGATCGACCCCACGATCCCCGAGCCGCTCGAGATCGTCATCCAGCGCGCGATGGCCAAGCGGCCCGCCGATCGGCACGGCAGCATGGAGGAGCTCGACGCCGACCTCGCGCCCTGGGACCCGAGCGCGGAGCCCGGAGCGACGCAGGCCGACGGTGCGGCTCCGATCGCGCTCGTCGCCCCGCCGGCTGCGCGCGCGGCCTCGCTCGCCGAGCGGGCGCGCACGATCCGCCTGGCGCGCCCGCTCGGTGCGCTGCTCGCGGGCCTCGGGCTGTTCTGGGTCGGCGCCAGCGCGGTCACGGCCGTGGCGGGGCTCATTCGCCTCGCGCGCGGCGCGGGCCCGAACGCGAACCTCACGGGCACCGAGGCCGCGCTCCTCGTGCTCGGCGTCGGGTTTGCGATGGCGACACCCGTCGGGCTCGCCGTTCGCCACGCCCTTCGCCACGTGTGGCCCCACAGCGGCCGGTCGCTCGAGGTCGCCCTGCGCCTGCGAGGTCCGGTCACCGTCGGCCTCGCCACCTATGGGTTCGCGACGCTCCTCGTGCGCCTGCTCGAGATCGTGCTGCTACACCGGGCGGTCGGGGTCACGTGGGCGGGCTGGGACGTGCTGCTGGCGCTCTTCGGCGTCGCCGCCGCGGGCCTGGCTGCCTTCGTCGGGCGGGTCCGAGCGTGAGCGTCCCCGTCGTCGCCGCGATCGACCTCGGGGACGCCCGCGTCGGGGTCGCCGTGTCCGACGAGCTCGGCCTGCTCGCGCACCCGCGCCCCGCGCTCGACGGCCACAGCCGCAAACCCCTGCTGCGCGCGCTCGCCGACTTCGCGCGCGACGAGGGCGTCGCGCGCTTCCTCGTCGGCCTGCCCCTCGACATGAGCGGCGCCCACGGCCCGCGGGCCCGCAAGGCCACCCAGTTCGCTCAGGAGCTCGCGAACGTCACGGGCCTCGAGGTCGAGCTCGTCGACGAGCGCCTCACGACGGTCGAAGCCGCGCGCCAGCTACGCGACAGCGGCGCGCACGTGCGCGAGCGGTCGAGCAACCGCCGCGGCGGAAAGAGCGTCGCGCGCGCCGGCAGGATCGACACGGCCGCTGCGACGGTGCTGCTGCAGGCGTGGCTCGACGGTAAGCCCCGCTAGCGCCTGCGCCCGCCTCGAGCGGCCACGGCGGCGCGCGCCGGCCCCGGAGGGAGCCAGCGCGGACCGGGCCACATCACTCGAACTCGTTGTCGACGTAGATCTGCGTGGCGAGGATCAGCTGGCCGGTGGTCGCGTTGACGGACCCGGTGCGCGCGAATGTCGACAGCGTGCCATCGGCGTCGAGGTCGCCGGTCGCCGAGGCCTCGAAGCTGCCGGCCGGGGCCTTGGTCACCTGAGCGCCGCGCAGGTACGAGAGCTGGTAGTAGACCGCCTGAACCTCACCGAATTTGAGGCACTTCCAGCCCGTGAGGCCGTCGCCGACCTCGAAGTCGACGCCGTCCTTGGAGTTGGGCTGGTACTTCACGCCCTTCGGGACGAAGTTCGGCACGGCCGTGGCGCTGAAGCAGAGCTGGTTCGACGCGGCGGCGGAGTTGGAGCCTTCACCGACGACCTGCGACGCCGTCGTCTCGCGCTCGTAGGCGGACGCCGCGCCGCGCGTGATGGCGCCGACGTTGTTCTTCGCCTCAGAGGTCTTGGCGCTCGCGAGGTATTTGCGGACACCGTAGATCGCCAGCGCGGCGAGGACGCCGATGATGGCGACGACGATCATCAGCTCGACCAGGGTGAACGCGCGCCGAAGGCTTCTCGAGTTTCGATTCATGGAGCTTTCCTCTTCCAACCGTCGAACGAAGGGCCCGCCAGGAGCAAACCGTAGGCCACGCGCAATACCCCAGCGTTTGGCAACGAGCCTCCTCCCACCCAGATTCGGCGACGCGACAAATGAGCGCGCGCGCGACAATTCGCCCACGAGAACCGGACATCCGAGCGAGACCGCCGCGCGTCGTCCAAGTCTTGCTCGATTCGCCCTGCCTCGCCGCGGCCTTTGCGGATTATGCGCGTCATCCGTCTTAGCCGGTTGCGAACCGTGAACGGGACCTCCCGCGCGAGGCCCCTCGGGGCAGCGACGACCACGACCATTCGGCGGCTTCACCCGCGCTCGAACTTGCTAGCCTGGCCTCGGTCCGTCCGCGCAGCGCGGGCGCTCGCCGATCGCGGGCTCCACCGAGCCCGAGGAGCCTCCCGCCATGCGTACCTTCGAGCGCCCGCTCGGATTCATCGCCGTCGCCCTCGTCCTGTCGACGACCACCCTCGGCTGCGAGCTCCTCGCCAAGCCAGATCGGGACAAGATCCCGACCGGCGAGACCACGGCCACGACGACGTCCGGCGCCGGCGGCAGGACCACGACGACCGGGGCGAACGGCGGCGCGGGCGGGCACGGCACGGGTGGGTCGGGCGGCGTGGGAGGCCAGGGCACGGGCGGGCAAGCGACGGGCGGCCACGGCGGCCAGGGCACCGGCGGGCAAGGGACCGGCGGCCACGGCGGCATCGGAGGCCAGGGCACCGGGGGCCACGGAGGAGGCGGCGAGTGCAGCGTGCCGGGCGACTGCCCCGGGGTCGACACGGAGTGCGGCGCGCGCACGTGTGAAGGCGGAGCCTGCGGGACGAAGCTCGCCGCCGACGGCGTCGCGCTCGCGCAACAGAGCGCGGGCAACTGCCAGGTGGTGGTCTGCGACGGCCAGGGCGCGACCAAATCGGTGGCAGACGACGCCGACCTGCCCGACGACGCGAACCCGTGCACGACCGACGCCTGCACGGCAGGCGCACCGAGCCACGCGCCCGTCGCGCTCGGCCCGACCCCGGGCGGCGTCGCCTGCGGCAACGGGGCGAAGTTCTGCGACGGCGCGGGCACCTGCGTCGAGTGCGCGCAGGCGGGCGACTGCACGGGCGGCAAGGTCTGCAAGGCCGGCGCGTGCGTGGACGCGACGTGCGCGGATCAGGTGAAGAACGGGGCCGAAACCGCGGTCGATTGCGGCGGCGGCACCTGCCCGGCATGCGCCGACGGCCAGGCGTGCCTCGCCTCCGGCGACTGCGAGAGCGGCGTCTGCAGCGCCGACGCCTGCGCCACCCCGACGTGCAAGGACGGCGTGAAGAACGGCGCCGAGACCGCCAAGGACTGCGGCGGCGGCACCTGCGACAAGTGCGGCCCGTCGCTGGGGTGCGTCCTCGACGGCGACTGCGTCGGCGGATCGTGCGTGAACAAGGTCTGCGAGCCCAACTGCAAGGACGGCGTCAAGAACGCGCAAGAGACGGACCTCGACTGCGGCGGCGGGACGTGCGCGCCCTGCGCTGTGGGCAAGGCCTGCGCGCAGCCGACCGACTGCGTCCTCCTCACCTGCCTCGGGAACCAGTGCACCACGCCGACGTGCAGCGACGGCGTGAAGAACGGCTCCGAGACCGGCAAGGACTGCGGCGGGTCCTGCTCGCCCTGCGCCGACGGAGGCGCCTGCCTCGTCGCCGGCGACTGCTCGAGCGGCGTCTGCGGCGTGAACAAGGTCTGCAGCGCGGCGGCCTGCAACGACGGCGTGAAGAACGGCTCGGAGACCGCGAAGGACTGCGGCGGGTCCTGCTCGCCCTGCGCCGACGGAGGCGCCTGCCTCGTCGCCGGCGACTGCTCGAGCGGCGTCTGCGGCGCGAACAAGACCTGCACGGCGCCCACCTGCAACGACGGCGTGAAGAACGGGACCGAGACGGCCAAGGACTGCGGCGGGTCGTGCTCGCCCTGCGCCGACGGCAGCACCTGCGGCCTGCCCACGGACTGCCTGAGCGGCGTCTGCTCGGCCGGAGTGTGCGTCACCGCGAAGTGCAGCGACGGCATCCGCAACGGCAAGGAGACGGGGGTCGACTGCGGTGGCGGCGCGTGCCCGACCTGCGCGGACGGCCTCGATTGCTCGGCGGCGACCGACTGCCAGAGCGGCGTCTGCGGCGCGAACAAGCTCTGCGCGGTGGCCGCCTGCAACGACGGCGTGAAGAACGGCGCCGAGACCGCCAAGGACTGTGGCGGCGCGTGTCCCCACTGCGCCGACGGCAGCGCGTGCCTCGTCGCCGGCGACTGCTCGAGCGGGGTCTGCGGCGCGAACAAGCTCTGCGCGGCGCCCACCTGCAACGACGGCGTGAAGAACGGGACCGAGACGAACGTCGACTGCGGCGGGGGGTGCGCGATCTGCCCGACCGTCCTGCTCGTCGGTTCGGGATCGGCGGGCGCGATCGGCGCCGAGTACAACCCCGGCGGCGCGTGGACCGGAGTGTCGCTCACGGGTGCCTCGTCCGACGGGCTCGCGCTCACGATCGTCGGCGGCAAGGGCGTCGGGCTGATGCATCTGACGGCCGGGAACATGCTCGTCTACGCGACGTGGACGCCGGGCAGCTGGGCGGACTTCCTGCAGGTCGGAGCGAACACGACGATCGGAAGGCCCGCGATCGACGCCGGGACCGGCGTCGCACAGGCCGTGTTCCACGGCAGCGACTTCAAGTTCTACTACCAGTCGTTCGACGTCGGGAACGGCACGTGGTCGGCGACCGAGCAGGTCGGCAGCCCGCAGAACTTCGGCGCGAAGCCGGCGGCGCTCGCCTCGCTCGGCGCGAACGCGGCAGTCGTCTTCCACGACGGCAACGCGGGCAACGTCTTCAAGGGCGTGAATCGGACCGGCGGCGCCTGGGGGGCCGCTGCGAGCATCGACTCGAACGCGAACTTCAAGGTCTCGCCGACCGTCGTCGCGCTCGGCGCCGGCCCGGAGCTCCTCTCGGTATCGGTCGTCGACGTGGGCGGCCAGGTCCTGGCCTTCACCCGGACCGCAGGCGTGTGGTCCGCGGCGGTGGCGGTCCCGAGCGCGTTCACCGCGGGCCAGGTCGCGCTCACGGCCACGACGGGCGGCGGCGCGATGCTCGCGTTCCGCGGCCTCGACGGCAACCTGTACTTCAGCCAGTACGCGGCCGGTGCGTGGTCGAACGCGGCCGCGCTCTCGGCCGCGGCGACCGCGAGCGTGTCTCCCCCCGCGCTCGCGCACGGCGTCGGCGGATCGGTCGCGGAGATCGCCTTCGTGAAGCCCGACGGGCATGCGTACCACGCGCGCTACGTCGGCAACGCGTGGACGGCCCCGGTCGACGTCGGCGGCGCGAGCCTCCTCAACGTGGCGATCGCCTCCGCCCCGTAAGCGTTGATCGTCCCCACCGCGAGCGCCGGAACGCCTGGCGCTCGCGCCCCTCCCCTCCCCCTCCCGCCTCGCCCGCCGCGCCGACGCGTCGCGATCACCGCTCGATCACCGCTCGATCACCGCTCGATCACCGCTCGGTCGCCTCGTCGCCCTCGAAGACGCGCACGAGGCGAAAGGGCGCCATGTCGAAGTGGAAGTGGCTCTTGTGACCGGGGTACGCGGGCCCGAGCAGCACGCGGAACACGTCGGCGCGAGGGACCAGGCGCGCTGCGAGCGTGTGCAGGAAGCGCGCATGCACGGCGGCGTGGGCGTGCCGGCCCGACCAGTGCGCAAGGACGCGGACCTCGAAGCCGGAACGGAAGGCGCGGTCGAGGCCGGCGGCGAGCGGCTCGCCGCGTGGCGCCGCGTCGAAGTCGAAGCCGGCGACGTCGATCGCATTGCCGAATGCGTGCTCGCTCAGCCAATCCGGCGAGGTCGTCATGCGACGGCACGCGTAGGTGCCGAGATTTCTCACCGTCCGCGGGGCGCGACCGTAGGTCTCGACGGCCACGTCGCGCACGACCTCCTCGAACCGCGCGAGCCTCTCGCGGAAGCCGGGGTGGACGAACGCCGGCGGGTCGTAGCGCAGGCTGGTGCCCCGATAGAGGGCGTGTTCGACCTCGGGGCAGCGGAACGGCCCCGCCGCGGCCTCGCGCGGGAGGCCGTCGAGCGCGTACGGCAGCTCGTCGGCCCGGGCCGGCTGCGCAGCGATCGCGCCGCAGCAGGTGGCGAGCGCGAGGGCGGCACGCCCAATGCGCCGCGCCGATCCCGATCGCGCCTGCATGCCGTCAGCGTATCGCGCGCGCCCTCGACGACAAGGGCGCGGACGGGTCAGCAGAGATCGAGGGCCGCGCGGATCTCGCGCAGCACGTCGCGGTAGTCCTCGATGCCCACGGAGAAGCGGACGAGGCCGTCCACGACACCGCTCGCCGCGAGGTCCTCCGCGCTCATCTCGGAGTGCGTCGTCGTGGCGGGGTGGCACGCGAGCGACTCGACGCCGCCCAGGCTCACCGCGTTCTTGGCGATGTGGAGGTTGCGCAGGAGGTCGAACGCCGCCGCCTTGCCACCTCGCAGCACGAGCGAGAACAGGGCGCCGGGGAAATCGCACTGCGCGTCGCGGATGCGGACCTGCTCGGGGTCGTCGAAGAGCATCGGGTAGTGGATGCGCTCGATCTTCGGGTGGCCCTCGAGCGCCTCGACGATGCGCTGCGCGTTCTTGCTCTGGCGGTTCATCCGCAGGTGGACCGTCGGCAGGCGGCCGTCGAGCATCCAGCACTCGTCGGGCTGCAGGATGTTGCCGAGGATGCCGCGCAGGCCGCGCAGCTCCGCGATCTGCTCCTCCGAGCTGCCGAGCACGACGCCGGCGAGCATGTCCGAGAAGCCGCCGAGGTACTTCGTCGCCGAGTAGACGACGAGGTCGGCGCCGAGCGTGAGCGGGTGCTGAAACGCGGGCCCGAGCAGCGTGTTGTCGACGGCGACGAGCACCGGCTCCTCGCGCGCGCGGGCAGCCTTCACCGCGGCGGCGATGTCGCTCATCACGAGCGTCGGGTTCGCGGGCGACTCGAGGAACACGGCGCGGAGACGCTCGGCAGCCCCGATCGCGGCGACGAGCGCGGCCGTGTCGCCGGCGCGCACCGGGATGCCCCGCACGCCGAGCGGCGCGAGAAACTGGTGGATAAGGTGGTGCGTGCCGCCGTAGAGGGGCGTCGTGTAGACGAACGTCGACCCGGGCGGACAGCTCGCGAGGAAGAACGTCGAGATCGCCGCCATCCCGGAGTTGAAGACGGCCGCAGCCTTCGCGCCGGGCTCGAGCGGGACGATCTGGTCCTCGACGATCTCGGCGTTCGGGTGCGAGAGGCGGGCGTAGATGAGGTCCGGGCGCTGCCCTTCCGCGGGGTGTGCGCGGCCGAGGGCGCACTCGAATGCGTGCTCGGCCGCCTCGGGCGTCTGGAATACGTACGTCGACGATCGGAACACCGCCGGGCGGGCGGACCCGACCGACAGCGACGGGTCGAAGCCGCGCGTCAGGACGGCGGTGGGAGGGCGGACGACGTAGCTCGGCTTCTTCGGGTCCATCGCGGGTCATGTAGGGCACGACCCGGCCGAAGCGAAGGATCCCAGAAAAGACACTGCGCCCCGGAAGCAGTGCCTCCGGGGCGCAGCGCGCCGCGGCGTGGGCGCCGCGGGGGGTCGGGTCAGCGGATCAGTTCGACAGGTCGACCGTCCGCACGCCCCAGAAGCTCATCGAGCAGATCGCGGACTCGCCGCTGATGGTGACGTTCGACACCCAGGACGGCAGCTGCTCGACGACGCCGTAGGTCGGTGCGGCGAGGTCGGTCGTGTCGAAGACGCCGATCGCCGGGGACGTGTAGCCCGTCGTCACGGCCTTCTTGCCGAGCACGCCCGCCGTGTAGACCCACTCGTTCGCCGCGAGCGTCTTCGTCGCCTGCTGGAGCTTGCCGTCGCGCATGCCGCCGATCGCGAAGAGCTTCGGCGTGTCGAGGTTGGCGGGCGCGTCGTAGTTCCGCGCGCCGTCGCCCTGGCCGTAGTAGCCGTAGCCGTAGCTCGGGTTCTGCACGCCGAAGACGCGGTCGTCGCCGAGCGCCAGGTTGCCGAGCCAGACGCCGTCGGGCAGGTCGGTCTGCGAGATCAGCGCAGCCTTGCCGGCGTCGACGTCGCAGAGCTTGAAGGTGCGGTGCATGCCGTAGCAGGTGCCGGGCTTCGCCCAGTCCGGGTTCTGCGGGTCGGCCGGGATGAACCGCGCGCCGTAGCCGAAGGCGTAGTAGCAGTCGTCCTGCCGCACGTTCTGGATCTCGACCAGCTTGTAGTCGAGCGTGAGGACGCGGCCAGAGGGGCCGTCGACGGCGACGAGGGCGCCGGGGACGTTCACGGGCGCGTCGACGACCGGAGTGGACGGATTCGAGACATCGACGCGGTCGACGTAGAAGCGCACCTTGGCCGGGTCGACTGCGTCGGGGACCCAGTGCGACAGGACGATGTCGTGGCCGTCCGCGATCAGGTTCGTGTGCCCGTAGCCGGACGGGAGCGCGACGCTCGTTCGGACCGGCTTCTGCGGGTTCGCGAGGTCGATGACCTCGAGCCCGGCGTCCTCGAGCTGCGTCGAGTTGCTCGGGTCGTACCAGACCGGGTTCGGCACGCTGCGGAAGACGAGCGTCGATCCGACCTGCACGACGTTGGTGCCCGAGGTGACGTCACCGTAATACCCGTACGAGTACACGTTGAAGTCGAGGTCGACGTGGCCGATCGCCTTCGGCGCCGCGGCGTTCGACAGGTCGATGAGGTCGAGGCGCGTGACCGGCTTCTGGCCCTGGTAGTCCCAGCCGGACCGCACCAGCGTGAGCGTGCTGCCGGTCGCGAAGGCGTTGCTGACCCAGTAACCCCAGCCCCAGCACGCGTCGCCGACCGGGTCGAGGCTCGAGAGGTCGAGCGTCCCAAGCGGCTCGATGCGCGCCGGATCGGAGAGCGGCACGACGTCGAGGCGCGCGGATCCGCTCCACCAGTCGGACGCGAGCCGCGCGAGCTTGTCGCCGACGACGATGGACTGCGTGACGTTGGTCGCGATCGGGATCGACGCCGTGGTCTTCGGCTGATCGCGGTCGCTGATGTCGAACGTGGCCACGTCGGAGTCCGAGACGCCGAAGAGCCGGTCCTCGTGGATGAACGCGCGCCGCGCGTAGCCCTTCGCCGGAGCGACGCCGCGCTTCGCGAGCGTGTCGGTGCCGTAGTCGATGAGCTGGATGCCGCTCTCGAAGCTCGAGCAGCCGTAGTAGCCGCCCTGTGCGTCGTAGTTGTACGCGGTGAACGGCACCATCAAGAGGCCGAGGTCGTCGACGAAGGTGAACGCCTTGTGGATGCGGTCCTGGTCCTCGGCGAGGTTCGACCAGTCACCGCCGAAGTTCACGCGCTCGATCATCGTCGGCTTCGCGAGGTCGGCCACGTCGAAGAGCGAGACGTGCAGCGAGCCGGCCGGGTTGCCTTGATCGAAACCGACCGCGTAGAGGCGGTCGCCGCGCGGCTCCATGTGATAGACGAAGCCCGGCATCTCGATCTCGCCCGCCTGCTTCGGGTTGGCCGGGTCGGCGAGGTCGATCGTGAACAGCGGGTCCTTCTGGACCGCGGTGATCGCGTAGGCGCGCGATCCATCGAAGCGCACCGACTGGAGCCGCTCGGGCTCGGGCAGCTTCAGCGTCAGCGACGCGAGCGCCTTGACGTCGCTCGACGAGTTGACCGTGAACGTCTGCACGATCGGCGTGCCGTTCGACCACCAGACGCCGGGCTGGCTGATGACGCGCAGCACGCCCGCGTGCTCGTCCATCTGCCAGCGGCTCTCGATCTGACCGGCGGCCTCGACCGTCGCGCCCTGCACGAGCTTGCCGGTCGGGTCGGAGATGTCGACGACCTGGATCGTCGAGTGCCCCTCGCCCTGGCCGTCCCACTCGATGCCGGCGACGTACATGCGCTGCTGGTTGACGGCGATGCTGCGCTTCCACCAGCCGTACCCGTTCGGATCGGCGTTCGTGTACGAGAGCTGGTCGACGACGTGGATGTCCTTCGGGTTGCCGACGGCGAGCGAGGTGACCGTCGTGTTCGGCTTCTGCTGGCAGTTCCAGCAGTAGCCGTCCTCGAACGTCACGGCGTAGAGCACGTTGCCGACCGTGCGCGAGTCGGAGATCATGCCCGGCATGTCGTACGAGCCGATCTGCTTGATATCGGCCGGATTCGTGACGTCGAGGGCCTCGATGCGGCTCGAGCTGACCCAGCTGTAGCTGTCGGCCTTCGCGTCGTAGAGGTACTGCCCCCACGAGGTGAACATCGCGTAGACCATGCCGTCGCGCAGGTACATCTCGAAGGGCACGCCGAGCGACTGCCAGCGGCCGAGGATCTTGAGGTGGTCCTTCTGGGAGATGTCGATGACCGACAGGCCGCTGTACTGCGACAGCGCGTAGAGCTTGCCGCCGTCGACCTGGATGATGTCGGCCTCGGAGATCGCGCGCTCGGCCGCTGCGTTGCCGCCCTCCGCGCCCGGCGACGCTCCGCCCGCGCCCGCGCCGTCGGTGGAGGTGCCGGTCGACCCCTTGCCGGCGCCTGAGCCCGACGGGTTGTCGGAGACGAAGCCCGAGTCGTCGCCTCCGGGGTTCGTCGTGCCGCCCGGGGTGCCCCCGGTCGCGCCGGTCTCCGCGGTGCATCCGCCGAGGGCCGCGCCGAGGAGCGAGAACAGGACCGCGAAGCCGGGTCGAAGTGTGCGAACCATGATGCGTGACCTCCGTGCAATGCCGGCGATGCCGGCCCGGGGACGAGAACGAGCAACCCTCGAGGGGTGGCGGACCGCGCGGCCCGACCGAGAACGTGGCGGGTCGCGGGGCGCAGCCACCGACAATCACGCTCCGTGCCAGCGCCGATGCGCCAAACGGCGCGCGGAAACGAGCCTCGCAGGAACTGCGTTGTGCCAGAGTGCGCGCGTCGTGAGCGACGTGTCAGGGTCGGGGCGCCGACCGCCCACACGCCGCCCGCCGGTCCCGACGACGCCTCGACCGAGCCGCCACGCGCGACCCGCTCGCCGGGTTTCGCGCCTCGCGTGACGCGAGGCCGACTTGCGCTTGACCCCCCACGCATCCCCGACCATAAGCCCGCGGCTGCTATGGAGGTTCGCGCCGTCAGAGGGATGAACGACATCCTCCCCGACGAGGTCGGTCGCTGGCAGGAGCTGGAGACCGCCTTTCGGGTACACGCAGAGCTTCACGGCTTCGCGGAGGTCCGCACTCCCGTCATCGAGGCGACCGAGCTCTTCGCGCGCCAGATCGGCGAGACGACCGACGTGGTCGAGAAGGAGATGTACTCCTTCGAGCGGCACGACGACCGGCTCACGGTCCGCCCGGAGGGCACCGCCGGCGCCGCGCGCGCGTTCGTCGAGCACGCCGTCGCCGGGCAGCGGCCGGTGTCGCGCTGGTGGTACCTCGGGCCCATGTTCCGCGGCGAGCGCCCGGCGAAGGGCCGATACCGCCAGTTCTGGCAGGCCGGCTGCGAGCACTACGGCGACGTGGGCCCGGTGGCCGACGCCGAGATGATCGACTTCGTCGTCGGCTTCTTCCAGCGAATCGGCATCAGCGACCTCACGACGCACGTGAGCTCGCTCGGGTCGGGCGACACGCACGCGCGCTTCCGCCAGGCCGTGTTCGACTTCCTCGCCCCCAAGCGCGCCTCGCTGAGCGACGACTCCCAGCGCCGCCTGGACAAGAACCCGCTGCGCATCCTCGACTCGAAGGACCCGCGCGACCGCGAGGCGGTCCTCGGCGGCCCGTCGATCCTCGAGCTGCTCGACGGCGACGACCTCGCGCACTGGAACGGCCTGCGGCGCCACCTCGACGCGCTCGGCGTGCGCTACGTCGTCGACCCGACGCTCGTCCGGGGCCTCGACTACTACACGCGCACGCTGTTCGAGGTGAAGACCTCGATGGGCGACCTCGGCGCGCAGAACACGCTCGCCGGCGGCGGCCGCTACGACAACATGATCGAGGGCCTCGGCGGCCCGAAGGTGCCCGCGATCGGCTTCGCGATGGGCATCGAGCGCGTGCTCTCGGTCGCGCCGCTCCGCGCCCGCGAACGTGGCCCGGTCTGCTGGGTCGCTCCGATGGGCGACGCGGCCATCGACGGGGCGCTCCGCTTCGCGCGCGATCTGCGCAAGCTCGGCGTGGCAGCCGAGGTCGACGGCCGAGGCGGCAAGCTCAAGGCGATGCTGCGGCGCGCGGAGACGGCCGGCGCGCGATTCTGCGTGATCTTCGGCGAATCGGAGCTCGCGCGGGGCGTGTGCGCGGTGAAGGACCTCGCCGCCCGCACGCAGGACGAGGTCCCGCTCGAGGACGCCGCGGCCATCGTCGCCGACCGGATCGTGACCCCCCGAACCGCCCCGACCGAGGCCGGCGCAATCGACGCCGGCGCGAGCGACGCGCCGCGAGGAGCGCGTTGACCGTCCCCTCGCAGAAGGCCGTGTCGCGCTGGGTCTCCGGCGCCGTCGTCGCGCTCGCCCTCACCCGCCCCGAGGCCGCGTTCGCGCAGGTCGGGATGGGCGCACCCGGCATGGGCGGCATGGGCGGCATGGGCGGCCCCGGCATGATGACGCCCGGCATGGGCAAGGCGCCCGCGAAGGCGCAGCCCCAGGGCCCCGCGACGCACGCCGCGCCGGGCGCGGACGACGCCCAGAAGCTGCCGACCACCGAGGCGCAGCTCCCGCAGGATCCGCTGGCGATCCCGCCGTCGCTGACGGGGAAGATCGGCACCGACGCGGAGCGCGACCCGGTGGGCGGCCAAGGCCCGACGACGGAGCGCGACTTCTACGGCCTCTACTACCGGGAGCGGAGCGGCAGCTACCAGTTCCGCACGATCCTGCCGCCCGTCTGGGCCGAGTGGAAATGGGGCAAGGACCGGTCGTCGGTCTTCGGGCCGCTCTACTACCAGCGCCGGAGCGAGAATCGCGACGCCGACATCGTCTTCCCGCTGGTGTGGAACCTGCGCGAGGGCGTGACGCGCACGACCATCGTCGGCCCGTTCATGCACCGTGAAGCCCCGACGGTCCCCGCGCCTCCGCGCGCAAAGGGCGCGACGGGCCCCGCGCCCGAGCCCACGTGGGGCCGCCACGACAACTGGCTCGCCCCGCTCTACTTCGAGGGCGCCTCGGCCGACGGCAGCGGCTACTTCCACATCCCGCCGCTGCTCACGTTCACCCGGCACACCATGCGCGATGGGCTGAACATCGTCGGCCCGATGTTCTGCAAGTGGAAGGGCGGCCCGGCGTGCGACACGCGCACCGCCGACAGCATCGACCTCGGCCTCGCCCCGCTCTACCTCTACGGCCGCGACGAGCGCACCGAGTACGAGATCATCCCGCCGCTGCTCCACTACTACCGGTACAACGACGTCGGCGACACGTCGCTGAACGTGTGGGGCCCGCTGCTGTGGGAGCACTCCCGCGACAAGGACGCGTTCGACGTCCTGCCCGTGTACTTCCACAACTGGGGCAAAAACGAGGATCACACCACCCTCTTTCCCCTCTTCCACTACGGCTACAAGGGCACGTCGAAGCTGCTCGCGACGCCGCTCTTCGTGTGGGGGCGCGGCGAGAAGGACGAGAAGACCTTCGTCACGTGGGGCTACGCGCGCTACCGCGGCCGCACCGAGCTCGACATGTGGACTCCGCTGTACTGGCAGTACCGCGACCCCGACATCGGCCTCGACCGCAAGATCCTGTTCCCATTCTTCTACCGGAACACCTCGCCACGCAGCGACGACCTCGCCATCCTGCCGCTCTACGCGCGGTTCAAGAAGCCGGGCCTCAGCGACACGACGTGGATCACGCCGCTCTTCCGGCACACGACCGACGTGACGGGCTGGGAGACCGACATCCACCCGCTGTTCTGGGTCGGCCGAGAGAACAACTCGTCGCACCTCGTCGTCGCGCCGTTCCTCTGGGACTTCGCCTCTCCGAAGGCCCGCACGACGGTGGTCTTGCCCTTCTATTTCCGGCACGCGGACCAGAGCACGATCTCGCAGCTGACGCTAAACACGTACTATCGCGAGAAGAAGGTTCGCGGCGGCACCGACTGGGAAGTGCACGTGTTCCCCTTCTTCACCTACGGGGAGTCGCCCGAGGGGCACTGGTGGAACCTGCTCTACGGCCTCGCGGGCTTCACGCGCGAGGGCACCATGTCGAAGGTGCGCCTGCTCTACATCCCCTTCAAGCTGAGCGAGTGACGCTCTGGCGCGGCCCGAGGGGGCGGCGCCGCGCGCACGGCTGCACGGCGCGCCCCGGCGCTTCGACCTAGCGGTCCTGGCGCGCGCGGAGGACCTTCGCGAGCAGCGCGAGCGCGTCCTCGGTCGCGAAGGGCTTCTCGAGGACGGGGCGGCCCGACGACTCGAGGAAGCGCTCGACGTGCGCGCCGAAGCCGACGCCCGTCATGAAGATGAAGGCCCGGGAAAGCGGCTCGTCGCGACGGCAGACCTCGGCGAAGAGGGCCTCGCCGGACATGCCGGGCATCTGGAGGTCGCAGAGGACGGCGTCGAACGACCCGCGCGCGAGGAGCTCGAGGGCCGCCGTCGCGCTCGGGGCCGTGACCACCTCGTGAAAGCGTCCGATCTCCTCCGCTAGCACGCGGGCGAGCGCCGGCTCGTCGTCGACGAGCAGCACGCGCCCGCCGTCGGTCAGGCTGCGCGAGGGCTGCGCGGAGGCAGGCGGCGCCTCGGACTCCGGGCCGGCCGCAGGCAGCGCGACGACGAAGCGCGAGCCGCGCTGCGGGACGGCGCCGGGCACGGGGCTCTGCGCCGAGATGACGCCGCCCGCCCGCTCGACGATCTCGCGACAGATGCTCAGGCCGAGGCCCGTGCCGGCCTCGGGCGGCTTGGTCGAGAAGAACGGCTGCCAGATGCGGGCGAGGTTCTCCGCCGGGATGCCGGCGCCCGTGTCGCGCACCTCGATTTCGACCACCCGGCCGTCGCTGCGAGTCACCACCGTGATCTCGTGGCTGTCGCCCGGCTCGCTCCGCGGGATGGCCTGCGCAGCGTTCAGGAGCAGGTTTACGACGACCTGCGCGAGGCGGCCATCCGGCAGGAGCACGGGCGGCACGTCGCCGAGCTGCCTTTCGACGCGGGCGCGTTCGACGATCTTGCCGCGCGTCAGGCTCAGCGCGCTCTCGACCGTGCGGTTGACGTCGACCACCGTCGGCTTGCCCTCGCCGCCGGCGGACGAGCTCGCGAAGAGGCGCAGATCCCGCGTGATGTCGACGATGCGACGGATGGACTCGCGCAGCTCGACGCCGAGCGATCGGACGGCGTCGGAGGTCGCGTCGCCGAGCGTGACGCCGGGCCCGCGCAGGAGGCGATCGAGCATGTCGAGGCCGAGCACGATGAACGCGGCGGGGTTGTTGATCTCGTGGGCGACCCCCGTCGCGAGCACGCCGAGGGTCGCGAGGCGGTCGCTCGACACCAACCGGGACCGGGCCGCTTGCTCCGAGCTCGCGTCTTTCACGGTGGCCTCGATCGCGACGACCTTCCCGCGCTCGGCGCGCAGCGGGTAGAGCGTGACCAGGCACGTGATCGCGTCGGTCCGGGCCCGGATCCGGGCCTCGTAGGGGGGCGCCGCGGCGCCTCGCCGAGCGCACGAGAGCGCGGAGTCGTACGCGGCGAGGCCGTCCGGGTCGGCGTGACGGTCGCGGAGGAACCCCGGCGTCGCGAGCGCCTCGTCGACGGCCACGCCGAAGAGCTCCGCGCCGCGGCGGTTCAAGTAGTCGAGATCGCCTGTCGCCGGGTCGATGCGGACGATGACCATCGGCGCGGCGTCGAGCAGCGCGCGGTGCTGCTCCTCGAGCTCGCGGACGCGGGCGAGCGACTCGGCAGCCTCGCGCTCGGCGCGGACGACGGCCGAAACGTCCCGCAGGAGCGCGTGCCCTGCGACGCTCGGGTCGCCGTCGAACGCGGTGATCGTCGCCGAGACCGGCACCTCGCCGGCGCGCGACGCGAGCGAAAGGCGAGCGCCGTGCGGCGTCGACCCCGAGGCGTGCGCGTGGCCGAGCAGGTCCTCGATGCTCGCACCGATGAGCTCGCGCCGGGACCGGCCCGTCAGCGCGAGCGCCGCGGCGTTGGCGTCGGTCACGACGCCGTCGGCGTCCCAGGCGAGCATCGCGTCGCCCGAGGTCTCGAGGATCCTCGCGAGCCGGCGCTCGCGAGCCAGCCGCACCGCGCGCTGAAGGCTGCCTTCGACGAGCGCGGCCACCTCGTCGAGCACGGCCGTCGGCGCCTCGCTGGCCGCGCCGGCCCGGGCGAAGAAGACGAAGAACCCGCCGATCACCCCGTCGCCGCCGTCCGCGCCGCGCAGCGGGGTCACCCGATACGATCGCAAGCCGACGGCCGCGAACGCGGGGTCGTGCCCGCCTCCGAGGTGCGTGTCGTCGCACACGTACGGCTCACCGCGGCCCGTCGCCGCGCGCCACTCCACGCCGCCGGCTATCAGGCGCGATCCGGCCGGTGCGAGGGGCACCTCGGCTCCGGCGCCGACGTAGAGCCGCAGGTGCTCCGGCTCCTCGAGCAGCACGACGCTCAGACGCGCCACCGAGAGACGCGCGGCGAGGGCGTCGAGCAGGGCGGAGAACGCCTCCTGAGTGAGCAGCGTCCCGTGGCGCGCGAGGATCGCTCGCGCGGCCTCGATCGCCGATCGGTCCTGGCCCATCGTCGTCTCGATCATTGCGTGCGCCTCCCGATCTCGTCGCCGTCCCCGCATCGCACGCGCAGCGCCTCGGCCGCGGCGCGCCGCCCCGCCGGGAGGCCTGGGTCGGCCGCGTAGGCCTCGTAGGCCGCGCGCGCGGCCGCGCCGTCGGAGAGCGCGCACGCGGCAACGAACCGCAGCCGGCGCGCCTCTCGCCGCACGCGCGGCAGCGCCAGGCCCCGCGCGATCGCGACGTCGAGCTTCGTCGCCGCGTCGGCCCACTCGCCCGCCGCGGTGAGCTGGCGGGCCAGGAGGTACTCCGGCATGCCGTCAGCGATCGCGGTCGCCGCCCATGCGCCGAGCAGCTCGGCCGCCCGCAAGCGGTCGGGTCCGCGCCCGGCGGCGCCCACGAGCAGCTCGACGACCGCGCGGGCGCCGATGGCCCCTTCGGCCGCGCTGCGCTTCACGTCGAGCGTGCGGAGCCGGTCCTCGTCGACCGTGCGCAACGCGACCTCGTCGTAGCGGGCGGTGGCCGCCGGATCGCCGGCGACGAGCGCCGCGTCGCCGAGCTCCTCGAGCGCGCGATCGCGCACGTGACGCGGCGCGGTCGCGTCGCCCGCGAGGGCCTCGAGCAGGGCGCGCGCCTCGACCGCCCGCGCCCCGCGCGCGGTCGCGGTCGCGATCGACAGCCGCGCGCTCGCGTCGCCCGGATCGAGTCGCCGCACCTCCGCGAGGGACGCGAGCGCCCCGTCGACGTCGCCGGCGCCCCTCTGCCGATCGGCGCGCGCCCGGCACTCGTCGACGACGTGCGGACAGCGCCGCCCGAAGACGGCCGGGCGATCGAAGCGCGCCTTCGCCTGTGCGCGCGCCGCCTCGGGCAGCTCGGCGCGGTCGAGATCCTCGTGCCACGCGCGCTCGAGATCGTGCCACGAGGCCCCGGTGACGCGGGCGAGATCCTCTCCCCCGTACCACGCGCGGATCGCGGCGGCGCCGCGCGTCTCGGCGACGAAGCTCACGAACGCACCGCTCACGGTGTACGCCGTCGACGAGTTCTCGCCGAGGAAGCCGAGCGCGAAGAGACGCGCGAGCGGCGGGAGGAGACCCAGGTCCTTCATCGCGCGCGCCCACTGCCGACCGGTGAGGTCGCTGTCGGCGGGCGACGCGGCAACGGCGACCCCCTCGATGAGCCCCGGATCGGGCAGCCACCCGCCGAGCGACCCGGCGACGCGGAAGGGGCCGCGCGCGAACGCGCCCGCGATCACGTGGGCGATCTCGTGACCGAGCGCGGGGTGCGGATAGCCGCCCGCTTGCACGTAGACCTCGCGACGCCAGGGCTTCGCGACGTACGTGTCCGCGGCGCCCATGAGCGCGGCCTTCTGCCCGGAGTCGGCGAAGAGGTACGCCGTGATGCGGGCGGGCCCGGGGGCGCCGAACCACCGCTCCTCGACGGCCACGTCGGCGTCGCACTCGCGCGCGAAGCGGTCGACGTCGGCGGCGCGCATCCCGCGAGGGTACACCACCGAGCAGCGCACCCCCTCGAGCCGCCCGCCCAGCGCTTCGGCGATCGAGGCGGCCGTGTGCCAGTGGCCGAGGCGCGGCCCCGAGGCCGTCACGGCGAGGCTCGCGACGAGCGCGGCGACGCCGGCGACCGCGAGGCCCGGGCGACCGGCGGACCGGAAGACCACGCGGCCCTCCGCGGTGCGGCCGAGGTGCTCCGCGAGCGCGAGGACGGCGAGCAGCGTCGCGGCCGACCCGGCGCGGTACGTCCAGAGGCCCGCGCTCGACACGACCGTGTCGTAGAGCGCGCCGCTGAAGTGGCCCACGAGCGGGTCGTACGCGAACACCATCGGGCTGCCGACGAAGCGCGCGACGCTCACGCCGATCGAAGCGATCGGGCCCGCGAGCCCGACGATCACCGCGACGGCGCGGCGCGAGGCCGGCCGACCGCGCCTCGACGCGACCTCCCCGGCGACGGCGCCCCACGCGCCCCCCAGCAGCGCGCCGGCCGCGGGGCCGAGCGCGAACGTCTCCGCGCCCCCGGCGAGGTCGCAGAACCCGATGCGAAGGCCGTGCGCGATCGTCGTCGCGAAGGCGACGCCCGCGAGCGCGGCGCCGGTCGCGACGCCGCGGCCGAAAGCGTCGCGCGGGGGCGCGCGTACGGTCGAGAGCTCGAGCGCGACGCAGACGGGGACGACGATCGCCAGCACGAGGCCGGCGCCGAGCGCGCTCTCGTAGCCGGGTCCGCCGAAGAGTGGGAGAAAGCCGACCGCGCCCATCACCGCGGCGACGGCGACCGCGCCGCCGATCGCGGCGCGGTCTCTCAGAAAGGGGCGCATCGGAGGCGGATCCGTCGCAGGTCGCGGGTCGACGGCAGGCCCCTCGGCGCTGCGGTCAGGCCCCGCTCTGCGTCTCCGCCGGCGGGGGCACGCTCTGCGCCGGCGCGGGACGCGGCGGCTCGAGCACGATCGACAGCACCTGGTCGACGCGGGAGACGAGCGTGATCTTGAGCTCGCGCACCACGTCGGCCGGGATGTCCTCGAGGTCGCGGCGGTTGCTCTCGGGGATCAGCACCTCGCGGATCCCCGCGCGGTGGGCGGCGAGGAGCTTCTCCTTGACCCCGCCGACCGGGAGAATGCGCCCGCGGAGCGTGATCTCGCCCGTCATGGCGACGTCCCCGCGCACGGGGCAGCCGAGCAGGAGCGACGCCACCGCCGCGAAGATCGTGATGCCGGCGCTCGGCCCGTCCTTCGGCGCCCCGTGCTGCGGCACGTGCACGTGCAGGTCGATCGACCGGAGCCACTCGGCGTCGAGGTGAAGCTCGACGGCCTTGCTGCGCACGAACGACACCGCCGTCGTGGCGGACTCCTGCATCACGTTGCGCATGTTGCCCGTGAGCACGACCTTGCCGTGGCCGGGCATGCGCGAGGCCTCGATGAAGAGGATCTCGCCGCCGCCGGGCGTCCACGCGAGGCCGGTCGCGACGCCGGGAGAGAGCGTGCGCTCGGCGAGCTCGACGTGGTGCTTCTGCGGGCCGAGCACCGCCTCGACGTGCTCGGGCGTCACCACCTCGCGCACGTCGACCCCCTCGGCGAGCTGCACGGCGGCCGCGCGACACACGGCCGCGATCTCGCGCTCGAGCCCGCGCACGCCGGCCTCGCCGGTGTACGAGTCGATGATCGTGGCGACGCCCTCCTGCGTGAAGTCGAGCCGCTCGTCGGTGAGCCCGTGCGCCGAGAGCTGCTTCGGCACGAGGAACTCGCGAGCGATGCCGAGCTTGTCGGTGCGCGTGTAGCCGGGCACCTCGATGATCTCCATGCGGTCGGCGAGCGCGGCGGGGATGCCATCGCGGTAGTTCGCCGTCGCGAGGAACATGACCTGGGAGAGGTCGAACGGCAGGTCGAGGTAGTGGTCCTGAAACGACCAGTTCTGCTCCGGATCGAGCACCTCGAGCAGCGCCGCCGCCGGGTCGCCGCGCATGTCGACGCCCATCTTGTCGACCTCGTCGAGGACGAGCACCGGGTTCTTCGTGCCGGCCTTCTTGAGGGCCAGGAGGATGCGCCCGGGGAGCGCGCCGACGTAGGTGCGACGGTGGCCGCGCACGTCGGCCTCGTCGCGCACGCCGCCGAGGGCGATGCGCTCGTAGCGCCGACCCATCGATCGCGCGATGCTCTTGCCGAGGCTGGTCTTGCCGACGCCGGGCGGGCCGATGAAGCACAGGATCGGGCCGCGCTTGTCGGCGCGAAGCTGGCGGATCGCGCCGTATTCGACGATGCGGCGCTTGACCTTCTCGAGGCCGAGGTGGTCCTCGTCGAGGCAGCGACGGATGTCGGCGACGCTGACCTTGTCCTGCGTCGTCTTCGACCAGGGCAGGTCCGAGATCCAGTCGAGGTACGTCTTGGTGACGTTCCACTCGGCCGACTGCTGCGACATCGACCGCAGGCGCCCGAACTGCTTCTTGACGACCTTCTCGACCTCCGGCGGCACCTTCGCGCGGAAGATCTTCTCGCGGAGCTCCTCGATCTCGTCGTCGTCGCCGCCTTCGCCGAGCTCCTCGCGGATCGCCTTCATCTGCTGGCGAAGGATGTACTCGCGCTGCGACTTGCCCATCTCCTCCTGCACCATGGAGGAGATCTCCTTCTTCACGCGCAGGACCTCGAGCTGACGGCCGACCATCGCGAGCACGAGACGCACGCGGGTCTTCACCTCGAAGGCCTCGAGGATCTCCTGCTTGTCGCCCACCGACGCCTGCGCCTGCGGGAAGTTCGACGCGATCAGATCGGCGAGCGCGCCCGGCTCGCGCACGTTGTCGAGGATGCCCGCCGTGTCCTTCGGCAGGTTGGGCATCAAGCTCAGGACCTCGCGCGTGGCCTCGCGCAGGCCCGCGCCGAGCGCGTCGAGCTCGACGTCGCGAACGAGCGACTCGGGGATGCGCTCGATCTTGGCGCGCATGTAGGGCTCGAGGGTCGCCGCTCCCTTGATCCGGAAGCGGCCGAGGCCGTTCAGCACCACGGAGTAGTTGCTCGGTCCGAGGCGGATCACCTTCACCACGCGGGCGATGGTGCCGACGCCGTAGAGCTCCTTGAACGTCGGCTCGTCCGTCTCCGGCGTGCGCTGGCTGATCACCCCGACCAGCGCGCGTTCGCGGCCGAGCAGGTCCTCGACCAGGCGCACGCTGCGCGGGCGCCCGACGTTGATCGGCACCACCGACATCGGGAACAGCACCGAGTTGCGGAGGGGCAGGATCGGGACGCTGTCCGTCTCGCCGGCGACAGGCGGCCTCGAGGGAGGTGAACCGGTGGACATGCCGTCACCCTAGTACAGCGTCCCCCTCGAGGCCACGACGGAGGCGCGCCGGGCCGAGCCCCGCCGACGGCGTCAGATCGTCGGGCCGGCGCCCGAGACCTCGGGCGGCGTGTCGCCCTCGAACTTGCGGAAGTTCTCGATGAACCGCGCCGCGAGCTGCCGGTACTTCGAGTCGTACGACGCCTTGTCGGGCCACGACTGCGCCGGGTAGAGCACCGACTCGGGCACGTCCGGGCAGACCTTGGGCACCTCGAAGCCGAAGACCGGGTCCGTGTAGAACGGCACGCCGTCGAGCTTGCCGTCGAGCGCCGCGTTGAGCAGCGCGCGCGTGTGCTTGATGCTGATGCGCTTGCCGACGCCGTACGGGCCGCCGACCCAGCCCGTGTTCACGAGCCAGCAGGTCGCCCCGTGGCGCGTCATGCGGCGCTTGAGGATCTCGGCGTAGTAGGCGGGGTGGTGCACCATGAAGGGCGCGCCGAAGCACGCGCTGAAGGTGATCTCCGGCTCCTTGCCGAGGCCGACCTCGGTGCCCGCGATCTTCGAGGTGTAGCCCGAGATGAAGTGGTAGAGCGCCTGGTTCGGGGTGAGACGCGCGATCGGCGGCATCACGCCGGACGCATCGCAGGTGAGCAGGACGATGTCCTTCGGGTGGCCGGCCATCTTGTCGGGCACGGCGTTGTCGATGTACTCGAGCGGGTACGAGGCGCGCGTGTTCTCGGTGCGGCTCTCGTCGTCGAGGTCGATGACGCGCGTGACGGGGTCGTAGGCGACGTTCTCGAGGATCGTCCCGAAGCGGCGGGTGGTCGCGTGGATCTGCGGCTCGGCGGACGCCGAGAGGCCGATGACCTTCGCGTAGCAGCCGTCCTCGAAGTTGAAGATGCCGCGGTCGCTCCAGCCCGTCTCGTCGTCGCCGACGAGGCCACGGAGCGGGTCGGCCGAGAGCGTGGTCTTGCCGGTGCCCGAGAGGCCGAAGAAGAGCGCCGATTGCCCGTCCTTGCCCACGTTGGCCGAGCAGTGCATCGAGAGCACGCCCTGCAGCGGGAGCAGGTAGTTCAGCACGGTGAAGACCGACTTCTTGATCTCGCCGGCGTAGCCCGTGTTGCCGATGATGCAGAGCCGCTGCGCGAAGTTCAGCGCGATGAACGTCTCCGACGGCGTCTGGTCCATCTGCGGGAACGCCTTGAACGACGGGATCGAGATCACCGTGAACTCGGGGACGTGGCGGCGATACTCGTCGTTGGTGCGCGGCTTGATGAACATGTTGCGCGCGAAGAGCGAGTGCCACGCGTACTCGGTGACGATGCGGACCGGCAGCCGGTAGTCCGGGTCCGCGCCGCCGAAGCAGTCCTGCACGAACAGGTCGCGGCCCTGCAGGAAGCCCTGAAGGCGCTGGAACAGGAGGTCGAATTTCTCGGGCGCCATGGGGCGGTTGTACTGGCCCCACCAGATCCGATCCTCCGTCGAGGACTCGCGGACTACGAACTTGTCGGACGCGGCGCGCGCGGTGTGCTTGCCGGTGTCGACGAGCATCGGCCCGCCGCGCACGACGCGGCCCTCGCCGCGGAAGGTCGTCTCCTCGTAGAGCGCCTCCGAGGGCAGGTTCCAGTACACCTTGCGCAGGTTCGTGAGGCCGAGGTACGCGAGGCCGTAGTCCGCCTTGAGGGACTGAGCCTGAGCCTCGCAAGGCGTCTTGATGTCGAGGAGGTTGTTCACAGCCAGTCCCTCACGAGCTTGCGGTCGCCAATCCAGATGTCGTTCGGGGACGACGGGTCGAGCGCCCACTTCATGCGCGCGATGCCCTCGGTGACCTCCTTGACGGTCCCCGAGAAGGAGAGCCGGAGGTGGCCCTCCATGCCGAACTCGCGGCCGGGCACGGTGACGACGCGCGCCTTGTCGAGCAGCAGCTTCGACAGCGCGACCGAGTCGTTCGAGTACGCGCGAAAATCGGGCAGCGCGTAGAACGTGCCGAGGGGCTTCCGGACCTTGACGCCCGAGAAGGTCTTGAGCTCGTTCATCAGGACGTCGCGGTTGTTCTGGATGGTGAGCCGCAGGCTATCGACGATGCCCTGCAGGCCCGTCAGCGCGCCCTCGGCGGCGGCCTGCAGCACGGGCGAGACGCACGAGGTCGTCTGCGCCTGGACGTTGGTCATGACCTCGACGAGCTTGCGCGGCGCGACGACCCAGCCGATCCGGAAGCCGGTCATGCCGTAGAGCTTGGCGACGCCGTTCACGAGGATGACCTTCGTCTCCTCGGGGCCCTTGTCGCTGAACTTGCAGCTCGGCGGCGCGGTCACCCCGTCGAACACGAGGCGGTGGTAGATGTCGTCCGAGATCAGCCAGATGCCCTTGCGCTCGCAGAGGTCGACGATCTTCGCGACGAGCTCCGCCGGGAACACGGCGCCCGAGGGGTTGTTCGGGCTGTTCAGGATGAGCGCCTTGGTCGACGACGTGACCATCCGCTCGATGTCCTCGAAGCGCGGGATGAACGTGCCGTCCTCGGGCTTCACCAGGACCGGCACGGCGCCGACCATCTTCACGATCTCGGGATAGCTGACCCAGTACGGGGCCAGGATCACGACCTCGTCCTGCGGGTTGCAGATCGAATAGAGGACGTTGAAGAGGCACTGCTTCGCGCCGTCCGAGACGATGACGTTCTCGGGGGCGACGACGCGGTCGTAGTGCTCCTCGGTGTAGCGGAGGATGGCCTTCTTGAGCGACGGGGTGCCGTCGGTCGGCACGTACTTCACGTCGCCGCCGACGAGGCGCGCCGCGGCCGCGAGGATGGCGGCGATCGGCGCCTTGTTCTTCGGCTCGCCGATGCCGAGGTGGATGACCGACTCGCCGCGCTCGCGGAGCACTCGCGCCTGCTCGTTCAGCCGGAGCGTGGGCGACTCGACGATCGACCGGGCCAGCTGACTGATGCTGCTCATGGGACTCTCACTCTCCTCGCTCGCCGCGGTAGCGCGGCGATGCGACGGCCTACCGCATCGTCGCTCGCGGGCTCGCCGTACGCGAGCGCTGCGAGGGCGGTGGCCTGTGGCGCGGCGCGGCATCGGCGACGAGCACGGATCCCCCTTGCGGCGGGGGTATTCTGCGGAGTCGACGACCGACGAGGGGGCGCACAGGCGCGCGGACTTTCGCGCGGCGCCCCCCCGCATGTCAAGCGCGCCCGGACCCCGGGGACGAGGGCTACTTGTCCTCCTCCTCTTCGCCGTCGCCCTCCTCCTCGCCCTCGTCGTCCTCGCCCTCTTCACCGTCCTCGGAGTCCTCGTCCTCGGACTCCTCGTCCTCGCCCTCCTCGACCTGCCAGGCCGCGACGAGGTGGGCGAGGAAGGCCTCCTCCTCCTCGCTGACGTCGTCGACGCCGACGATCTCGCGGAGGCTGCGGAGCATGCTCGCGAGCATCGTCGTCGGGACGTGCTCGCCGAAGAGGCGGATGGACTGCTCGACCGACTTGCGGCCGAGCTTGTCGAAGGCGTTGCGCAGGACCTTCTGCGCGTCGAAGGGCGAGCCGAGCTGCTCGAGCATGGCGGCGACGTACTCCGCGATGCCCTCGAGCTCCTCCTCGGGCAGGTCGGCGTCGGCGCCGGCGCACGCGAGGAAGATCTGCGCGAGGCGCGTCTCGATGCGCAGCGGCCCCATCGCGTCGATCATCGCGTGGAAGTCTTCGTCGCTCATCTTGCCGAGCTCGGTGTCGAGGTCGCCGATGAGCGACTCGTCGTCACCCCAGGTGCCCGCGTCGACGTCGACGTTCTCGAGCTGGCGGATGATCCACGAGTCGCCGTCGTTGTACTTCCCGCTCATCAGGTAGTCGTACGGGATGTAGCAGTAGCCGCTGTCGCCCCAGTCGGAGCCCCAGGAGTTTCGCACGATGAAGACGCGGTCCGGGTCCGAGTAGCCGACGCAGAGCATCGAGTGGCCGGAGTGCGACTCGCGCGAGGCCTCCTTCGGGCTCGGGAGCGGCACGAGGCCGGCCTTCTTCTGCTGGTCGAACGAGTCGAAGAGCGAGAGGCCGAAGACGATCGGGTAGCCGTCGGCGAGCGCGCCCTTCCAGGCCTCGAGCGTGGTCGCCACGAGCTGCATGTCCTCGACGAGGAACTGGGACGCCTCTTCGTAGGCCTCGCCGCTCGGCTCCTCGGCGACGGTGTCGGGGTCGTAGGGCCACGTGTCCTCGGAGCACGCGCCGTCCTCACGGAGCCCCTCGATGGCGTCCGCGATGATCGACCCGTCGTCCTCGCCCTCGGCGCCCTGGCGCTTGCGGGCGTTGTAGTAGACGAAGAGGCGGCTGACGTCGTAGGCGTCGTCGCCGCGGTGGCGCTTGACGAGGTACTCGTAGGCGCCTGCCACGGCGTTCGCGACGCAGCTCGAGAGCTCGCCCTGGTCCTCGACCGGGGTCATGTACGGCCGGAGGTCGACCTTCGGGGGCAGCGGGCCGCCGCGGCTCGAGGCCGCTCCGTAGCGCTTCGCGCTCGGGTTCGGAGCCTTGAACTGGTAGCCGCTGATCTTCCGCTCGGAACCATCGGGCCGCTGGAGGACGTGACCGCTCGCCATGGGGTTTGAACGCTCCTTCCGGTGTCGCACGGGAGGAGAGACGGGCGGGGCTCCTACGTCAATGCCGATTGGCCGTGCGCGCGAGCGGGCGAGCAGGCCCGCTCCGAGGCGCCGTTCCTGCCGCGCGTCAGCGGAGCTTGCGGCGCAGGTAGTTGAGGACGTCGATGCGCGTGACGAGGCCGACGAGCTCGTCGCCGTCGACCACGATCGGGACGAGGCCCTGGTCGAAGAGCGGGAGCAGGTCGTGCGTCGGCGTGTTCACGTCGACCGTGCGCACGCGGCTGGCCATCACCTCGCGCACCTTCTTGCGGAGCTTGGTCGGGTCGTCGACGGAGACGACGAGCAGGTCCGACTCGTCGACGACGCCGACGACCTTGCCGCCCTCGACGACGGGCAGCTGCGAGACGTCGTAGAGCTTCATCCGCGCGTAGGCGACGAGCAGCGCGTCGTCGGGGCCGACCGTGAAGACGGTGTGATCGGCGAAGCGGTGCGCGATGATCTCGCGCAGATCGCCGGTCTTCGGCCGCTGGATGAAGCCCTGATCGGCCATCCAGAAGTCGTTGAACATCTTGGAGAGGTACTTGTTGCCGCTGTCGCACACGAGCGTGCAGACGCGCTTCGGCGTGGTCTGCTCGCGGCAGTAGCGGAGCGCGGCCGCCACGAGCGTGCCGGTCGACGATCCGCCGAGGACGCCGACCTCGCGCAGGAGCAGCCGGGCGGTGGCGAAGCTCTCGGCGTCGGGGATCGTGTAGGCGGTGCCGACCCGCGACAGGTCGCAGATCTTCGGGATGAAGTCCTCGCCGATGCCCTCGACGAACCAGGACCCAGCCGTGCCGAGCGCGCCCGTCTTCACGTACCCGGCGAGCACCGATCCCTCCGGATCGGCGAGCACCATCTCGCACTTCGGCATGGCCTTGGCGAAGTGGCGCGAGAGGCCGGTCAGCGTGCCGCCCGATCCGACGCCGCAGACCATCGCGTCCAGCTCGCCGCCGAGCTGCGCGACGATCTCCGGGCCGGTCGTGGTCTCGTGCGCGAGGGCGTTGGCCGGGTTCTCGAACTGGTTGACGTAGAACGCGCCAGTCTCGGTGGCGAGGCGCTGCGCGACGTCCTGGTAGTACTCCGGGTGGCCCTTGCCGACGTCCGATCGCGTGAGGATGATCTCGGCGCCGAGCGCCTTGAGGTGGAAGATCTTCTCCTGGCTCATCTTGTCGGGGATGACGAGCGTGAGCTTGTAGCCGCGCTGCGCCGCGACGAGCGCGAGCGAGAGGCCCGTGTTGCCGGCCGTGGCCTCGATGAGGTGACGCTTGTCGCCGCCGAGCGCGCCCGCGTCCTCGGCCGCGCGGATCATCGCGAGGCCGATGCGATCCTTGATCGACCCGCCCGGGTTCTTGTTCTCGAGCTTGAGGAAGAGGCGGCACGGCCCGGTGTCGAGCTTGGTGACCTCGAGGACGGGCGTGTCGCCAACGAACGAGAGGACGTCGGATTGGGCGGTTTGCACGGGCGAATGCTACGCCGCCGGGGGCGAAGTCGGGCGACGATTCGGGCGAAAATCCGGCGAATTCAGGCGCAATTCGTTCGCCTGGGGCCTCGGCCGCGATCGGCCACACCAACGCGCGAGGGCGGGACGACGGCGACGCGGCCTCGCCTGACGGAGGTGCGCGCCCGGCCGGCTGGACTAGAAGTCGCGGATCTTCCAGCCCCCGTGCTCGCGCACGAGGGCGACCGTGCCGCCAGCGCCGTACGCCATCGCCGCGCTGTCGCCCGTCTCCTCGATCGTCGCGGTCGGGAGCGCGGCCTTGATCGCCTGGACGATGCGGCCGACTTGGTCCTTCTGCGGGCCCTCCCAGGCGGCGCGGAGCTTCTCCGCCGTGAGGCGGACCGGCTCGCCGCGCGGACGCGCGGGCGGGATCGCGGCCGGCGCGCCCGCGTCGGGATCGGCCATCGCTGCGGCAGGCGAGGCCTTCGGCGCGGCGTCGTCGGGAGCGGCCGATCCCTCGATCTCGGCGTCGGGCACGTAGCGCAGGACGACGTCGTAGCGCTTGCGCTCGTAGGCGCGGAGGAAGCCGACGAGCGCCTGGCGCGGCGTGGACTGGCCGTACAGATCGACCGCGGCGGCGTCGATGCGCCACTTGCCGCCCTCGAGGACCAGGGTGAGCTCGTCGCCGTTCGGCACGGTCGCGGTCGCGGTGACGACCGGGTCGGCCGTGGGCCGGGCGAGCGCGCGCGCGATCTCGAGCACGTCGTCCGGGTTCTCCTTCACGGCGCGGCGGAACGCCTCGAGCGACATCGATCGCTTCGCGTCGTCGGAGAGCATTCGGTACGCCTCGTCGACGCGCCCCTGCTGGAGCGCTTCCGCGTAGGCGCGCAGGGTGTCGCTCGGGCCCTGCTGCACGGCCGCGCCCGGACAGGCCACGAGGAGGGCGATGGCGAGGGAGGCGAGGATCGCGCGCTTCACGATCGCCCCATAGCACAGGGGCCGCCGGCCCGGCGCCCGCGGCTTCGTGGCCCGCCTGGAGCACGCGGGCTATCCTCGCCCGCGATGAGCCGCACCGCCCGCGTCGACCGGGTCACGAAGGAGACGCGCGTCACGGTCGAGATCGACCTCGACGGCACGGGGCGAGCCGCGATCCGCACCCCCCTGCCCTTCCTGTCGCACATGCTCGACCAGGTCGCGCGCCACGGGCTCTTCGACCTGACGGTCGAGGCCACGGGCGACGTCGAGATCGACGGGCACCACACGACCGAGGACCTCGGCATCACGCTCGGGCTCGCGCTGGCGCAGGCCCTCGGCGACAAGCGCGGGATCGCCCGGTACGGCGAGGCCACGCTGCCCATGGACGAGGCGCTCGTCGCGTGCGCGATCGACCTGTCGGGGCGGACGTTCTTCGTGAACCGCGTGCCGCTGCCCAAGGCGAAGATCGGCGACTTCGACGCGGAGCTCGCGCCCGTGTTCTTCGAGGGGTTCGCGCGCGGGGCGCAGGCGAACGTGCACCTCCGGCTGCTCGAGGGCGAGAACCTGCACCACATCGTCGAGATCTCGTTCAAGGCCTTCGCGAAGGCGCTCTGCCGCGCGACGCGGATCGACCCGCGGATTGTCGGCGAGCTGCCGTCGACGAAGGGCGCGATCTGATCATGCAGCGCGTCGTCGTGATCGACCTCGGGATGGGGAACCTCCGATCGGTCGAGCGGGCGATCGTTCGCGCCGCGGCCGACGAGGGGACCGCGTGCGAGGTCGTCCTCGCCGGCGCAGCGGAGGCCGTGGCGCGCGCCGACCGCGTGGTCGTGCCCGGGCAGGGCGCGTTCCGCGACTGCGCCGCCGCGCTCGCGGGCGGCTTGGGCGACGCGATCCGCGACCACCTCCGCGCCGGCAAGCCGTACCTCGGCATCTGCCTCGGACTGCAGGCGCTGTTCGACGAGAGCGACGAGGCGCCGGGCGCGCGCGGGCTCGGCGTCTTCGCCGGGCGCGTCGAGAAGCTGCCGAGCGGCGCCGTGGACACGACGGGCGCGCGCGTGAAGGTCCCGCACATGGGCTGGAACCGCCTGGAGCTGATCCGCTCGGGCGCGGGGCCGCTCGCGACGTTCGACGCAGACCCGCCGCACGTCTACTTCGTCCACAGCTACCACGCGGTGCCGACCGACCCGTCGGTCGTGGCCGCGATCGCGTGGCACGGGCCGCACCGCGTGACGGCGGCGGTGCAACGCGACAACGTGACGGCGACCCAGTTTCACCCGGAGAAGAGCCAGGCGGCCGGGCTCGCGCTGATCGGGTCGTTCCTGCGCGCCTAGCCCGGCTGGAGGCCGCGGAGCGCGGCGCGATCGTGCCGGGATCGCGTTGGCGTCCATCCGCCGGCCACCTCGGGTACTCTCCCGGCTCGCTCACGGCGGAGGCCGTCGCTCCCGGCGAGGACCCGAAGGATCGCTGCATGGTTTCCCTCTTTTGGCTCGAGCCCACCCTCGCCAAGGCGGCGACGGTCTCCTACTCCGTCGGAGACTCGCGCTGGCTCGCCATCGTCGTGAAGGTCGCGTGCGCGATCGACCACGGCGGCCGCGCGCGCCTCGTGACAACCGACGACCTCGTGGAGGTCGAGCGCCACTTCGACAAGGACCCCACGCGCAGCGTCGAGGCGCCGAGCGACCTCGCGCCGAGGAAGGCCCGGGTCGACGTCACGGTGAGCGGCCACGCCTACGCGCCGGCCGGGCGCGCCGTCGAGGCGTCGACCGTGCGCTTCGCGCTGTTCGGGCCGCAGGGCGCCGTGGTCGATCGGTCGATCCACGTCTTCGGCGATCGCGCGGCGGGCGGCAGGCCGCGCCCGTTCACGCGCATGCCGCTCGTGTGGGAGCGCGCCGCGGGCGGGCCCGGCACCGACAACCCCGTCGGCGTCCCGGCCAACGCCACGCGCGACCGCGCCCCCAACCTGGTCGACCCCGGCGACGCGACCAGGCCGGCTTGCTTCGCGCCAACCTCGCGGTACTGGCCGGAGCGGCGGCGCCGGCTCGGCGCGACGGCGCGCAAGGCGGCCGATGCGGCCGCGCCGTCGCTGCCGCCAGGCTTCGACCTCGCGTACTACCAGGCCGCGCCCGTCGATCAGCGCGTCGAAGGGTTGCTGGGCGACGAGTGGCTCGTGATGGACGGGCTGCACCCGGCGCTGCCTCGCGTGCAGAGCCAGCTGCCGGGCGTCGCCCCGCAGGCCATGGCCTACGACGCGAGCGGCTGGCAGGCGCCCGTCGCGCTCGCGATCGATGGCTGCGCGGTCGACGTCGATCGGCAGACCGTCACGCTCACGTTCCGCGGCTCCATCGAGGTGACGCAGGTGGCCGCCATCGACGCGCTCCGCGTGGTCCTCGCGGTCGCGCGGCGAGGCGACCGCGTCGCGTGGCCCGGGCTCGGCGCGCGGCAGGCGGTCGCGAACGCGCAGGCCCACCCCGACCCCGAGGCTGCAGCGGCGCCCGACGAGGACCTGCTGGGCACGGTCGCGTTCGAGGGGCGGCCTACGGCGAGCGTCGCGCTCCCGTTTGCAGGGCGACACGGCGCGGAGGTCCGCCCCGCGCCCCCCGCGCCATCGTCACCGCCGGCGCCCCCGAAGCCGGCCGAGGACCTCTCCGGCACGGTGCTGTTCGACGGGGCGCCTCCGCCGAGCGTCGCGCTGCCGTTCGAGGCGCGCGCCGGCACGGCGGCCCGCGTGCGGCCGCGCGCGGCTCCTCCCGCCGCGGGGATCTCGTTCGCGCGGCCCGGGCCCGAGGAGGCCGCCTCCGCGCCTCCCGACCCCGCCCCACCGGTCGCGTCGCTCGGCGAGACCGTGTTCGGCGCGTCGCCGCAGACCACCACGGCGCTCCCGTTCCCCGCATCTGCGCAGCCTTCGCCGCCCGTCAGGTCGTCGCCGGTCGGCCTGCCGTTCGCCGCTCCGCCGCCGTTCGCCGCTCCGCCGCCGTTCGCCGCTCCGCCGCCGTTCGCCGCTCCGCCGCCGTTCGCCGCTCCGCCACCGTTCGCCGCTCCCCCGACCTCGCTCCCGGGCCACGGCGAGCTTCCCCCCCTCGCGGTGGCCGAGAGCCCGCCGGCCGCGCCCGAGGTGCGGCCCCCGTTCTCCGCGACCCCCGCGCCAGCGGCCTTCGGACCGGCGCCTCCGCCTCCGGCCGTCGCGACCACGGCCCCTTCGCCGATCGCCGCGCCGCGCCGCCCGGCGAAGGCGCGCGACGGCGCGATGATCCCGTCCGTCACGCGCGGGCCGCTGCACGTCGCGACCCTCGCGTGGCAGGTCAAGCCGCCCCAGGACTCGCTCACGGTCATCGTCAAGGGCACCTACGCCCTCACGGCGGACGGCCCGCTGACGCCCGCGGCCGAGCCGGATATCTGCTGCGGCGACGTGCCCGCGGGCGACGACCCGGCCGGGGCCCTCGCGACCGCCTCCGATTTCGCCGTCTGGAAGCCGCGCGCCGACGTGATCCTCCTCGGCCACGCCTACGCCCCACACGCGGTCGGTGGCGGGCGGATGACGGCCGCGCAGGTCGAGATCCGCTTCGGCGAGGGCGATCGCGGCTTCACGCGAAAGATCGCGGTCTTCGGCGATCGCGTGTGGAAGCGCGCGCTGGTCGTCACGGGAGCGTCCGACCCGGCGCCGTTCGAGAAGATCCCGCTCACCTGGGACCGCGCGTTCGGCGGCCCCGGCTTCGACGCGAACCCGGTCGGCGTGGGCCTGCACGCCGCCGCGTCGACCGACGGCGTCGCGCGGCTGCCGAACCTCGAGGACCCGTCGCACCTCGTCGCGAGCCCCTCGGCGACGCCCGATCCGGCGTGCCCCGGCCCCGTCGCGATGCTGTGGCGAGAGCGGTGGTCGAAGCTCGGCACCTACGACCGCGCGTGGTTCCGCGCGCGCTGGCCGTATTTCCCCCAGGACTTCGACCACGCCTTCTTCCAGGCCGCGCCGCGATCGCAGCAGGTCGCTCACCTCCACGGCGACGAGGGCTTCTCGCTCGTCGGCGTGCACCCGAAGCACGCGCGCATCGACGGCCGGCTCCCCGGCGTGCGCGCCCGCTGCTTTCTCGAGCCCGCGCCCGGCGCGAGCCAGCGCTTCCGCGAGGTGAAGCTCTCGCTCGACACGGTGGTGATCGACACCGACCGCATGGTCGTGCTGATCACGTGGCGCGGCCTGATCGACGTGTCCGAGCCGGAGGCGCCCGAGATCGGGGTGATCTTCGCGACGGTCGAGCCGCTCGCGATCACGCCGGCCTCGCTCGACGAGGCGCGCGCGGCCTACCTCGAGGCGGCCACGCCGCCGGAGGCCGACGAGAAGCCCACCCCGCGGCCCGATCCCGCCGGCGACGCCCCGCCCGAGCCGGAGGACCCCGAAGCCATCGCGGTCGAGAAGGCGATCGCGGGTCGCGAGGCCGCGATGCTCGCGGAGCTCGAGAAGGCCGGCGTGTCCAGCGATCCGGCGAGCCCGCCACCCCCGCCCGATCCGGCGAAGATCGCCGCGAGCCTGACCGCGGCCGGGGCGTCGCCCGAGGACGTCGCCGCGGTCCTGGCGGCCCTGGCCAGCGGAGGCGACGATCCTCCTCCCCTTCCGGACGTGGACCCGGACGCCCGCGCGAAGGTCGAAGCGGCGCGCGCGATCGGAGCATCGCTCGACGGGGTGAGCCTCGCCGGGGCCGACCTCTCGGGCATCGACCTCTCCGGCATGTCACTGCGCGGCGCCGACCTGCGACGCGCGCGGCTCGTGGGCGCGAAGCTCGACGGCGCGTGCCTCGAGAAGGCGATGCTCGCCGAGGCCGAGCTCGCCGACGCGAGCCTGGTCGGCGCCGACCTCCGCGGCGTGGACGCGACGCGCGCCGGCCTGTCGCGCGCCGGCCTGCGCGGCGCTCACCTCGACGGCGCGGAGCTCGGCGAGGCTCGGTGCGAGGGAGCGTGCTTCGCTGGCGCGGAGGGCAAGCGCGTCGGCTTCGTGCGCGCGAACCTCGCGGGCGCGAGCTTCGAGGGCGCGATCCTGCCGGCGGCCGAGCTGTCGGAGGCCACGCTCGACGAGACGCGCTTCGACGACGCCGATCTCGCCCAGGCACGCCTCTACTTCGCCACCGGCCGGCGGGTCTCCTTCGCGCGCGCGATCCTCGAGGAGGCGCGCGCCGAGGGGGCGAAGCTCGTCGACTCGTCGTTCGTGAAGGCCCGCGCGCGCGGGAGCATCTGGGAAGCCGCCGATCTCACCGGGTCGTCGTTCCTCGAGGCCGACCTCGCGGGGGCGGGCTTCACCCGCGCCAAGCTCGTGCGCGTCACGTTCTCGCGCGCCGACCTGCGCGAGGCCCGCATGCGCCGGGCCGACCTCACGCAGGCCAGCCTCCTCGAGGCGGACCTGTCGCAGGCCGACCTCGAGCGCGCGCACCTCGACGGCGCCGACCTCCGCGGCGCGTGCCTGCACGAGGCCGAGACATGGCACGCGAAGCTCGTCGGGGCGAAGCTCGACGGCGCCATCGTCACCGGCACCAAGCTCGCGAGGAAGGCATGACCGACGCCGCGCTCCGCACCCGCGCCGCCGTCGAGGCGGCCGCCGAACGAAATGCGCTCGCGGGGGCCCGCCTCGAGGACGTCGATCTCGGCGGCCTCGCGCTCGAGGGCGCGAGCCTCGCGGGGGCCACGCTCCACCGCGTGTCGCTGCGGGGCGCGAACCTGCGCGGATCGCTGTGGGCGGGCGCGACGCTGCGCGGCGTGGACCTCGCCGGGGCCGACCTCTCGGGCGCCATCCTCTCGTCGATCGACGCCGTCACCGATCCGGGCGGGGTCGCGAGCTCGTTCGCCGGGGCGAGGCTCGACGACGCCGTGCTCCTCGGGGCGAAGCTCTCGGGCGCGATCCTCGCGCGCGCCTCGCTCTCGGGCGCGATCCTCGCGAAGGCCGATCTCCGCCGGGTCGACGGGCGCGGCGCTTCGTTCGCCGGGGCGACGATGAGCGAGGCCGCGCTCGAGTCGGCCTGGCTCGACGGCGCGGACCTCGACCACACGCTGCTCTGGCACGCCTCGCTCGCCGGCGCGGCGCTCCGCGGCGCCTCGCTCCGCGAGGTCGACCTCGGCGAGACGAACCTCGACGGGGCGAACCTCGCGGGCGCCCGCCTCGATCGCGCCACGCTCCTGCAGCCCGACTTCCGCGCGCTCGGCGTGCCCGCGAGCCTCGCCGGAGCGACGGCCGTCGGGGCGCGCCTGACCGGGCTCGATCTGCGCGCGTGTGACCTCTCGGAGGCTCAGCTCACCGGCGCGGATCTCGAGGGCGCCAACCTCGAGGACGCGAGCCTCGATGGCGTCGACCTCGTCGGCGCGACGCTCACGGGCGCGCGCCTCGCCGGGGCGCGCCTCGCGGGCGCCGACCTCGCGCGCGCGAACCTCGATCGGGCCACGCTCTCGCGCGCCGACCTCCGGGGCGCGAACCTCGTCGAGGCCTCGCTCCGCGGGGCCGACCTCGAGGACGCCGACCTCACGGGCGCGACGCTCGCGGGCGCCGACCTCCGCGAGGCGTCCCTCGGCGCGCTCGATCTCCGGAGCGGCCCGCTCGCGGGCGCGCGCCTCGGCGCGATCCGGCTCGACGGGCGCGACCTCACGGGAGCGCGGCTCGCCGGGGCGGATCTCGAGGGCGCCTCGCTCGCGGGCGCGATCCTCACCGGGGCCGACCTCACCGGCGCCAAGCTCGCCGGCGCGAACCTCGCGGGGGCTCGGGTGGACGAGGCCGACTTCAGCCGCTGCGACCTGCGCGGCGCCGTGCTCACCGGCGTCGACTTCCGCGAGGCGAAGGTCACGGCCACGTCGCTCGAGGGCGCGGATCTCCGCAAGGCACGCTTCTTCAAGGCCTCGCTCGACGGCGCCGACCTCACGACCGCCCGCTTCGGCGAGACCGCGCTCGTGCGCGTGCTCCTCGAGGGCGCGAAGCTCGCCGGGGTCGACCTCGGCGGCTGCGACCTCCGCGACGCCTGCCTCGACCGCGCCGACCTCAAGGGCGCGAACCTGGCGGGCGCGGTGCTCCAGGGCGCGAGCCTCGTCGAGGCCGACCTCACCGACGCTCGCCTGCCGCAGGTCGTCGCGCGCTTCGCCGACTTCAAGCGCGCCCGCCTCGTGCGCGCGGACCTGCGCGCCGGCGTCTTCGACGACGCGTCGTTCGACGAGGCCGTCCTCGCCAGGGCGGACGCCGAGGGGGCCTCCTTCGTCCGCGCGCGGCTGCGCAAGGCCGACCTCCGGCAGGCCCGCTTCCGCAGAGTGGACGCGCGTTTCGTGAAGATGGCCAACGCGCAGGCGACCCAGACCGATTTCACGGAGGCGAACCTGGAGCAGGCGAACTATCATCGCGTGGAACGCGAAGGCGCGGTCTTCACGAGGGCGAACCTGCGGCACGGCTCGGACACGGACCCGGATCTCGCGGCGGCGGAGAAGTTCTCGGCCGACCGCGCGGCGAAGCGCTGATGCGGTCGTCCGGAGACACGACCCGATCGACCTACCGGAACCTGGAGGCGGACCGATGATCGCGAGGACGACGTCAGCAGCAGCGAGGCCCCGGGTGGCCTCGCACCTCGATCCGGTGGCGGCGAACGACCGGCGCGGCGAGGCCTTCGACGGGGTCGCGACGGTGGTCGCGGTCGACGCGGGTCGGGCCGACCACCTCGAGGTACGTCGCGCGAGCGGCGTCGTCGAGGCCGCGCGCCGCGGCTTCGTGGCGGGCTGGGTGCCGACCGAGGGCGATCGCGTGCTCGTCGCGCGCGCCGACGGTGAGGTCTTCGTCGTCGGCGTGATCACCGCCCGGGCGCCGGCCGCGCTGACCGGCCCCGACGGCTCGCGGGCCACGCTGGTCGACGGCGCGATCGAGCTTCGCGACGGCGCCGGCCGGCTCCTCGCGCGCTCCTCGGCCGCGGAGACCGTCATCGAGGCGGCGACCGGCGACCTCGTGCTGCGCGCGCCGCAGGGGCGCGTGCGCGTCGAGGCCGGCGTCGACCTCGAGCTCGCCGCGGCGCGCGACGTCCGCACCGAGGCGGCCCGCGACCTCAGCGCGCGCGCCGAACGGGCCGTCGAGATCACCGCCGGGCGCCCCGATCCGCAGCTGCGCATCGACGCGCGGCGCACCGAGATCGCCGGCGAGACGGTCGACCTGCGCGCCAAGGCGGCCGAGATCGCAGCCGGCACGATCGCCCTCGTGGCGCGGTCTTTCGCCACGAAGGCGCTCGAGGCGAGGCACGACGTGAGCCGCTGGGAGCTCCACGCCGGCAGCCTCGTCGAGCGCGCGCGAGAGAGCCTCCGCGAGGTGAAGGGCCTGGCCGAGGTCCGCGCCGGCCGCGCCCGCACGCTCGTCCGCGAGCTCCACGCCATGCGCGCGGGCCGCACCGAGGTCGTCTCGGAGCAGGACACCGTGATCGACGGCCGCAAGGTCCTCCTGGGCTAGGAGAAGCCGATGTTCCCCGCTGCCACGAAGGCTGGAGGCCAGGCGCTCGCCGTGCCCGACACCTGCCACATCCCCGCGCCGCCGCCCCCCGCGGGCCCGGGCGGCATCCCCACCCCGTTCCCGAACACGGCGACGCTGACGAGCGCCGACAAGTGCACCGACAAGGTGCTCGTCGAGAACAAGGGCGCGTGCGTCGAGGACTCCGAGGTCGGCACCACGCAAGGCGACGAAGCGGGCGTGTCGAACCTGCCGACGCCCAAGGGCCTCATGTCGCAGTCGAACATGGGCAAGATGGTGTTCAAGAAGCACTCGTCGAAGGTGAAGCTGCAAGGCAAGGGCGCCGTGACGCACACCGCGATGACGGCGCACAACGGCGGCAACGCCAACAGCCCCGCCGGCACCCACATGGTGCCATCGCAGATGAAAGTGATCATCGGCGGCTAGGCCGCGGAGGACCGCATGGCAGACGATTCCAGGCTCGAGGGAGTCCAGATCCAATTCGCCTCCGGCGCCGAGCAGGAGGATCCGATCGTGCTTCGCGGCGTGTGGGGCCGCGAGCGGCTCAGTCGGCTCTTCGAGTTCGACCTGCTCCTGTCGCGTGAGGCGGGGCCGCTCACCGACGACGCGCTCGACGCTCTCCTCAAGGCGCCGTGCGCCATCGCGCTCGGCAAGCGGCCGGGCGACGTCGTGCACGGGCTGCTCGAGCGCATCGAGCTCCTCGACTCGTCGCGCACGGTGGCGGCCCGCTACCTCGCGCGCCTCGTGCCCAACGTCTGGCTGCTCACGCTGTCGCAGACCTCGCGCGTATACCAGGACACGAGCGTCCCCGACCTCGTCCGCACGGTGCTCGGGCTCTACGGCATGAAGGAGGGCGAGCACTTCGACGTCCGCGTCGCGCGCGCCGCAAAGAGCCCCGTCCGCGAATACGTCGTCCAATACCAGGAGAGCGACTGGGACTTCCTCCAGCGCTGGCTCGAGCACGAGGGGTTCTTCTACTGGTTTCAGCATGGCGAGAAGGGCGAGAAGCTGGTCATCGCCGACGAGAACGCCGACGCCACGACGATCGAGGACCCGGCCACGATCAGCTACCGCGAGCGCAACAACCTCTCGACGGGCGGCCCGAGCACCATCTGGGACTGGAGCCTGGTGCAGCGGCGCATCCCCGCGCGCGTGGCGCTCGTCGACTACAACTACCGGCAGCCGAGCGCGCCCCTGTTCGCCAGCGAGAAGGTCGACGAGGAGCGCGGCTTCGGGACGGTGTTTTCGTACGGCGAGCACTTCAAGGACAACCAGGTCGGCAAGGCGATGGCCACGCTCCGCGCCGAGCGCTTCGCCTCGGAGCGCCGCACGTACTCCGGCCGGACCGACTGCGCGCGCTTCCGCGTGGGCCACTCGTTCGAGCTCGAGAACCACTTCGACGGGGCGCACGACGGCGAGTACCTCGTCACGTCCGTCGAGCACCGCGCGGGCTTCCCCGTCCACGGCGAGGGCGGCGCCGAGGGATCACAGCGCTACGCGGCGCGGTTCGAGGCCATCCCCTTCGACGTCGCGTACCGGCCTGCGCGCCGCACGCCCTGGCCGCGCGTCCACGGCGTGATTCACGCCCTCATCGACGGCGACACGAGCGGCGACTACGCCGAGATCGACGATCAGGGCCGCTACAAGGTCCGAATGCCCTACGACATGGCCGGCAAGAAGGGCACGAAGGCCTCGCGCTGGGTCCGCATGGCGCAGCCCTACGCCGGGCAGGGCTACGGCACCCACCACCCGCTCCACAAGGGCATCGAGGTGCTCGTCGCGCACATCGACGGCGACCCCGACCGGCCCGTCATCCTCTCGGCGGTGCCGAACCCGAGGACCACGAGCCCATCGACCGGCGCAAACGCCACCCAGTCGGTCACGCAGACCGCCTCGGGCATCCGCATCGAGATGGAAGACCTGCAGAGCTGACCGCACCTAGCGCCGTCCACTCGAGAGGAAGACCACCATGACCATCGGCGTCGACGACCCTGAACCGCTGCTCGGCCCGCTGCCCCCGGGCACCTACGTGACGGACCCCGACATGGGGATGCTGGCCGAGACCGAGTACGACGTCGTGTCGGGGGGCGCGCCGACCGGCGGGCCGAACCGCTACACGCTCCACGTCCCGTACGACTCCACGACGCTCAGCCTCGGCAAGGGGAGCACGAGCTGGATCAAGGACGACGGCTTCACGGCCATCACCGACAAGCACGTGCACCTGCACACGCGCACCCCACAGACGATGCTCCTGATGGGCGGGCCGACGCAGCACGGCTGGACGGGCCCGAACGGCGCGAACAACCCGGGAGCGAACCGGGGATACATGGTCGTCACCGAGGGGCGGGCGTGGCAGGAGGCGCGCGGGCACCAGGTCCTCCTCTCGAAGGAAAGCGACGCGGTGCTCCGCTCGGCGGGCGCCTCCAAGCGGGCCATCGTGCAAGCCGACCAGGGCGACGTCGACGTGCTGGCGAAGAGCCGCGTGTTCGCGATCGCCCCGACCGTGACCATCGTGGCCCCGGCCGCCTACGCGCCCGCGACGGAGTTCAACTACGCCACGGGGTGGACTGCCGAGCTGCCGGAGGTCACGGCGGGAGAGTGGCAGAGCAAGGTCGCGGCGTGGTTCGACGTCCTGCTCAGCGCGCACGACCTCGTGAAGGCGGGCGCAGCCACCGTCAAGACGTTCAAGGCCGGTGAGTCCACGCCCGAGACGTACACCACGGATCTGCCGAAGTACCTGCTGGACGCCGTCGACTTCGCCACCGCGTTCGGTGAGGCCTCGAGTCTGTGGAAGCCCGAGCCGGGGGCAGGCCAGTTCAAGGTCGCCGCCGAAGCCGAGGCGACGATGCAGGCCGGGAGCAAGGTGACGGTCTGGGCGGGCTCGTCCGCCAGCTTCGGCGGCGGACGCAACACGGGCGTGGGCGGCGGCCTCTCGACGAGCGTCAAGGCGGCGGTCTGGGCCTCGGTCGGCGCCGCGTACGTCGGCGTGAAGGGGCTCCGCAAGGTCGAGATCCTGTCGGAGTACGGCCCCGCCGCGGTGAAGGCGAAGACGACGCTCGAGCTCATCTCGGAGCACGGCGACGCCAAGATCAGCGCGAAGAAGGTCGGGCAGCTCGTCGCCGACGGCGGCGCGTTCGTGTTCGGGAAGACCGAGTTCGCCTGCATGTCGGGCGACGGCTGGGGGATTGGCGGCAACGGCGGGCTGACGCTCGGAAAGGTCACGAACACAACCGCGCTATCTGGCGGCGCGGGCTCGTTCGACTCGAGCAACTGCATGAAGTTCACGGACAGCGAGATCTCCGCGTACCGGGGCTCCGCGGGCTACGCGCTCCGGGACAACAAGGTCAGCTTGTTCAGCAACGGGAAGGTCGGCGAGCTCCTCATCGAGGGCTCGCAGATCAAGGTCGACGGCGCGCGCATCTGCCTCGGCTGACCATCGCGCTCCCCGTCGTCCACCGCGCGGAGGGGGCCACTCTCTCCCTCCGCAGCGCGGAGCGCGGCGCGCGCCGTCGACGGGCGGCCCTGGGAGCCCACGACCCCCGGATCGACGCGAGCGGGGTCGTCGGCTTCGACCCCGACGACAGCCGACGCACGCCCCCCCGAGGTCGTCGCGGTCTTCGCGATCGGCGTCGCGGCGCGGCGCCTGCGGGTCGAGCGGACCTCCGAGGCGTGGCCCGCGTTCCGCGCCGCGCGGGCGCACGAGCGCACCTGCCCCGCGGGCGCGCGCTCGTGATAGGCAGCGCGCCATGCCCGACAGCAAGACCCTCGCCCCGACGGACGACCCGCGCGTGTTCCGCGCGCCCGATGGCGCGCTCGTCTCGCCCCCCGCGGGGTGGGCGTGCCTGCCGCCCGGCGACGCGGGGCTCACGCGACGCGTGAAGGCCGCGGGGCCCACGTGGCTCGTGGTCGAGAAGCGTGGGAGAAAGGCGTTCTCGCGGGGCCTGTGGGCCGAGGCGGCGAACATCGAGGCGGCGAAGGGCGCGCTCGAGGCCGAGCGATCGACCGAGGGCTACGCGAAGAAGCAGGCGGCCGCCGCGCGCCGGCGCGACCGCGAGCAGACCGAGTACGTCGAGGAGTTCGGCGCATCGGTCACGGCGTTCCTGCGCTTCGTGCCGCGGTGGAGCGCGGTCGGCGAGGCGGTCGCGCGCCGAGTCACGGCGCACGCGACCCCGGTCGGCAGCGGCACGGTCGCGCGCACCGAGCGCATCCCGGTCGAGCGGCGCGCGGAGGCCGCGGTCATCGCGTGGATGCGTCACCAGACGACGGCGTACGACTCGCTCCGCATCGCGCGCGTGAAGGGCGAGCGGCGCGAGGTGCGGCGGCAGCTCGCCGAGGTGTCACGCGCGGTGCTCGATCTGCACCGGCGCGACGCGCCCCACCTGGCGGCGACGTGCCCGCTGTGCGCGGCGGTCGGCGACCCGGCGACGTAGCGCAGCGCTCGCCTGCGCGCCGCGACGACCCCGCCGTAGCGGCGACGCCGCGAGGGTGTAGGGTGCCGGCCGCGGGGGCTCGCCTGGGGGTGCGCCACGCCGCAGAAGGTTTTTGCCGATGCGAAGGCTCGAGCTCGTCGTGGGGGGCTCCGCGAAGTTCTGGGAGGCCGAGGCGCGGGGCGCGACCCTGTTCGTGCGCTTCGGCCGCCTGCGCACGGCCGGGCGGACGCAGGAGCACGCGCTCGGCAGCGCCGCGATCGCCGAGGAGGAGCTCGAGAGGCTCCTGCGCGAGACGCTCGCCAAGGGCTACGTCGAGGTCGGCGGACCGGACGCCGCCCCCGACGCCGATCCCGCGCCGCGCAAGGCCCCCGCGGGGGTGCCCGTCCCGGGGCAGGACGACACCGCGCCGGGCACCTTCGCCTTCACCCGCGCGCAGGACGAGCTCTGCGCGCGCGGCTGGCCGCACCTGCGCGTGCTGACGGACGAGCCGATCGCGCCCGCCGTGGCGCAGCGCAAGGCCCTCGCCGCGCTGCAGGCGATCGACCCGTTCCTGCCGACGATCCTCCCACGCGACCTCGCGCGGCGCGTGCTCCTCGGCCGACGGCTGCACCCGTTCGACGAGGTCGAGGCCATCAAGAAGCGGCTCGAGCTCGACGAGCCGGTCGACGAGGCGCTCCTGCGCGAGGTGATCGCGACCAAGGCGGGGCAGACGGGCAAGCGGTCCGAGACGTACGTCTTCCGGCTCGAGGACGACGTGCTGCTCTTCGAGGCGTTCCTTGGGACAGAGCCCGTCGCGGTCGCGATCGTCGACCACCTCCTCGCGGCGATGCGCGAGCCGGAGCGCTGGGGTGACGGCGACTTCTGGATCGACCACGAGAACGCCAATTTTCATCGAGTGGCGCCGATCCTCGGCTGGCTCCGCCTGCGCTTGCCGGAGGCGCGCTGGCGCGCGATCGTCGCGCCGCTCCGCGAGGGCAACCCGCGCCTGCCGCGCTATTCGGCGACGCTGCGCGCGCTCTCGGACGACGAGGCGCCGGCGACCGGGAGCTTCGACGCGCTCGCGACCGCGCTCCAGCGCCGCGACCCGCAAGCGGCGCGCAGCGTGCTCCGTGGGCGATACCCGTTCGATCACGCGGTGCAAGCGACGTACGTCCTCGGCCACGACTTCCTGATCGACGTGCCCATCGGCGAGCTCAAGCGAAACCCGAAGTGGCACCAGGAGCGCACGATCGCCGAAATCGGCACGATCCGCGCGCCGGGGACCTTGCGGGTGATGGCCATGCTCCTCGGGAGCCGCGCCGCCAGCCCGCTCGCGGGAGCGTGGATCGACGGCCACCGGGAGTTCGTCGAGGCCGAGGCGCTGCCGGCGCTCGCGGCCCGCCCGGCCGACGCCGCGCTCGTGGCCGCGGTGCGCGCCCACCTGGGGGGCGAAGCGCAGGCCGGCACGCCGACCGGATCGCTTCGCAAGGAGCTGGCCTCGGTCTTCGCGGGCCTGCCGACCGCGATGCGCGACTGCGAGGACGACCCGGATCGCGAGCGCGCGACGATGAAGGCCGCCTTCGACCGCTACTGCGAGATCCGCGCGGCGCTCGGCGAGGTCACGCCGCAGGCGTATTTCACCCACCAGCTCGCCCTCGAGTGGGGCGCCGCCCCGGCGCGGGTGAAGCGCTGGGTCGACCTCGCCGTCGACGTCGCTTGAACCGCGCGGGTCACGCGCCGAAGTCGAGGTCCGCCAGCGCCGCCCGGGATCCCACCGGGGCGGGCAGCCAGCCCACGCCGCTCGAGGGCGCGGCGGCTGGCGCGCGATGGAACGGGCCGAACTGGCCCCGACGGAAGGCGACGAGGCCGCCCGATATCGATCCGTCCGCGCCGCTCGACAGCCAGACGACGGGGCGCTGATCCTCGAGCGGCTTCGTGCACTCGAGATCGGCATAGGCCGCGGACCACGACCCCGTGTTGCCGAAGAACACGCCGCCGTCCCACGCGCCCTCGGCCGTGTGCGTGTGGCCGAAGACGACGGCCCGCGCGCGGTGCACCTTCGCGACCGATCGCGCCGCGCGGCGGACCCGGCGCCAGTTGGTCTCGAGCGGAGCCTTGGGGATCGCGAGCTGATAGGCAATCAGCGCGGCGGGCGCGAGCGCCGCGCCGACGAGGGCGGGGAGGCCGGCGACGGCGGCGATCGCGACGCCGGTCGCCCCGGCGAAGGCGACCACCGCGAGTCGATCGAGCCACAGCTCGCGCGCGACGCGAGCGAGCACCGCGCCGGCGGGGGGCGCGAACAGGCGCGCGTGACGGGCGACCTCGCGCGGCGTGGCGCCGGTCTCGCGGGCGGCCGCGGC
This sequence comes from uncultured delta proteobacterium, assembly GCA_903906315.1. Taxonomy (GTDB): domain Bacteria; phylum Myxococcota_A; class Polyangia; order Polyangiales; family Polyangiaceae; genus CAIVJW01. The sequence continues at coordinate 9,333 of CAIVJW010000214.1, read as the reverse complement.
GAGGTCGGCCTCGCGGCGGGCGCGGCTCGCCGGCTCCCGAGCGAGGCAGAGGATGGCGAAGCTCTTGAGCGCCCCGACGAGCCACGGGACGGCGATCGAGTGGCGCGAGATCAGGTAGTGGCGCGCCCAGTGGGCCACGTAGCCGAGGCCCGAGAGCATGTACGAGGTCTCGACGTTCGGGTTGAAGAAGCCCATTCGCCCGACGAGGTGCCGCGCCGCGAGCGACCCGAGCGTCGGCTGGAGCTCGGGCCGGTCTCCGCGGAACGGGGCCATCGGGTGGCGGACGCTGCAGTAGGCGTCGTACTGATTGCCGTGCTCGACGACCACGCCGTCCGGCGTGCGGTGAAACCAGGCGCGGTGCAGCACGCGCGCGGCGAGCGCCTCGTCGGAAGCGGTCGCGCCGGCCCGCGCCGCGGCGCGGACGACCCGGTCGGTCAGGACGGCGCGCACCTCCGGCAGGCCGATCGCCAGGTCGTGGTTGCCCGCGATGAAGACCACGGTGTGCCCGTCGGCGACGACCCGCCCGATCGCGTCCACGAAGGGCGCGTGGTCGTGGAGGATGGCCGCGAGCATCGGGGCCGAGTGGGCCGCATCGCGAGGCTGGTCGTGGAACACGCTGCGCCCACCGAGGACGCGCGGCGCGTCGAAGTCGAAGACGTCCCCGTTCAGCACGAGCTCGAGCGCGTCACCGCGCACCTCGGCGCGCAAGCGGTCGATCATCGCGACGAGCTCGCCATCGGGCGACGCCGCCGCCTGGCGATAGCGCATCCAGAGCCCGGACCCGGGCTCGAGCTCGCACAGGTGGAGGTCGGAAACGACGACGACGTGCCTCATCGTCGCAGGATGCGCGCGCTTCGTCCGGCGCCCGTCCGGTTCAGGTCACGGTCGCGTCACCTCGCGAGGGGCTCGCGGCGGGCCGGTCGAGGGCGGAGAGCGCCTGTCAGAGTTTCTCCCGATCTGCGTCTTGTCAACGGACCGCCAACCCAAGGCGATCGCCGACTCGGAGCGATCGCTGCCCGATCTCGCGGCCGGCCACACGGCAGCCCGGCAGGCCGTCGACGACTGGAAGGCGCGCCTGGCGGTGCTGGCCGATCGCGTCGGCCTCGGCGGGATCGAGGAGCCCGACGTGTTCCGCGCGGCGCTCGAGCAGATGGCAGAGATCGAGGCGAAGCTCCTCCAGGTCGACGACATCGAGCGGACGCGCATCGGCACGATGCAGCGCGACCTCGACGCCTTCGCGGGGACGGTCGCCGCCCTCACGGTAGCCGTGGCGCAGGACCTCACGGGCCGCGACGCCGCGCCGAATCTCGTCCGCAGGCTCGCCGCGGCCAGGGAGGCGCAGGCACGGCGCGATCAGGCCATCGCTCAGCTCGGCAAGCGCGTCGGCGCGCGCGCGACGAGCGAGGAGCGCCGGGGGCGCGCGCACGCGCGGATCGAACCGCTCCTCCAGGCCGCGGGCGTCGGCGACGTCGCCGCGCTGAGCGACGCGATCGAGCGATCGGACCGGCGCCGGCAGAAGCGCGCCCGCGCGGGAGCGTGGCGGCACGACGCCGGCCTCGATGCGGCGGGCGCCACCGAGGCTTCGCGCCCGCCCGTCAGGGCGCGATCACGTCGAACACCCGCCGCGCCGCCGCGGCGTCCGATCCCACCGTGACCTGGAGCACGGCGACCCCATCGCGGGCGAACACGCCGAACTGACCCTCGAGCGATCGCGCCGTCGCCTCGGCGGCCGTCGCGTCGTCCCATCGATAGAGGGCGATCATCGGCATCGATCCGCCGGAAGGATCGAGCATCCACCGCGTCACGCGGGGCGAGCTGTTCTCGTTCGCGACCCGCAGGCCGGCGGCCTCGAGCCGGGCACGCGCAGTCTTCGGCGTGACGTCGCCGAGCTTGCGGACGAGGGCGACGCCCGGCTTGACGGCCGCGCGGCGCGCGGCGCTCGCGGACGGCGCGGTCCTCGTCCCCCCGATGGCCTCGACGGCCGCGCCGAGGCCGACACAGACGACGACCGTGCTCGTCCCCAGGCCCGCCACCATGGCCAGGACGCCGAGGAGGATGGCCAGCGGGTTCCAGCCCCTCCTCGGTGGCGCGCGGGGGGCCTCGAAGCGCTGGACCGGATAGCCGGCCGGGGGGCCATAGGGGGCCGCCGCGCGCGGGTCGTACGGCGCGGGCGCGTAGTGCGGCGCGGGCGGCGCGGCGGGCGCGAGGAACCCCGCGTGCGAGGCCGCCGGCAGGCCGTCCCTGGGGAACGGACTGGCCTGCTGCGTGGCCGGCATTGGCTGCGCGCTCGGCGTGGCGATCAGGCCCGTGGGCGCAAAGGCGAGGTCGTCGCCGGTCGTCGCAGGGGGCCGGGGCGGCAGCGACGCGAAGAGCCCGCTCGCCTCGATCGCGGCGAGCATGTCCGTCGCCGAGGGGAAGCGCGCGCCGAGGGACCTGCGGGTGGCGCGATCGATGACCGGGCCGAGGGGCGACGCCAGCACGGCCCCGGGAATCGGCACGCGGCCATCCCCCGTGTGCACCTGCACGATGTCGAGGCCCGACGCGCCGTCGAAGACCGCCCGGCCGGCGCAGAGCTCCGCCATCACCAGGCCGAGCGCGTAGAGGTCCGTCCCGGGCCCGATCTCGCCGCCGAAGAGCTGCTCCGGGGCCATGTACGCCGGGGTGCCGACCGACGTGCCGGCCGCGGTCAGCGGGGACGGCGCGCGAGACCGGGTGCTCTTCGCGATGCCGAAATCGAGCACCTTCACGAAGTCGGCCTCGCCGTGGAAGTCGCAGAGGAAGACGTTCGAGGGCTTGATGTCGCGGTGGATGATGCCCGCGCCGTGCGCCTCCATGAGGGACTTGAGCACCTGCGCCGCGACCCGGGCGACGCGCGCGGGCGGGAAGGGGCCGCTCTGACGGAGGGCCTCGTCGAGGCCGCGCCCCTTCAGGAACTCCCAGGCGATGAACGGCTGGCCGTCCTCGGCCTCGCCAAAATCGTAGAGCCGCACCGTGTTCGGGTGCTCGAGCCGCTGGGCAAGCACGGCCTCCTGCTCGAACCGCCCGCGTCCGGAGGCGCTCGCATCGGCGCTCGGCAACAGCATCTTGAGCGCGACGGTCCGCCCGATCGCGAGCTGCGTCGCGCGGTAGACGACGCCGAAGCCTCCCTGCCCGACGAGCGCCTCGATGCGATAGCGCCCGGCGACGATCGCGCCGGCGCCGAGGGTCGCATCGAGGGGGATCACGCCCCACGCTACACGAGGATCACAGCCCCGTGCAGCTGTCTTCCCTGGCGCAGCGCTTCGACAGCACGACCCGCTTCAGGGCGTCGCTCGTCGCCTTGTCGACCTTCGGCGCGTCCTTCTTCGCGGTCGACGACTTGGTCACCGTCGAGCCGTGCGCCTTCTCGACCGACGACGACCGCGGGGTCGCGCAGCCGTCGCTGCCCGGATCGCAGTTGACGCGCGGCGCGGCCATGGCAGCCAGGGTGCGCGGCACGGGCGCGGAAGCCTGCGCCGAGCCCGCCCTCGCGTGGGCCGACGCGGCCCTCCGCTCGCCTCGCTCGTCGGTCGGGCGCGCGACGTGGTCGCGGCGGAGATCGGGCCGCGGCGCCCGATCGACCGCGACGCGATCGCGGACGACGTGATCGCGCACGACGTGCTCACGGGCAGCGCGCTCGCGGACGACGTGGTCGCGGACGACCTGCGGGCGCGAGACGGGGTCGCGATCCGCGCCCTCGTGGGCCAGAGCGACGGAACCGAGCGACGAGACGGCGAACAGGGCGGACACGATCACGAATGCACGCATCGGGGACCTCCTCGGGTTCGAGCCTTCGAAGGAAGGCAGGCTCGAACGTAGTAGAGCACGCCTCGGCGGCGCGTCGCGCCCTCCCTCGCGCGCGCGGTTGCACGAGGGCGGGCGGCGTGGTGCCATCGGCGGGACCATGTTGGACGCGGGCCTGCCGAGGTGGCCGAGCGCTTCGTATCGAGCGCCGCCGTCGATCCGGTCGCGGAGCGAACGGACGCGGCCCGTGGACCGGTCGATGCCGCTCGCACGCATGTCGATCGAGATCGCGCGGCGCTGCAACCTGCGCTGCACCTACTGCTACACGGAGGCCTCGGCCGATCACCGCGGCGGCCTCGACGACGACGAGCTGCGCGCGATCGTGGCCGAGGGGATCGCGATCGGGGCGCGCCTCGTCTCCATCGTCGGAGGCGGCGAGCCCCTGCTGCGCGCCTCGCTGCTGGTCGACGGCGCGTCGCTGATCGACTTCGCGGGGTCGCTCGGCTGCTACGCCTACCTCTACACGAACGGCACCCTCCTGCGCGGCGACGAGGCGCGCTGGCTCTTCGCCCGCGACGTGTCGGTCGTCGGCAAGTGGAACAGCCCGCGCGACGAGGTGCAGGACGCGCTGGTCGGCGTGAAGGGGGCCGCCGCGCGCATCCGGCGCGGCGTCGACGCCCTGATCGACGCGGGCTTCGCCGCCGAGGGGCGCCTCGCGCTCGAGACGGTGATCTGCCCGCAGAACTACGAAGACCTCCCCGAGATGTGGCGATCGATGCGCCGGCGCGGGATCATCCCCGAGGTCGAGATCCCCACGGTGCACGGTCGCGCCGCCGACCCGGGAGCGGCGATCACCTTCGACCCGGCCGAGGCCGGCGCGAAGTACGCCGCCCTGTTCGACGAGCTGCTGCGCATCGACCGCGCGGAGTTCGGCTTCGACTGGGTCCCTCACCCGCCCTTCCCCGCCGGATCGTGCACGCTCTTCGAGACGAACTGCTACGTCAACGACCGCGGCGGCGTGCAGCCCTGCGCCGGCGTCGACCGCGAGTACGGCACGATCGGCCCCGGCCGGAGCCTCTCCGACATCGTGCGGAGCCCCGCGTTCCAGGCGATCCGGCAGGTGCGCGCGCGCCTCGAGGAGCCGTGCAGGAGCTGCGACCTCGTGGACGTCTGCTACGGCTGCCGCGGGGCGGCCTACCAGGCGACCGGCGACCCCTTCGCCGCGGACCCGGTGTGCTGGCGCAAGCGGGACGCCCCCGCCGAGATCGCGTGCGACCGCTGCGGCGGATCGAGGTGAGGCGTGCACTTCCCCGGTGAGCGGACGATCCGCGGCCTCGCGGAGCGCGCGGTCCGCCCGGCGGTCGCGATCGGCGCGCGCCTCGGCCTGCCGGCGATCGCGAGGCGCGCGCGGGCCGCCGCAATCGAGGCCCACCTCGCTCGCGCGGCGGCGATCTCCATGCCCGCCGAGGACCTGGCGTGGGTGCGCCTGCACCACCGGCTCTCCGAGCCCGGCGGCTACTTCTTCAGCGAGAACCTCGTCTCCAACGAGAGCGGCTTCCTCGCGCCGGCGCCGGTCCTCGAGCGGCTGCCGCGCGGGCTCGCGTACCTCGGCGTCGGGCCCGAGCAGTCGTTCTCGTACCTGGCGCTGATCGGCTGCTCGACGGCGTTCGTCGTCGATGTGCGGCGCGACAACGCGCGGCTGCACTTCCTCTACCGGGCGATCTTCGAGGAGGCGACGACGCGATCGGAGTGGCTCGCGCTGCTGCTCGGGCGGCCGCACGACGCCGCCGGCGACCCGGGGCCGGGCGCGACGATCGACGCGGTGATCGCCCACGCCACGCGCCTCGCGCCCACGGAGGCGTCGACCCGCGCGGCCCGCGCCCGCCTCGACGCCCGAATCTCTCGGCTGCCCGGCCTGCGACTGCCCGGCGACGGGGCGCGCGTCGCGGCGCTGCACCGCTGCTTCTTCCGGAGGCAGCTCGCGATCACGTTCCAGCTCGCGGGGCCGCGCCTGCGCCGCTACCCGACGCTGCGAGACCAGCTCGAGGCGCGCGACGCGAGCGGGCGGCAGCTCGGGTTCCTCGCGTCGGAGGCCGCGTTCCGGGCGGTGCGGGAGGCCGAGCGCGGATCGCGCGTCCTGCCGGTCGTGGGCGACCTCGGCGGCGAGGTCGCGGTGCGCGCGGTCGGCGCGGAGATCCGGCGGCGCGGCGAACAGGTCGGCGCGATCTACGTGTCCAACGTCGAGCAGTACCTCTTCGAGCGCGGCACCTTCGCGCGCTGGGTCGACAACCTGCGGAGCCTGCCCCTGCACCCCGAGGCCGTCCTGCTGCGCGCCTACCCCGAGGCCGAGGACGGCCAGCCCGCCCCCGACGCGCCGCGCACGCTGTTCGCGCAGCTCCGGCGGTCCGCGTCGCTCGCCGCGCGCGCCTACGCCCGCCCCGGCGACCGGCCGCTGCACGTCATGCCGACGATCGCCCACCGGATCGCGCCGTTCCTCGATCGCGCGGAGACCTACCGCGGCTTCCGCGAGCTGGTCTGCGACGTCGACCTCCTCGCGCGCTGACGGCCGATGGCGCCGTCGACCCTCCGCCGGATCCTCCGCGACCCCGAGACCGAGGACGTCCGGGCCGACCCGCGGCGCGCAGCGGGGCGCGGCTTCGTCGCGCTGCGCGACGGCGTGACGCACCACGAGATCGCCGGGCCCGAGGGCGCGCCGGTGGTCGTGCTCGTCCATGGCTTCTCGGTGCCGCTCTACCTCTGGGACACCATCTTCCAGCCGATCGCGGCCGCGGGCTTCCGCGTGCTCCGCTACGACCTCTTCGGCCGCGGGCTCTCCGATCGCCCCGACGCGCGCTACGACGAGGAGCTCTACGACCGCCAGCTCGCGGGGCTCCTCGCGGCCGTCGGGGTCGACGCGCCCGTGCACCTCGTCGCGCTCTCGCTGGCCACGTCGGTGTGCTCGACCTTCGTCGCGCGTCGCCCGCGCCTCGTGCGATCGCTCGCGTTCCTCGGGGCCGGGTTCGGCGCCGGCCGGCGCGCGCCTCGACGGCTGCGCGCCCCCCTGGTCGGCGAGATCCTGATGGCGGGGCGAGTCGCGCCGACGCTCGCCGAGTCGCAGCGCGACGACCTCCACCGCCCCGATCGCCACCCCGAGTGGGCCGACCGCTACCGCGACCAGATGCGCTACCGCGGCTTCCGGCGCGCGCTGCTCTCGACCTTGCGGCACTACCTGGGCCGCGACGTCGAGGCGGACTACCGCCGCGTCGCCGCGAGCGGCCTGCCCGTGCTGCTGTCCTGGGGCGCGTTCGATCGGCGCGTCCCGCCGGGCGATCGCGCGCGGATCGCCGCCCTCGTCCCCCGCGCCGAGGTGCTCGAGGTGCCGGACGCCGGCCACCTCCCGAGCGTCGAGGCGCCCGCGGTCGTGGTCGCGGCACTGGTCGACTTCCTGCGACGCGCGGACGTGCCCCGGTGATCCCGGCCGATTTCTGGGCTGCCCTGCGCGCCGAGCGCTTCCTCGTCGTCGGCGCGAGCGAGCTGACCGGCGTGCCGGCCGCCCGCCTGTTCGCGCGCATGGGCGTGCCGTTCTCCGTGTCCGACGCGGCGCCGCGGGAGGTCCTCGACGCCCGCCTCGCCGGGGTCCCGGTCGGCCGCGGCGACGTCCACGCGGGACCGCAGGATCCGTCGCAGCTGCGGGGCGTCACGCAGATCCTCGTCGCGCCGGGGGTGCCGCGCGCGATCCCGCTGCTCGCGGAGGCGCGCGCGCGGGGCGTCCCGATCTGGTCGGACTACGACCTGCTCCACCCGCTCTACGCCCACAAGCGCGTCGCCGCGGTCACCGGCACCGACGGCAAGACGACGACCACGACGCTCCTCGCGCACCTCGTCGCGCCGGACGCGAGGGTCGTCGTCGCCGGCAACATGGGCCGGTCCGTGGCCGCGGCGCTGAGCGAGATCCTCGCGAGCGACGTGGTGGTGATCGAGCTCTCGAGCTTCATGCTCGAGGACGTGAAGCGCTTCCGCGCCGACGTCTCGGCCGTGCTGAACGTCGCCGAGGACCACGTCGACCGCTACCCGTCGATCGTCGAGTACGAGGCCACCAAGCGCGCCATCGTGCGCTACGCGCGCCGACCCGACGTCTTCGTGCGAAACCTCGACGACGACCGCGTCGCGCGGATCGAGGCGGGCGACCTCGAGGTGCGCACCGTGTCGCTCGACCGCGCTGACGCGCACGCGCACGCGCGCGGCGGCACGATCACGATCGGCGACGCGCGACTGTCGGCCGACCGCCTGACCGTGCGCGGCCTCCACCACCGCAGCGACGTCCTCGTGGCGGCGTCGATGGCCGTCGCGATCGGGGTGCCCGCGCCCGTGGCGGTCGAACGCGCGGCGTCGTTTCCTGGGGTGCCGCACCGGTTCCAGCTCGCCTTCGAGGCGGGGGGCGTGGCCGTGATCGACGACTCGAAGGCCACCTCGGTCCAGGCCGTGAAGCGCGCGCTCGAGAGCCTCGCCGACCGGCACGTCGTGTTGATCGTGGGCGGGCGCGACAAGGGGCTCGACCCGTCGCCGATCGCGGCCGAGCGCGGCCACCTGCGCGCCGTCGTCGGGTACGGCGAGGCCGGGGCGCGCCTGCTCGCCGCAATCGCCGCGGAAGGCGGGGTCGACGCGCGCTACGTCGCCGACTTCGACGACGCGGTCGAGGCCGCCTGCGCCCTCGCGCGACCGGGCGACGCGCTGCTGCTCTCGCCGGCCTGCACGAGCTTCGACCAGCACGCGGACTACGTCGCGCGCGGCCACGCCTTCCGGCGCGTCGCGCGGCGCTGCCTCGGGTGATTCGGGACCGCCTCGGGAGGCGTCGCGAGTGGGCGAGGCAGGTCCGTGTCCGACGGCGCCCGAGGTGCTGGCGGGCAGCTGGCTGCCCCGCCGGCATCGGTTGCGACCTCGGCAGCTGGCCGGGCTTCCGCCAGGCGATCGGGCGCGATCGCGCCGACGGGACGGACCTGGTGCGCGCGGCGGAGCTCGAGAGCTAGCCGGGCGTCGCCGGGATTCGGAGCCCGGCCGGGCCCGGGGCGGGGCCTGCCGGCTGCGCGGCGCCGCGTCGGTCGCCCGTGCGGTCTCGCCGCGTGGCTCGCCCGCGCGCCATCCCCGGCCGGCGCCCGATCCAGGTGCCCCTGCGTGCGACCCGCGTGCCTGCCGGCAGCGACGACGCCCGCGCAGCGCCAGCGCTACCCGAGCGCGTCGGCCGCCGAGGTCGCGGTCGCGGCACGCGCGATCCAGCGGTCGAGCGTCTCGGCGTCCGTGCAGGCGAGCACCCGCTCGCGATCCGCCTCCGAGGGAGCGAGCCCGCGAGCGTCGAGGAACGCGAGCAGCGCCTCGGCCTTCCCGCCGAGCTGCCCCTCGACGCGCCCTCGCGCCTCCGATCGGGCAATGAAGGCTTCGTATTGCTCCCGCACCGCACGGACGCGGGGCGTCTCCGGGATCTTGCTCACGTCCATCGTCGTCTCCTCCAGGAACGCGATCATCCGCTGGCTCAGCACCGAGAAAATCGCACGCCGCTGCGCCTCTCGCAAGGCG
>CAIVJW010000213.1 GCA_903906315.1 uncultured delta proteobacterium | reverse complement strand
GCCTGGAGCAGGTCGACGACGCTGACGTGCAGGATGGACTCGGGCACGGGCACCTCCGGCAGCGTCCAGTCCGCCGGGGGGAGGGCGTCGACGTCGCGGGGGATCACGCGGGCCGGGGTAGACATGGACGACATGGTACCGGGATGTCGACGCGAGGCACGGCGCGGTTGCGTGGAATCGACGGGGCGGACCGGTCGCGCGGTCGCCGCGCCCGTGCGCCGCTTCTCTTGCCCGTGCCCCCTCGGCTAGCCTCTCGTGTCACCGTGCTGTCCCGCCTCTCCGTCGGCCTCGCCTCCCTCCTCGCCGTCACGACCTCCTGCGGCGGCCCCCAGCTCAAGCCGTGGGACCTCGGCGACGGCGAGCGCAACACGCTCACGTGCCTGGACACGGGGCGCGACGTCCTCGGCCTGGCGCCGACCCAGCGCGCGAAGCTCGATCAGGTGGCCGACTCGGGCATCGTCGCGGTGCGCTTCACGGAGCACCGCTGCCTCGTGGAGCTGGAGCTGCTCGATTGCTTCGCCGAGGGCAAGTACCAATACAAGGCCTATTCGAGCGAGGACCACAAGACGGCCTATCGCGCGGGCGACCTCTGGGCGCAGCTCCCGCTCGGCGCGGCGCGCCTCGGCGCGGGCCTGCACGAGGGCGACGCGCTGAAGAAGGACGTGCTGATGGTGGGGACGAGGCTCCTGCCGCCGGACGCGACGATTGGCGCCCTCCGAGGGCGCGAGTGCGCCAAGGCGAACTACGTGGTCAAGAGCATCACGGTCGGCGGCTTCGCGATCCACCGAGGGAGTCGCGAGGCCATCGACGCGAGCGCGGTCCTGTTCGGGATCGGGGCGGGGACGCACCTCGCGCAGGGGATCCAGCGCCACGACGGCGACGGGAGCCTCGAGGCGTGCGTGGCGGCGAACCGGACCGGGCAGGCGAGCCCGCAGTGCAGCGCGCCGCTGAAGATCGAGCTGATGAAGATCGAGCCGAAGCTGCCGGAGAGGCGGCAGGCCGAAGCGCCGGCGCCGCCGAGGCCGGAGCCCGTCGTGGAGGCGCCACGTCCCGCGCCAGTGCCCGCCCCGGCTCCCGCCGCCGTCGAGCCGCCGCGCCCGCGCGCGCCCTCGCCGGCGAGCGGCGGCATGGTGAGCATCTCCGGCGGCAGCTTTCTGATGGGCGCGAATGACCTACCCGACTGGGCTTCCGCCGCGCCCGCGCACCGGGTCACGGTGGGCGCGTTCGAGATCGACCTCACGGAGGTGACGGTCGCGGCCTACCGGGCGTGCGTCGGCGCGGGCCGGTGCACGGACGAAGGGCTGACGAGCGAGTCCTCGTGCAACTGGGACAAGCCCGACCGCGGCAACCACCCGATCAACTGCGTCGACTGGAACCAGGCGACGGCGTACTGCGCCTTCGCCATGTCCCCGCGTCCTCCGCGAAGGTGACCGTGGTCGACGCCTGGGCCACCGACTGCGAGCCCTGCAAGCGGAGCCTCCCCGCCCTCGTCGCCCGCAAGGCAGACCTCGAGTCGCGCGGGGGCAAGCTCGTGCTACTGGCTGCCTTGCGAGAGGGGGAGTCGACCGACGACGCGCGCAAGGTGCTCGATGGCTGGGGAGTGCGCGAGCGGTTCCTGGTCGACAAGGCCGGCACGCTGAAGGGCGCGACGGGGGTGGCGACGGTGCCGGCGACGTTCGTGATTGGCCAGGACGGCGAGGTGCGCTGGGCCGCGCCGCCGGGGGCGACCGCGGAGGACGTGGTCGCGCACGTGCCGTAGGAGGGCGGGCGCGGCGTTCAGCGAGCACGTGCGTCTCTCGAACGCGATGCCTGCGCGCGCCGCCAGAAGCTCCTCCCGTTGCGCCTCGGCCCAGACGGCGGCTTGCCGCACCGCGGAGGGCGAGCTCCAGTCGCCGAACCGGTCCCGGGCGATGTCGTCCGGGTTGATGTACTCGACGCCCACGCTCCAGGTGTCGCGCCGCAGACGCGCCGTCCACCGTCGTCTTGCCGGCGCCGTTCGGGCCCGCGAGGACGACGAGGACCGGCTTCACGAGCGGCTGGCGCCGAGCTGGCCCGTCGCGGTCTGCGTCGCCGCGGCGCGCAGCGCCCGGATCCGCTCGCGGACGAGGGACTCCGCGGCAACATGCGCCTCGCGCGCGTCGGTCCCGGCAGCGTGCAGGAGGTCGCGGAAGTCCTCGTCCGTCGGCTCGAAGTTGGGGTCGGCGAGGTTGCGCGTGGTCATCCCGGGACCGTAGCACGCCGCCGCAGTCGGTCCGCCGCGCCCGGCTGCGGCCGCCGCCGCCCCTGCCTTCGAAAGCCGCGCGGCCGCGCCCCCCTCTCGGGAAGCGCGGCCGCGTGCATGCCAGTCGTGGACTGACTACCTCTTCCAGGCCGCGACGAGCGTCGTGCCCATGTCCGCCGGAGTCGGCGCGACCTTCACGCCGGCCTCTTCGAGCGCGGCGATCTTCTCGGCCGCCGTGCCCTTGCCGCCCGCGATGATGGCGCCCGCGTGGCCCATGCGCTTGCCCGGAGGCGCCGCGCGGCCCGCGATGAAGCCGACGACCGGCTTCTTCATGTTCGCCTTGATCCAGGCTGCCGCGCGCTGCTCGGCGTTGCCGCCGATCTCGCCGATCATGATGACGGCCTCGGTCTCCGGGTCCTTGTTGAAGAGGTCGAGGACGTCGATGAAGTCCATGCCCGCGACGGGGTCGCCGCCGAGGCCGATGCACGTCGACTGCCCGATGCCGAGTGCCGACAGCTGGCCGACGGCCTCGTAGGTCAGCGTGCCGGATCGCGAGAGCACGCCAATCGGGCCCTTCTTGTGGATGGCGCCCGGCATGATGCCGATCTTGCACTCGTCCGGGGTGATGACGCCGGGGCAGTTCGGCCCAATCAGCCGGACGTCCTTGTTCTCGATGTATCGGCGGGCCTTCACCATGTCGAGCACCGGAATGCCCTCGGTGATGCAGATGACGAGCTTCACGCCCGCGTCGACGGCCTCGCAGATCGCGTCGGCGGCGCCGACGGGCGGGACGAAGATGCACGAGACGTCGGCGCCCTCGGCCTTCACGGCCTCGGCGACGGTGTTGAAGACGGGGACCTTGTCCTCGAACTTCTGGCCGCCGCGACCCGGCGTGACGCCGGCGACGATCTTGGTGCCGTACGCGAGGCAGGCCTTCGCGTGGAGCGAGCCGTATTCACCCGTGATGCCTTGGAATACGACCCGGGTGTCTTTGTTGACGAGGATGCTCATGGTCTTTCCTCTCAGGCCGACTTGCGGGTGGCCGCGACGATCTTCGCGGCGCCGTCGCCCATGCTGCTCGCCGACTGGATGGCGATGCCGCTCTCGTCCAGGATCTTCCGGCCGAGATCGACGTTCGTGCCCTCGAGCCGCACGACCAGCGGCACCTTGAGCCCGAGCTCCTTCGCGGCCGCGACCACGCCGGCCGCGACGACGTCGCAGCGCATGATGCCGCCGAAGATGTTGACGAAGATGCCCTTCACCTTGTCACTCCGCAGGATCATGCGGAACGCCTGAGTGACCTGCTCCTTCGTCGCGCCGCCGCCGACGTCGAGGAAGTTCGCGGGGCTTCCGCCGTGCTGCAGGATGATGTCCATCGTCGCCATGGCGAGCCCGGCGCCGTTCACCAGGCAGCCGATGTCGCCGTCGAGCGACACGTACGACAGGCCGTGCTTCTTGGCCTCGAGCTCGACCGGATCCTCTTCGTCCGTGTCGCGCAGCTCGGCCCACTCCTTGTGGCGGACGTCGGCGTTGTCGTCGAACGTGACCTTCGCGTCGAGCGCGACGACCTCGCCCGTCTTCGTCACGACGAGCGGGTTGATCTCCAGCAGCGAGCAGTCCTCGGCGACGAAGGCCTTGTAGATGCCGTCGAGCGCCTTGGCGAAGGCCTTCATCGAGTCCTTGCCCGTGATGCCGAGCGCGAACGCGAGCTGACGGACCTGGAACTGCGCGAGGCCGAGGACCGGGTCGACGCTCACCGTGAGGATCTTCTCCGGCGTGTCGTGCGCGACCTGCTCGATGTCCATGCCGCCCTCGGTCGAGGCGATGATGGCGATGCGGCGCGTGTCGCGGTCGATGAGCGCCGCGAGGTAGAGCTCGCGCGCGATGTCGAGGCCCTGCTCGACGTAGAGCCGCCGGACCTTCTGCCCGGCCGGGCCCGTCTGCTTCGTGACGAGCTGCATGCCGAGCATCTTGTCGGCGATCGCGGTGGCCTCGGCGGCTCCGCCCTTCGCGACCTTCACGCCGCCGCCTTTCCCGCGGCCTCCGGCGTGGATCTGGGCCTTGACGACAACCACGGGGTTGCCCGTCTCGGCGATGAGGCGCTCGGCGATCGGCCCGACTTCGGCGACCGAGAACGCGGGCTGCCCCTTGGGGACGGGGATTCCGTAGCGTGCGAAGATTTGCTTCGCTTGGTATTCGTGGATCTTCATGACGACCGAGCGCCCTCCTAGCACTACAGCCCCGGGGAAAGGTCTCTCGACCGCCCCCGCGGGCCTCGCGATCACGCTCGCCTGCGCGGCGTGCGCCTCGTCTGCTCCGATCGAGCCGGCGCGTCCAGTCCCGAGTCTCGCCGCCGACGCGGGGACCGATCGATCCGCCTCAGTTTCGGCCGCGAGCCCCGCAAGCTCTGCGCCTGCCGCCGCGCACGCGAGCGCGCCCGACGCCGGCGCGCCGCCCGCGGCCGACGCCCCGAAAGCCGAGGGGCCGTGCCCGGCCGGCATGCGCTACGTCGACACGACGTACTGCGCGGAGGTCGAGCAGCGCTGCCTCAAGAGCGAGTACTCGAAGTCGAACCACATCACGCTCTGCCACGAGTTCGCGCCCGGCCAGCGGTGCGCCTCGCCCGAGCGCCGGCAGCGCTACTGCATCGACGAGTACGAGTACCCCAACCAGGCCGGCGCGCACCCGCCCGTGATGGTCGACTGGTACGACGGCGAGGCCGCGTGCGAGGCCGAGGGCAAGCGCCTCTGCTACGAGAGCGAGTGGGTGGCCGCGTGCGAGGGGCCCGAGAAGCTCCCGTTCCCCGCGGGCAGGAAGCGCGACCCCGTCGCCTGCAACCTCGACAACCCCTGGATCGAGCCGCGCCTGAAGGGCGTCTACTCGTCGCGGCCCGGGCTGCAGAACGCCGAGCTCGCGCGCCTCGACCAGAGCGTGCCGAGCGGCGCGAAGGCCGGCTGCGTCTCCGGCTTCGGCGTGCACGACCTCACGGGCAACCTCGACGAGTGGGTCATCAGCGAGAAGGACCGCGGGCGGTCGAAGTTCGCCGGGCTCAAGGGCGGCGCGTGGGGCCACGTGCGCAACGCCTGCCGGCCGATCACCTTCAGCCACCCGCCCGAGTTCACCTACTACTTCATCTCGTTCCGCTGCTGCGCCGACCCGAGGATGTCGCGCGAGGACCTCGCGAAGCCCGCGGCCGACGGGGTGCCGGTGTGGAGGCCGCCGCCGCCGCCCGCCAAGCGGAAGGCGGGGCCGATCTCGAAGGGCGTGACGCCGACCAAGTGACGCCGGCGCGGTGCTAGCCTCGCCCGACCATGCTGGGCTTCCTCGACCGGCTGCGGTGGTCCGCCGAGCGCGACGCGCCCTTCCCCGATCCTCACCGCGCGATCCTCGCGAGGAGCGTCCCGCAGGTCGCCGCGCTCTCGCCCGAGGCGCGCGCCGAGCTCGAGGGGCTCGTCAACGTCTTCCTCGCCGCGAAGCGCTTCGAGGGCGCCGGTGGGCTCGAGGTCACGGACGCCATGCGCGTCACGATCGCCGCGCAGGCGTGCCTGCTCGTGATCGGCCGCTGCGAGGGCGAGCCGTATCCGGAGCTCGTCACGATCGTGATCTACCCGCGCGCCTACGTCGCGAAGGTGTCGCGCGTGGGGGAGGGCGGCGTCGTCGTCCTGGGCCACGAGGTGCGGCTCGGCGAGTCGTGGGGCGCGGGCACCGTCGTGCTGGCGTGGGACGCGGTGATCGCGGGCGCGGCCGACCCGGGCGACGGGCAGAACGTGGTGCTGCACGAGTTCGCCCACCAGCTCGACCAGGAGGACGGCGCGTCCGATGGCACGCCCGAGCTGCCCTTCCTTCGCTACGGCGCCTGGGCGCGCGTGCTCGGCGCGGCCTACGCAGGGCTCGTCGACGCGGACGGGCGCGGGCGGCGGACCGTGATCGACCGGTACGGCGCCACGAACCCCGCGGAGTTCTTCGCGGTCGCGACCGAGGCGTTCTTCGAGAAGCCGCGGGCGCTGCGCGCGCGCCACCCGGAGCTCTACGCGGAGCTCGCGGCGTACTACGCGCAGGACCCGGCCGGCCCCGTCGAGGCGTGAGCGGGCGCGTGGCGAAGAGGAAGCCGAGGGCCCCGGCGTCCGGGCCGGCGCCCGGCACGCGGCGCACGGTGACGGTCTCCCTCACGACGCTCGAGCTCGCGCGCGGCCACGACGGCCTCTTTCGGGGCCGGCCCGAGCCCGTGATCGTGATCGGGGCGCTGCTCGTCGACGAGCTGGAGTCGCGCGTGATCGGGCGCGCCGCGGTCCCCTTCGCCGTGGAGGGGGCGTACCCGGTCGTGAGCCCGGCGCCCGCGGGCGCGTCGATCCGCCTGCGCGCGCGCATCCGGGACCGGGGCCGCGTCGTCGTGGTCGCGGCGGCCATCGAGCGCGACGCGGGCGACGGCGTGGCCGCGGTGTACGCCGCGCTCGCCGACCCGGGCGCGCTCTCGGCGTGGTTCATCGACGCGCAGGTGCCCGAGCCGCGCGGGCTCGTCGAGCTCGGCACGGCGGCCTCCGCGTCGCCGACCGCGGGCCCCGCGCGCCTGATCTTCGGCGGGTGCCACCTCGCCGACCTCGTGCGCGGGGACGACTGGGTGGGCGCGGGCGTCGCCGTTGTCGACGTGGCCGGCTCGTCGCCCGGCGAGCGCCTGCGGCTGCGCTTCGTCGACGCGGACGGGCGCAACGACTGGACGGCCGTGGTCGACGTGCGCGCTTCGTAGGCGCGCGGCTCGCGTCCGCCTTGCGTCAGCTCGCGGCGACGCGCGCGAGGAAGGCGCGCAGGGCCAGGTCGTAGCCCGCGGGGTTCTCGAGGCTCGCGAGGTGGCCCGCGCCGGGGAGGATCGCGAGCTCGGCGCCCGCGATCGCGCGCGCCATCGCCTCGGCCTCGGACGGCGGCGTGAGGGTGTCCTCCTCGCCGCACACGACGAGCGTGGGCACGCGGATGTCGGCGAGCGTCGGCGTCGAGTCGGCGCGCGCGCCGAGGCCGTCGAGCGCGCTCGCGATGCCCTGCGGGGCGTTGCGGAGGATCAACGAGCGCACGCGGACGGCCAATTCGGGCCGATCGCGCTGCGTCGTCGCGCCGAGGAGCTTCGGCAGGAAGGCGTCGCTCGCGACGGTCGCGCCGCCGGCGAGGACGCGCTCGGCAAGCGCGGCCCGGCCTGCCCGGGCTTCGGGCGAGTCGGCCCCGGCGCGCGTGTCGCCGAGGACGAGCGCGCGCACGCGGCCCGGGTGGCGGCGAACCATCGCGAAGGCCGCGTAGCCGCCCATGGAGCAGCCCGCGACGACGGCGCGGTCGATGCGCAGGTGGTCGAGCAGGGCGGCCGCGTCGTCCGCGATGCGGTCCATCGTGAGCGGGCCGTCGACCCGGGTCGACCCGCCGAAGCCGCGTGCGTCGAAGCGCACCACGCGCGCGGCGTCGGCGAGCGAGGCCGCCTGACCGTCCCACATCGCGAGGCCGAGCGGGAAGGCGTGCAAGAAGAGGAGGGCGAGGCCCTCGCCGGTCACGTCGTAGCGGACCTCGGCGTCGTCGATCCGGAGGTGTTGCACGAGGCGCGATCCTTCTTGGGTTCGGGGAGGCCGGCCGGGGCGCGCGGCAGGCTCAGGACGACGGCCGTCCAGGTCGGTAGCAGCGTGACGCCGGGGACCAGCTCGATCGCGAGCGCCAGGGCGAGGCGAGGGCGCGGTCCGAGCGCGATCAGTAGCGCGAACGCGACCACCAGGTCGAGCACGTCGTCCGGCACCGAGAGCGCGCCCGCCCCGAACACGGGCGCGACGCCGATCTCGATCGCGTCGGCGATGATCGCCACGAGGAGCGCGACGTTCCAGCGGGTGGCCGAAACGGCGGGGACCGCCAGGCGCTTTCTCCACCCGCTCCCGAGGACGCGCTTGATCACGGGGGGAAGCTAAGGGTCGGGCCCGGGCCGTCAAGGGCGGGCCGATCGCGGTCAGCGGCGCTTCGGCGCGATGATCGGGCCCTTCGGCTGCGCGATCGTGGGCCGCGCGCCCGCGGGGAGCGTCGCGCCGGGCTTGACCCAGTCCGGGTGCTCGACCCCGACGGAGCCGTACGAGTAGCTGATCCGCAGCTCGCCCGCGTCGGGGCTCGTCGCGACCCGCGCGCCGAGGCGCTGCGGATCCGCTCCCGATCCGGGCGCGCCGACCTCCGCGACCGCGCCCCGCATGTGGGCGACCAGCGCCGGCACGCCGCCGCACACCTTGAACACCGCGATCACGTGCGAGGCGGGCTCCGGGCCCGACGGGCGCGACGTCCAGCGGCCCACGAGGAGCTCCTCGTTGTCGCGTGGGTGCCAGCGCCACAGCTTCTCGAACCCCACGCGCGCGCCGGCGACGCTCTGGTGATCCTTCGGCATCGCGCGGAGCATCGCGGCGCCGAGGCCGCCCTCGACGCTGGGCTCCTCCACGATCGTCGCCTCGTGGCGCAGGCTCAGATCGACGATCGCCGGGTCGACCGGGCCCCCGCAGCACCGGAAGCCGAGGTCGTGCGCGCGGGTGCCCGGGGGGCGGCTCTGGCCGTTCGCGCACCGCGCCTGGAGCACGCCGCCGGGACCGCCGCGCACGGTGCCGAGCTCGCTGCCCGTGCCGCGCCCCCACGCGCTCCGCGTCCACTCGAACACGAGGCCGTGCTGGTCCTTCACGCCGAACGCGCTCGCGCACCTCGGGCGCTTGCCGGGCAGGAGGTCCGGCTGCGCCTTGCACGCCGCTGCGTCGTAGCCGCCGCCGTACTCGAAGGTCGTGCTCGCCGGCCCCTTGCAGGCGCGCTCCCACTCGAGCTCCGAGCAGAGCCGCCGGCCGCGCTCCGTGCACGCCGTTTCGGCCTCGTCACGCGACACGTCCACGCGCGCCGGCTTCACCGGGTCGTTCGGGTACGGGTAGACGTCGATCGAGAACGATCCCATCGCGATCGTCGGTCCGACGAGCTCCTCGTTCGTGATGCGCGGGGTGGCGCCGCACGGGCTGCCTGCGCGGAACGACCCCGCGGGGACGGACGCCACCGGGCCGATCGACCCCGACGACGCGCCGGTCGCCGGTCCGCCGCCGAAGATCCCGCCGCTCTCGCCGCCTCCTTCGCGCGACCGGTTGCACGCCGGGAGGGCGAGCGAGAGCGCGAGGCACAGCGAGAGCGCGAGGGGCGCGGAGAGGGCGCGGGGACGCATGCCGCGATCGTAGCCGCGTTCGGAACGCCTCGCGCGGACTACGACGCGACCGTGACGGAAGGGGGCGCCGCCGCGCTCTGCGAGGGCGCGGCCGGATCGTCGAGCGACTCGCGGACCTTGCGGGCGAGCGCGGCGACGGTGAACGGCTTCTGGAGGAACCCGTTGGGTCGCTCGATGGCGTTCTGCGCGAGGAACGCGCCGTCGGTGTAGCCCGACGTGTACAGGACCCGCGTCTCGGGGCGCACGACCCGCATCCGATCGGCGAGCTTGCGGCCGCCGAGCCCGGGCATCACGACGTCCGTCAACAGCAGGTGGATCGGCCCGCCGAAGCGGTCCGCGACGCGGAGGGCGTCGTACCCATCGGCGGCCTCGAGCACCTGGTAGCCGAGATCGCGCAGCCCGCGGGTGGCGACCTCGCGCAGAGACGGCTCGTCCTCGACCACCAGCACCGTCTCGCGGCCGCGAGGCATCGTGAGCTCCTCCGCGAGGGCGGGCTCGGCGGGCTCGTCGAGGCGCGGCAGGTACACCGCGAAGCGCGCGCCGCGGCCCACGTCGCTCTCGACCTCGAGGAAGCCTCCCGACTGCTTCACGATGCCGTTGGTCGTCGCGAGGCCGAGCCCCGTGCCCTTGCCGGCCTCCTTCGACGTGAAGAACGGCTCGAACAAGTGCGGCAGCACGTCGGGCGCGATGCCGACGCCGGTGTCGGTGACGAGGATCTCGACGTAGGCGCCGGGCGCGACGCCGTGGAGGCGGGCGCGCTCCTCGCCGACGAGGGCGTTGGCCGTCGCGATCGTCACCGCGCCGCCCTCGGGCATCGCGTCGCGCGCGTTCACGACGAGGTTCATCAGCACCTGCTCGAGCTGCCCGCGATCGGCGCGCACGGTGCCGAGGTCGCCCGCGGCCACGACCTCGAGGGCGACGTTCTCGCCGATGAGCCGCAGCAGCATCCGGTTCATGTCCGCGATGAGCTCGTTCACGCCGAGGACGCGCGGCGTGAGCACCTGCCGCCGCGAGAACGTGAGCAGCTGCCGCGTGAGGCCCGCGGCGCGCTGGCCGGCCTGCACGATCTCCTCGAGGTCGGCGCGCAGGCGCGTGCCCTGGGGGAGATCGCGCAGCGCGATGTTCGCGTAGCTCAGGATGACCGCGAGGAGGTTGTTGAAGTCGTGCGCGATGCCGCCCGCGAGGCGCCCCATCGTCTCGGTCCGCAGCATCTGGCGGACCTGCGCCTCGAGATCCTTGCGCTCGGTCACGTCGCGCACGATCGCGATGCCGAGCCTCCGCTCGCTGCCGAGCATCGCGCTGACGGCGACGTCCATCGGGAACGGCTGCCCCGACTGGCGCCGCCCGACGAGCTCGCGAGCACCGGGGTGGCGCAGCGCGCCGACCACGCGCGGCGTGGCCTCGCCGTCGCCGTCGCCCTGGCTCGGAACGACGAGGTCGTGGAAGGATCGGCCGACGATCTCGGCCGCCGTCCAGCCGAACACGCGCTCGGCTGCGGGGTTCGCGGACTCGATGCGGCCGGCCGGGTCGAACGTCAGGATGGCGTCGAGGGCGCTGTCGAGGATGGCCCGCAGGTGCGCCTCGCTCGCCCGGAGGGAGGCCTCCGCCGCGTGGCGTGCCTTGCGCTCGGCAGCCTCGCGCAGCTCGCGCTCGACCGCCGCGACGAGGCGAGCGAGGCTGCGCTTCGTCAGGTAGTCGTGCGCGCCCGCCTTCATCGCCGCGACCGCGACGTCCTCGCCGATGGTGCCCGACACGATGATGAACGGCAGGTCCCGCCCGGAGGCGTGCAGGATCGCCAGCGCCGCGGGCGCGCTGAAACTGGGCATCGAGAAGTCCGAGAGGACCGCGTCCCACTCGCGGGCGGCGAGCGCTTCGACCATCTCGGCCGCCGTCTCGACGCGCTCGCAGGCGACCTCGTAGCCGCCGCGCTCCAGCTCGCGCACGAGCAGCACGGCGTCGTCCTCGGAGTCCTCGACGATCAGGACCCGGAGCGGTCGTCCCCCTCGCTCCACGTCACGCCCCCTTGCCCGGTCGCGGAGGCGGCTGGTTCAACTGAAACCAGTAAAGGCCGAGCTGCCCGACGGCCTCGGTGAACTCGACGAAGTCGACCGGCTTCCGGATGTAGCTGTTCGCGCCGAGGCTGTACGTGTCGACGAGGTCCTTCTCCTCGTTCGACGAGGTGAGCACGACGACGGGCAGGAGGTTCGTCCGGTGGTCGGCGCGGATGCGTCGGAGGACGTCGAGGCCGTCGAGCTTCGGCAGCTTGAGATCGAGCAGCACGACCTCCGGCATCACCGAGAGGTCTCGGCCGGCGTGCCGACCGGTGCCGAAGAGGAAGTCGAGGGCCTCGACGCCGTCGTGCGCGACGACGATCTCGTTCTTGATCTTGTTCTTCTTGAACGCGCGGAGCGTCAGCGCCTCGTCGTCCGGGTTGTCCTCCACCAGGAGAATCAGCTTGTCGCGCATCGAACCGACCTCGCCTCCGTGCCCGCCGCCCCTCACGAGCCCAGCGTGAAGTAGAACTCCGCGCCCCCGTCGACCTCGCCCTCCGCCCAGATGCGCCCGCCGTGCCGGTGGACGATCCGCTGGACCGTGGCGAGCCCGATGCCCGTCCCCTCGAACTCCCTCGCCCCGTGCAAGCGCTGAAAAGCGCCGAAGAGCTTAGCGACGTAGGCCATGTCGAAGCCAGCGCCATCGTCTCGCACCACGTACGTCGCAGGCGCCTCGCCCGCCGGCGTGGACCGCCGCAGCTCGATCCGCGCGCGCGCCTTGTGGCCCGTGAACTTCCATGCGTTGCCGAGGAGGTTCTCGAGCACGATCCGCACGAGCTTGGGGTCGGCCTCGACCTCGAGGCCCTCGTCCACGAAGGCGTCGACCTCGCGCGTGGGCGAGCCGGCCTGGAGCGCCGCCATCACCTCGCGCGTCAGGGCCGACAGGTCGACCCGCGTCCGGACGACCTCGATCTGGCTCAGCCGTGAGAGCGCGAGCAAGTCGTCGATGAGGTCGCCCATCCGGCCCGTGCCCGCGCGCACCCGCTCGAGGTAGCCGCGCGCCTCGGCGGGCAGGGTCGGGCCGTAGTCCTCGATCAGCGCCTTGCTGAAGCCGTCGATTGCCCGCAGCGGCTGGCGGAGGTCGTGCGAGACGGAGTAGCTGAACGCCTCGAGCTCGTGGTTCACGGCCGCGAGCTGCGCGAGGGCGGCCTCGCGCTCGGCGACCCGCTCGGCGAGGGCCTGGTTCGCGCGCTCGAGCGCCTCCGCCGCCCGCTTCGCCTGCGTGATGTCGTGGATGATGCCGACGAGGTGGCTGACCTCGCCTCGATCGTCGTGCAGCGGCGCCTTGATCGTCGAGAGCACGTGCTCGGCGCCCGTCGCGTCGGTGATCGGCTCCTCCTCGATCGACACGTGGCTCCCGGTCACGAACATCTGCTCGTCCTTGAGCCGGAAGAAGTCCGACTGCTCCTTCGGGAGAAAGTCGTAGTCCGTCCGGCCGACGAGCTCCTCGCGGGAAAACCCCACCATCGCGCAGAGCGCGCGGTTCACGAGGGCGAACCGATACGCGCGATCCTTGACGAAGATGGGGTCGGCGATGCAGTCGATGACGTCGGCGAAGAAGCGCTCCTCGAGCTCGAGGCGCTGCTCGGTGACGCGCTGATCGGTGACGTCGCGCAGCACGATGGCCGCGCCCGTGACGTCGCCTCCCGGGCCGCGCATCGGGATCGCGGCGACGCGCAGGTACGCGGCCGCGCGCGCGCCGGGCGGGTCCCAGACGTATTCCCTCTCGCCCTTGGGATCCCCCCGCAGGGCGCTGACGAACAGCAGATCGTCGAGGCGCAGGGGCGCGTCCGTGCCCGGCCTGCGCAGGTGGCTGCGCGCGCACCACGCCGCGAGATCGCTGCCGACCTCGATCCCGAGCAGGCGCTCGGCGCCCGGGCTCTGCCACGTGAGCCGGCCGTCGACGTCGGCGACGACCATGCCGCCTCCGTGAGCGTCCGCGACCTCGGCCAGGTCCACCTGCGGATCGCCTTCGTTCGTGGCCATTCTCGCGGCCTCCCTCCCCGGAGCCGATGCTATCACGTCGGCACGTGCGCCGACGGCGATCCCTGGTCGAGGCGGCCGAGCCGCCCTGCGCCGACGGCCGGCGGAGGGACCCTCGCTCAGCCCGCGGCCTGCGCGCGGGCCTCGATCACGGCGGCCCGCAGGCGTGAGCACAGGCCCCCGAGCTCGGCCGATCTCAGCTTCCACGAGGCGCGGTTGGCGATGAAGAGGGTGCTCACGTCGGTGACGACCTCGCGGATCTCGAGGTCGTTGTCCCGCAGCGTCGTGCCCGTCTCGACCACGTCGACGATGAGGTGCGCCAGGCCGACGAGCGGGGCGAGCTCGACCGACCCCGAGACCTGGATGATCTCCGCCTGCACGCCCTGCTTGGCGAAGTGCGCCGCCGCGATGCGCGGGTACTTCGTCGCGACGCGCGGGAGATCGGGCGGCGTGGCGCCGCGCGGGCCCGCGACGACGAGGCGGCAGCGGCCGATGCCGAGATCGATAGGCGAGTAGACGTCGAAGGCGCGCTCGAGCAGCGTGTCGCGCCCCGAGACCCCCGCGTCCGCGGCGCCGTACTCGACGTAGGTCGGCACGTCGTCGGGCTTGAGGAACAGGAACCGCAGCGCGCCGCCGGCGGCCTCGCGCACGAGGCGGCGGTCGCTCTCGCGCAGGGCGTCCGCGTCGACGCCGGCGCGCTCGAGCAGCGGCGCGAGCGCCTTGAGGATGCGCCCCTTCGGGACGGCGATCGTGAGGGGACGCACGGCGCCCGAGCTCATGCCTCGTCGCCCTTGATGTGCTCGTCGCCTTTGATGCGCTGCGTGTCGGCGCCGATCGCGGCGAGCTTGCGCTCCATGTGATCGTAGCCGCGGTCGAGGTGGTAGACGCGCTGCACGTCCGTCTCGCCCTCGGCCGTGACGAGGCCCGCGATCACGAGCGACGCGCTCGCGCGCAGGTCGGTCGCCATGACCTTCGCCCCCGACAGCGGCCGGCCGCCGTGGACGTGCGCGGTGTGACCGTCGACGTCGATGAGCGCGCCCATTCGGCCGAGCTCGGGCACGTGCATGAAGCGGTTTTCGAAGATCGTCTCGACGATGCGGCTCGTGCCCTCGGCGAGGCACATGAGCACCATGAACTGCGCCTGCATGTCGGTCGGGAAGCCCGGGTGCGGCGCGGTCGTCACGTCGACGGGGCGCAGCGGCTTGTCGCGTCGGACGCGCACGGCGGTGCCCTCGCGGCTGATCTCGACGCCCGCGGCGCGGAGCTTCACGGCGAGCACCTCGAGGTGCTCGAGCGGTGCGTTCTCGAGCAGCACGTCGCCGCCCGCGGCTGCCACCGCGACCATGTACGTGCCGGCCTCGATGCGGTCGGAGACGATCGCGTGGTCGAACGGCGCGAGCTCGTCGGCGCCCTCGATCTGGATCACGTCGGTGCCGGCGCCGTTGACGCGGGCTCCCATCTTGTTGAGCACGAGGGCGAGCTCCTCGACCTCCGGCTCGTGCGCGCAGTTGACGAGGGTCGACTTCCCCTTCGCGAGCGCCGCCGCCATCATCAGGTTCTCGGTCCCGGTGACCGTCGGCAGGTCGAAGACGATCTCGTTGCCGCGCAGGCGCGAGGGCGCCTCGGCCACGATGTAGCCGCGCGAGATCCGGATCGTCGCGCCGAGCGCCTCGAGGCCCTTGAGGTGCTGGTCCACCGGGCGCGTGCCGATCTGGCAGCCGCCCGGCAGCGAGACCTTCGCGCGGCCGTAGCGGGCGACGAGCGGCCCGAGCACCATGATGCTCGCGCGCATCTGCTTGACCAGCTCGTACGGAGCCTCGGGCCTGGGCTCGCCGTTGCCGCTCACGCGCACGAGGGGCGTGTCGACCTCGACGTTGCGGCCGAGGAAGCGCAGCAGCGCCGCGGTCGTCTCGATGTCGCGGAGCCTCGGGACGTTGCGCAGCAGGCTCTCGCCATCCGAGAGCAAGGTCGCGCAGAGCACGGGCAGCGCCGCGTTCTTCGCGCCGCTGATCGGGACCACGCCGTGGAGCCTCTTGCCGCCGCGGATGCGGATCACGTCCATGGCGGCCGCTATCGCACGAATGCGCGGCGGCGGCGAATGTCCGGATCGGCGCGCGTTCGCGCGTTCGCGCGCCGGGAGATCACCGCGCGGAGGCGGGCGTCGCGCTCCTCGGGAAGAGGAGGACGAAGGATCGCGGGCCGACCCGGAAGAGCGCGGTCTTGCTGCCGTGCGCGGCCCGATCGTAGTGCGGGTACCAGGCGAACGACCGCCACGTCTCGGTGTCCTGGATCGACTCCGGCACGAAGACGTCGAGCTCGAGGTAGCGGTCGCCGGTGACGCCCGCGAGCGCGGGGCCGAAGCTGAAGCCCTCGCGCCCCGCGCGCGGCGCGAGGTCGTTGTGCATCGCGCCGCCGTACACCACGACGAGCTTCTCCGGAGACACCACCGCGTCCCGATCGAACAGCTGCTTCGCCTTCGCCGCCGAGAGGCGCGCGATCATGTCGAGCATGCGCGGCACGGCGTCGGCGCCCGCCTTCGCCACGTCGTCGAGGTCCGCGCACGACGGGCGGAGGCCGTCGGGCACGACGCCGATCGCCCGCGCCGCCTCGCCAAGCGCGACGTACTCGGCCTGGTTTCCGTCCGCCTGCGGCGCGGTCACCTGCTTCTGCTCGGCGCGCACCTTCTGCTCCACCTCGGGCTTGCAGCCCTTGGGCGGGATCATGAGCTCGACGATCAGGTCCGACGCGCGCCCCTGGAGCTGCGGCAGCAGCTCGGCGGTGAAGCGGCGGGTGACCGAAGCGACGCCCTCGGTGGCCTTCTGCGCGTGGGCCTCGCCGACGCCGAGGACCACGGGATCGTGGGCGAGCACGGCGGCGAAGGCGTCGGCCGGCGCGTCGAACAGGCGGCATTCGAGCGCGCCGCACGCGGTGCCGGCGCGGGAGGGCGCGGTCGCGAGGGGCGGCGAGGCCGCAGGCGAGGGCGCGGGCGACGCGGCCGGCGGGGGAGCGGCGCGGCTCACGGGCGGCGCAGCGGGCGCGCCGCACGCGGGGACCGCGAGGCCGAACGCGAGGGCGCGGAGGGCGGGGGACATGGATCGAGCATCGTCGATCGCGCCCGCGGCGGGAACGGGACTCCGCGAGCCGCGAGCCGCAATCGGATCCCCGTTCCGGCCGGCTCTGATCTACCCTCCCCGGCCGTATGCGCCTTCGCCGGGGCCTCTTTTTCTCGACCTTCGCCGTGACCCTCGCCGCCGCCGCGCCCGCGCTCGCGGGAGGCGACGCGCCGTCGCTCGATCTGCGTGGCTTCCGCCCGCCGACCGACGCGGCCTCGGGCCTCTACCTCGAGCCCGCCGCGACGCCCGACACGGGCGAGTTCACCGCCGCCGCGTGGATGTCGTACGCCTACCGGCCGATCACGCTGAAGGATCCGACGACCGGCGCGCGCGCGTTCGAGGTCCTCTCGCACCAGCTGACGACCGACCTCACGCTCAGCGTCGGCTTCGGCAAGCGCCTCGCGCTCGGCCTCGACCTGCCGATGCTCGTCTACCAGGCGGGCGACACGCAGACGCCCGCGTCCCGGCAGGTGACGGGCGATCTCACGCTCCCCAAGCACGGCCTCGGCGACCTTGCCATCGTCGGCAAGCTCACGCTCATCCGGCCCACGGGCGGCGAGTTCGGCGGCTTCGCCCTCGCCCTGCACGAGCGGCTGACCGCGCCGACCGGCGACGACGCGTCGTTCCTCGGGGAGGGCGCCGCCACGAGCGAGACGCGGCTGCTCGCCGAGTACCGGCTCGTCGTGCTCGCCGTGCACGCGGCCGCCGGCCTCAAGCTCCGCGCCCAGCACGAGCGCTTCGGCTGCGGTGCCACGCCGATCGCGGCCGACGGCACGGACCCGTGCGCGACGCGCTTCGGCAACGAGGTGCCGTGGGGGCTCGGGCTCTCGATGCGGCCGCAGGCCCTCGGCATCGACCCGAAGGGGCGGTGGACCTGGTACCTCGAGACGCACGGCCACCTGCCGGCGGGCCCCGTCGCCCCGTTCCAGAGCGCGAAGCTCAGCGACGCGCAGCTCGGCGTGGGCGCGCGCTTCGCCGTCCGCGACGTGTCCGTGCTCGGCGGCGTCGAGGCCGGGCTGCTCGGCGGCGTGGGCGTCGCGCCCGTGCGCGGGCTGCTCTCGGTCGCGTGGGCGCCGCGCGTGCACGACGCCGACGGCGACGGCATCGAGGACGACGTCGACAAGTGCAAGGAGCTGCCCGAGGACAAGGACGGCTTTCAGGACGACGACGGCTGCCCCGACGCCGACAACGATGACGACGGCGTGCCGGACGCCGACGACAAGTGCGTGAACGTCCCCGAGGACGAGGACGGCTTCGAGGACGAGGACGGCTGCCCCGACCTCGACAACGACCGCGACGGCATCCCCGACGCGGAGGACGCGTGCCCGAACGAGCCCGGCGCGCGCAGCGCGGACCCGAAGCGGAGCGGCTGCGCGCTCCACGATCGCGACAGCGACGGGATCGACGACCAGCTCGACAAGTGCCCGGAGCTGCCCGAGGACAAGGACGGCTTCGAGGACGAGGACGGCTGCCCGGACCCCGACGACGACGGCGACGGCATCCCCGACGCGGACGACGCCTGCCCGCGCGACAAGGGCGTCCCGGCCGAGAACCCGAAGGAGAGCGGCTGCCCCGATCCCGACCCGGATCGCGACACGTTCCAGGGCGCCGAGGACAAGTGCCCGACCGAGGCCGAGACGTGGAACGGCATCGACGACGGCGACGGCTGCCCGGACGGCGACGACAAGAAGAAGGGCAAGCCCCTCGTCGTCGTCGCGCAGAAGAAGGACGGTCCGGTCGTCGAGCTGTCGGCGCCGGTGAAGTTCGTGGGCGCTTCGGAGATCGATCCCGCGAGCGCGCCGCTGCTGCGCGCGCTGTCGGTCGAGCTCGTGAAGCAGGCCGGGTGGACCGTGGCCGTCTCCGTCCGGCCGACGAAGCAGGGCGGCGCCGGCGAGGCGATGGGCCGGTCGTTCGCGGTCGTCGACGCACTCCGCCGCTACACGCGGCGCGTGGGCGTGGCCGAAACGGTGGGCTGGGCGGCCGTCAAGGCGCAGCCGCGCGCCGAGCAGTACGGCCTCGGCTTCCTGATCCTCGCGCCCCCCGGCGACGATCTCGCGGCCCCGAAGGCGGACGCGAAGCCCGCGCCCGCGCCCAAGAAGGTCGCCGCCGATCCGAAGCCCAAGGCGGACGCGAAGCCGAAGAAGTAGGGCGCGCGACGACCGCGTGCCGGTCGGTCCCGGCCGCGCCCCTTCGCGCTGCCGCTACCTCGCGACGAGGTAGAACCCGCTGCGCGTGGAGCCCTCTCCCCGGCACGTGCGCACGCGGAACGTGTGATCGCCCGCCGCGAGGTCCAGGCGGATCCGCGCGCCGCGTCCGAGGATCGCGAGCGGCGTCTTGTCGGTGCGCGCGCGCGTGACGCCGTCGACGGCGATCTCGCCCGGGCCGTAGACCGCGAGCTCGTAGGCGCGCGTCGACGCCGCCGCGACGGTCTCCTTGCGCGTGGCGACCGCGCACGTCGCGCCCGGCAGCGCCGCCCCGAGGTCGACGAAGCCCTCGCGCCTCCTCGCCGCGGCGCTCGCGGGCCGCGCGTACGGTGCGGGCGCGTCCGCGCCGCCCTCGTCGGCCACGAGCCAGTCGCGGACGAAGCCCGCGTTCCGGTCGTCGACGATCTCGACGAGCACGTTGCGCGAGGCGAACCGGAGCCGCACGCGCGGGTCGTGCTGCAGCCGCGCGATCAGGTCGCGGTCGACCTCGTCGGCGAGGCCCGCGATGAAGTCGCTGTCGAGCAGCTCCTTGGCGACGAACGGGACGTCGGGCTCGCTGCCCTCGAAAATGGCCCGCTGCGCGGCGTATTCGCGGGGGTACGGCAGCGCCATGAAGACGGGATCGAGCAGGTTCAGGTAGCGACCCTGCGGCGCGAAGAAGACGTAGGCCTCGGCCGCGCCCCACGTGGCGGCCACGTGCGCGCCCTCGGGCACGGCGGCGCCGAGCTCGCGCAGGTCGTCCTCGCTCGTCGTGACCCCGCCGTCGACCTGGCGCAGCTCGAGCCCGTGCTTCAGCGTCGAGGGCAGCGAAAGCCCCACGCACGCGGCGAGCAGCGCCGCGAGGGGCGCCCGGTCGCGGCGGAACAGGCGCACGCGGGTCGTGAGCCCGCCGGCGTCGCCGATGCGGAAGACCAAGGCGAGCGTGGCGAGCGGGATGAAGTACGTCGCCATGCGCGTCATGAAGACGAACGGCAGGACGAAGAACGCGGCCGCAGCGCCGAAGATCAGCGCCTCGCGCGACCTCGGGCCCGCCTCGGCGGCGCGCGCGCGCCACAGCACGACGAGGCCGACGCACCAGCCGAGGTGATGCCAGACGAACAGCAGCGGGTTGGTCGCGTGGAACTCCTGGCCGACGTCGAGGCCCTTCTTGTGGGCGAAGAAGAGGACGTTTTGCACCCAGAACGTGGCGAGGTTGTCCGGGAAGCGCGGGTGGACCAGCACGCCGACCGCGACGCCCGCGACCGTCGCGATCAGCAGCCGGACCTCCCAGCGCTTCTCGAACACCCCCCCGACCACGAAGTACAGGCCGGCGAGCACGACGATCAGGTGGAAGGCGGTGTGGCTCAGCGCGAAGAGCGCCGCGAGCGCGGCCGCGACGACGGGCCGGCGGCGCGCGAAGGCGTAGGTGAACGCGATCAGGAAGAAGAGCGAGAACAGCTCGGGCCGGAGGCGCACCATCCGCGTGAGGAACGACACGGCGGAGAGCAGCATCCAGGCCGGCACGAGGCCCGCGGCGCGCCCCGCGCGGCGCACGCCGAGCCAGGCGACGAGCCCGAGGATCGCGCCGTCGATGAGGCCGATCGCGACGCGGCCGCCGAGCGGCGAGGCGAACGGCGGCAGCGCGAGGTGAAACAGCAGCTCCTTGTCGCCGAGCCGCTCGCCGAGCAGGCTCAGCCGCGCCCACGGGAGGCCGCGGACGATCCCCTCGGCGCGGTACAGGCGCGCGACCGCCAGGTGGTAGTACGAGTCGAAGTCGGGGATGGACGGCAGCGTCTGCAGCCACAGGGTCATCGCCGCCGCCACGAGCGCGAAGACGGCGATCGCGATCGCGCCGGCGTGATCCGGGAGCGAGGCGCGGGCGGTCGCGGCGAGGCGGCGCGCTCGTTCGGGCGAGTCGCCCTGCGGCCGGGCGGGGTCCGGGCCCACTAGCCCCTCGCCGCGCGTCGCGCGCGCGATCGCCCCCCGACGACGTGCCTGACCGTGCCCATTGCGAACGTCCCGGTTACCGCAACGAGTGCGCGGCGTCTCGCCGAACGCGCCGCGCCACCCGGCCCAGCCGAGCGCCCGCGTCGGCGCCGCGCTTGACCGCGCCCGCCCTCCGGGCAAGGTGCAGAGGGGTGGCGGGCTCATGTTCCGCCAGCCCCGGAGCCGCATGCACCGACGACTCGAGGAGTTCCTGGCGATCGTGAAGCGCGAGCTCGGCGCCGAGGCCGCGGAGCTGGTCGGGCCGGGCGAGGCGACGCCGGACGGCGCGGGCTGGATCGTCGCGCGGCTGCCCGAGGGGATGGCCGTCGGCGCGCGCCTGCCGGCGGGCCACGACCTCGCGGCGGCGACCGATCGGCTCGCGGTGCTCGTCGACGCGTTCCGGCTCTCCCTCGGCGAGGCCCCGCCGTCGGCGCGGCCCGCGCGGTCGGAGCTGCTCGAGGCCCTGCAGGCGGAGCTCCACGCCCTCGCGCGGGAGGGCGGCGCCCGCGACGCGCTCGTCATCGACGCGCGGTCGCCCGTGCTCTGGGGCACGACCGAGACCGAGACGGAGTCCGCGCGCGAGCGGCTCGTCCGCAGCGCCGCCTGCTTCCGGGCCGTCACCAAGGTGCGCGCCCTGCCCGCGATGGCGGGGCTCCACCGGGGCGGGCACCTGCACGAGCAGGCGAGCGTGCCCGGCTTCGGCTACGTGGCGCTGTCGTTCGCCTCGATCTACGTCGCGGTGCTCGTCTACGACACGCCGTTCGAGGAGCTCCGCGCGCGGCGCGCCTTCACGCACGCGCTCCCCGCGATCGAGCGCCTGCTCGTGGCGCTCCCCCCGCTCGACCCCTCGCCGATCCCGATCGCGAAGGCCGCCGTCGCGCGCGCCCGTCGCCGGAGGGCCTGACCCGCCCGGCCGCACGCCGCCGGCCCGCGCTCACGGCCGCGTCGGGGCCCGGTCGATCACGCGGACGCCCCGCTTGTCGGCCGGCTCGTGCAGCATCTCGGCGACCTGGTCCGACAGCCCGGGCTGGTCGTCGAGGTCGTCGAAGTCCCAGCCCTGCGCCGCCATCGCCTGGCTGCCGTCGGGGCCGTTGCACGGCGCCGTGACCGTGCGGGGCTCGTAGGTGTACGGCGTGTAGTCGGGCGTGCTCGTGAACGCGTCGAACGGCACGACCGCGTGCCGCGCCATCTCGTTGTTGTAGGGGACGCCGAAGAGGTTCGCGACGGTCTTGTAGACCGCGGCCATGTCGACGTGCGTGTGGCTGACGTAGCCGCGCTTGATCCACGGCGAGGCCATGAAGAGGAGCGATCGGTGCAGGTCGACGTGGTCGCCGCCGTCCTGCGGGTCGTCCTCGGTGACGATGAGGATCGAGTCCTTCCAGATCGGGCTGTGCGAGAGGCCGTCGAGCAGCAGGCCCGTCGCCTCGTCGTTCACCGCGATCATGACCTCCGGCGCGGCGGCGCCCGCCTTGGCGCCGTAGGTGTGGTCGTTGGCCTGCACCGCGTACGTGAACGCCGCCAGATCGCACGCGAGGCGGATGCGACCGGCCATGTAGCAGGACTTGTCGACGTCCGGCCGGTTCTGCGCGTACGCGAAGCCCGGGTAGCGCGAGTCGGGGCCGGCGGGGCCGACGTCGACGATCTCGCCCATGTTCTGGTTCGGCACGCCGACCCGGGTCAGCCACACGAACACGCCGCCTTCGACCGGCGCGACCTCGGGCCCCACGGCCGAGGTGATCGGGCGCGTCGCGCGGCCCCACATGTCGACCCACGCGCGCTCCATCCAGTCGGTCGTGCGGCCGAAGACCGTCCACGTGTGGCCTTGCAGCGACTGCTCCGCGCTCGTGTAGAAGTTGTCGAAGCTCGTGAACGCCTGCGCGACCTTGCGCGTGTTCTTCCAGATCGCCGCCTGGCGCTTCGCGTCGCCGGCCATGATGAGCTTCGGGTCGCCGTCGAGGCCAGGTAGGTCCCCGAAGACGGCGTCGAAGGTCTTGTTCTCGCGCACGACCAGGATGACGTGCTTGATGATCTTCGACGGGCCGCTCGTGTTGTCCTTCGGCACCGGGAAGTCGTCCGCACCCGCGGGGCACGTGACCTCGGGCCGGCCCGCGACGTCCTCGAGGCGCAGGTTCTCGTCGACCGTCTTCGTCGCCGCGTCGAGGTCGGCGAGCGCCGCGGCCGGGACGAGCTGCACGCTGCCGCGCATGCGATCGGTGATGGGGCCCTTGGCCCAGGGATACGGCCTTCCGTCGGTGCCGGTGCCGTGGCCCTTGCCGTTCAGGATCACGAGCGATCCGTCCTCGCGCAGCGCGATCGCGGTGGGCAGCCACGCGGTCGGGATGCGGCCGCGCGGCGTGATCGTCGGCGGCGTGCCGGCGACGTCGAAGACCTCGACCGCGTTCACCATCGAGAGCGCGACGTAGAGGCGCTTCTGCGCGGCGTCGTAGGCCATCACCGTCGGCGAGAGGCCGTGCGGCGCGTCCTTGTCGAGCACCGTCGCGCGCGACGCGACCGTGCCCTTCGCGCGGTCCACGATGGCCAGCGTGTCGCCGGTCGCCTCCGACACGACCGCGTACGTCGCGTCGAGGAACGCGATCTGCGTGGGGTGCCCCTCGAGCGCGATCGTGCGCACGAGCTTGCCTGCCGCCGCGTCGATCTCGATCACGCGGTTCTGCGAGAAATCGGTCGCGTAGAACGTCGTGCCCGCCGGGTCGAACGGGTCGATCCGGAGGTCGAAGATGCGCGACGTGTCGACGGCGATGCCGGCGAGCTTCTTGCCGTAGTCGGCCGCCTCGAGCGACAGGATCGCGACCTCCGATGCGTACTCGGCCGGCGCGACGACCAGGCGCTTGCCGTCCTTGGTCGTCGCGATCGCCCCGGAGAACCAGGGTTTGCTGCCCGCGAGGCCGAGCGGGAGGTCGCGGCTCTTCGCGCGGGTGACGCCGCCGGTCTGCTCGTCGAGGTCGAACGCGTAGATCGTCGCGTCGCCGCCGCCCGACGCGAGCGCGCGGCCCGCCGCCGGGACCGCAAGGCCGTAGTAGAGCGCGCTCGGCGGCGGGAACGCGACGTGCCCGGTCACCGGGTAGGCGTCGCCCGCGAGGGCGTCGAGGTCGATCAGGCGGAGGGCGTCGTCGCCGACGTCGGCGTCGGTGCTGATCGCGAGCCTCGTCCCCGGCACGATCAGCAGGTTCTGCGGGAAGCCGCCGAGCAGGTCCTTCTCGTCGAACACGACCTCGCGCCCGAGGGGCCTGATGGCGTGGCCGTCCGGGAGCACGAAACCGCCCGGGATCGGGCCCGTCTTGCGGATCGCGTCGCCGGCCGGCGCGGACGCGGCGCACTGGCCCTTCGCGGGCGCGGGGTACGTGCCGTCCCAGGCGCCGCAGGCTTCGGCGTGAGGCAGCTTCTCCCAGGGCCGCAGCGTCGGGCAGGAGAACGCGGTCTCGGGCTCGCCGCACCCGCTGCATGCGAACGCGCACGACTGGGGCAGCTCGGCCATGACGTCTTCGACGGAGCCGATCGCGCCACCGCCTCCGCCACCGGCGCCGGTCGCGGTGCCGGTCGCGGTGGTCGCAGCCGGGGTGGTGGCGTCGTCGTCTCCGCACGCAGCCGGCGCGAGCACGGCGAGGAGCGCCGCGATCCCGGTCGGCGCGAGGGTCGTGAGCGGGCGGGGGAGCTGCGAGCGGCGCTTCGGCATGACGTC
The DNA here is from genome assembly GCA_903906315.1 of uncultured delta proteobacterium. Taxonomy (GTDB): domain Bacteria; phylum Myxococcota_A; class Polyangia; order Polyangiales; family Polyangiaceae; genus CAIVJW01. The sequence goes on along the minus strand of CAIVJW010000213.1, from coordinate 10,250 downwards.
CTCGTGGCCTTCCGGGGGAGAGGGAAGGATCGGTCGCGAGGATTTCACGGCCGCCCGCGCGGGGGAAGGGCGCGGTCCGCGGGGCGACGCGGAGCGCGAGGGCGCCGATCCGCCTACCGCCCGCCCATCAGCAGCGCGGCGAGCATTCCGAGCACGACGATCGCGGTCGCGGCCATCGCCGCCGGGCTCCACGCGATCGACCCCTCGCTCCCCTCCGCCTCCGGCTTCCGCTCGATGCGCCGCACGCGCGCGTCGCACTCGCTCGCCGGCCCGATCTCGAGCACGAGCTGGTCGACGTCCGTCGCCACGCCGAATGGCCGCACGATTCGCAGCGCGACGGCGCGCCCGTCGCCCGCCGGCAGGTGGACGCGGATCGCGCGTTCCGCGGGGTCGTCGGGCGCGCGCAGGGCGCCGCTGCGGCCGCAGCCGTCGCACCCGCCGCCGTCGCAGCGCGCGCAGCCGATCCGCGCCGGCAGCGTGATCTCGAGCTCGGCGCCCGCGAGGAGCCAGGCCGAGGGCACCTCGACGCGCAGGCGAGCGCGCGCGCCGCCCGCGGCCGCGAGGGCCGCCGGATCGAGGACGCGGGCGAGGTCGCGCTTCATCGGCGGCGTCGAGCCTAGCGCACCGGGCGCTCGCCGCGGCGTCTCCGGCTCCGCCGCGATCGCCCCCGACCGTCGACCTACCCCTGGCGGGCGCCCCTCACGGCTCGGTCAGCAGCCAGTCGCGGTGCCAGAGCAGCGCGCACCCGCGGTCGCAAGGGCCGCGGCCGCCCAGCGCCGCGCCGGTGCAGCGCAGCCCCTCGAGCACGTACACCGGCGCGCGCGGGGCGACCCAGCGGTCGAGCTCGAAGACGCGCTCGATCCGGCGCGCGACGGGGAAGCGCTGGCCCGCCCACGCCTCCATCTCCGGCATGAACGTGAGCCCGTCGCGCTGGCCGAACACGTCGAGCGTCGCGCGGATCTCGTCCGGGGTGCGCACGCGCGCGTGCGGTCGGTCGTCGCGCGGCGCGGGCGCGTGCGGGGACGCCGGGGCGGCCTCGACCCACTCGTCGCGGTACATGAGCGGGCAGTGGCGGCCGCAGCCCTTTGGCTCGCCCGTGCCCGTGCAGTCGACGTGCTCGAGGAGCACCGTCCGGTGTACCGCGCGCATCCGGCCGCCGTCGTCGCGCAGCCGTCGCACGACCTTCTGCACCCGGAAGGTCTCCCCGCACGTTTCCCACTGCTGGGGCATGAAGCCGAGCCCGCGCGTGCGCCCGGCCGCGTCGAGCGTCGCGCGCAGCCGCGCCTCGTCGATCACGCGGACGGTGCTGCCCTCGGCGAAGACCGACGCCTCGCCGAGCGTGGCCGCCATGCGGTTCACGCCCGCGCCGAGGACGTGATCGAGCCGGCGCCGCAGCCCGCTCCGCAGGCCGAGCCCGTGCTCGACGCGCCCGCGCGCGCGCTCGAAGACGGTGCTCTCGCCGATGAGGCAGCGCTGCTGGCAGCCGTGGCGCAGGGGCGTCCGCGGGTCGCGCATCGACGGCGGCAACCGCGGCTTCACCACCTCGCGCAGCGCCCAGCAGGCGAGCCCGCGCACCGTCGGCCGGTAGACCACCACCCCGACGTGATCGCGGGCTCGCGTCGTCCACCGGCGCTTCCACTCGTCGTCGGCGCCGAGGAAGCACAGCTCCTCGAACCCGCGCCGCGCGGCGTCCTCGGCGACCTTCCACACGATGAGGTGCCCCGGGCTGAGCGCGGCGTACCGCGGGTCGTAGCCGATCTTGAGGGCGTCGACCGATCGGCCGTCCTCCAGCGACAGCAGCATCGCGATGCGCTTGCCCTCGGCGCGCACGAACGAAAGCGCCATCTGCCCGCGCCGTCCGAAGATCCGGATCAGCGCCTCGTAGAGGTGCGTCACGCGCGGATCGGCGGCGAGGCTCGTCCCCGCGGCGTCCTTCCACGCCATCGCCTCGATGGCGATCGCCTCCTCGAAGTCCCGGCGCGCGAACGTGGTCGTCCGCTCGAGCGTGACGCCGCCGAGCTTGCGGTCGCACCGACGCAGGTTCGCGCGGAGCTTCGCGCTGACCTCGCGATCGAGGTCGCGCAGCCCGACGACCAGGTGCCGCGGCCCGGGCCGGGTCGCGGTGCGGCACCCGTCGGCGCGCGCCAGGCGCGGCAGCTCGGTCGCGAGCGGCGAGCTGCTCGGCACGTTCTTCAGCGTGAGGACGTCCCAGCCGTCGTCCTCGACGAGCGCGTTCCAGAGGCTCTCGACCGCGTCCGCCCCGCCCGCGAGGTCGAACTCCGGCATGTGTTCGCTCTGGAGCGCGCTCAGCGTGCGTCCCGTGCGGAGCAGCGGCAGCATGCCGAAGAGGCGGCCGTCGCGGCGCGCCTCGGCCACGAGGGGCTCGCCCGCGTCCGCGAGCGGGAGGTTCAGCGCGAAGAGCTCGGGCGCGATCCGGAGGGGCGATCGCGCCGCGAGGTCGTGCCACTCGCGGAACACGTCGGGCGCTCGCCCGGCCGGGAACGGAAGGAGCGTGGAGGTCGCGGTGTCGTGCGTCGCGGTTTCGATCCCCATGCCCGCGCCGCTGCAAGAAGCAATCCCCGCCCGCGCTCTGCCGCGCCGCGCGGGCACCCGGAGGCGCACCCGCATGCGTTGCGCGCCGGACCGTCAGCGAGGCTCGTCGTGATCGTCCGGCTCGGGCTTCGCCTCGTGGCCGCTGCCGAGGGTCCGGCGGAGCGAGTCCCACGCCGTCCGCGCCCGTCGAAGCTCGACCGTCGCGAGGCGCCGCGTCGTCTCGAGCAGCCCGGGCCGCACCGCGCGCAGCCGCACGAGGGTCCGCGTCGACTGGGAGAGCGTCCGCTTGAAGCGCGCGGACCCGCCGAGCAGGTCGTACTCCTGGCAGCCCGCGGCGATCGCCCGCTGGATCGCGTGCGCGTGCAGGACCATGCCCGGCCGCACCGCGTCCGGCAGGTCCGTCCGGCGCCCGCTCTGGTAGTACGCGACGCGCCGGCCCCACCGGATGGCGTAGAGCACCCCCACCGGCGCGCCGAACGCCGACAGCAGCGACAGATCGAGCGCCCCCTTCGCCAGCAGGCGCGGCATGAGGATCTCGTGGAACGCGCGGAACCGCGCCGACCGGAACGCTCCGTGCGCGACGGCCGAGCCGCGCCACCTGCTCTCGTGCAGCTCGACGAGGGCCTCCGTCGCGCGCGGGAGCTCGGCCTCGGTCGCGACCACGTCGACGCGCCCGGTGCCCTCCGCCCAGCGATCGAAGTCGCGCAGCGACCGCGTGACGGCGTAGCGGTGCCGCGCCGGGAGCGCCGCGAGCCACGCCTCCCACGTCGGCTCGAGGACGGCCACCGCGGCCTCCCCCTCGGTCGTGATCTCCACGTCGATCCCGCGCCTTCGCAGCGAGGACGCGAGGGCCTCGGGCATCGGGGTGCCCGCGTTCATCCCGGGCAGGTAGACCTCGTCCCAGGCGTCGAACTGGCCGCGCACGAGCGCCTCCGCGACCGCCTCGGCGACGCGCGCCTCGGCGCCGCGCTCGGCGATGACACCCACGTACTCCGAGCAGACCTCGTCCTCCGGGCCTTCACCGGTCCCCACGAGCTCTACCCGGCGAAACGGCAGCGCCCCGCCATACCAGTGCGTGCGCGCGACGAACGGCGCGATCCCGACCAGGCGGCCACCGTCGCGGACGACCCCGACGCGCAGCGCGCGCCCCTCGGTGCCGCCGAAGACCTCCCACCACGAAGCCGCCCAGGTGGGCGACATCATCGGCTCATCGGTCCCGCTCGCGGCGAGCAGCTCGCGCCAGGGCCCGGCGATCCGGCCGACCGCGCCGTCGTCCTCGAGCACCGAGCAGGTCGCGCCGGGCCTCGCGCCGCCGGCGGCTTCGAGGCCGAGGCCTCCCTCGTGACGATCGATCGTGGCGGTCATCATGTGCGGGGAGCGGGCCGGCGAAGGGGCCGTGGCTCGCGACGACGCCGAGGAAGCGAGCGCCGCGCCACGCCCGGGTCGACGCCGCCGGCGCCGCGCGGAAGCCCCGGGGTCGGGGTCCCGGCGTCCGATCCTGCGGGCGCCGAACCGCCCGACGGCCTCGTTCCCGCGGGCTAGCGCGCCCCGGCGTGGTCGGTCGGCCCCCCGTCGTCGCGCGCCCACGCTGTCTTTGCGCGAGCGGAGGCCCCCGCCGTCGCGCGCAATTGCCGCACCGGCGCGCAGCGATCGCGTGCTGGGTGCCCGTCCTTTGCGCTTCGCCCGCCCAGCGCGGGCTCGTCGATACCGTCGCGGCCGTCGCGGCCGTCGCGGCCGTCGCGCCCGCGGCGGGACCGGCCGTCGACGGGCGATCAGCAGGCGCCCGCGCACCCCTCGGGGGTGTGGAACCAGAAGCCGCCCGCGTCCTCGCAGTCGCTCCGGTCGTACTTGTCCGAGCAGCACCGCTCCGCGTTGCCGCCGCACGCCAGCGACGCCTGGCTCGCGTCGCGCAGGCAGCAGTTGCCGGGCACGGGCGCGGACGGGACCTGCGGGGCCTTCAGGTCCGGCGGCTTCGGCGCCGTCGGTGGCTTCGGCGCCTCGGGCAGCTTCAGGTCGGGGACCTTCGGCGCCGCCGGTGGGGCGAAGAGGAGCTCGCAGCCGAGCGAGCCGCCGAGCAGGGACGCCGCTGTCGAGAGCAGCAGCACAGCGAGGGATCTGCCAACGACGCGCGCCTTCACGGTGGGGTTTTGTCGCACGTCGGGCCCCCGCAGGCCAAGTGTTCACCGCTGCCGGGCCCGGATTCTCCGGCGGGCCTCCCGTGCGGCGAGGTTGCCCGCCCTGCGTCAGCCTGTGCCGCGCGCGAAGCTCGCCGACTCGCGAACTCCGCGATATGCTTCGAGAGACGAAGGGGCACGCACGTTGCTTAGTCCTGCTCGTGCTCCTATCGACGAGGACCCCCATGCTCAATCGGTGGCTCGGAATCGGGTTTCTAGCGGCTGCGATCGCAGCGCAAGCCGCCTGCGGCGCCTCGCAGGACGATGCGTCCGGCCGCGCCTCGGGTCCGGGAGGCGCGCCCGGCCCCATGCCCCCTTCGAACGGCGACACCACCGCCCCGGTGCACCGCGCGGGCTCGGGCACCAGCGGGTTCTCGACGGGGACGAGCGCCGAAAACACCGGGACGATGACCGGCGCTGGCGGCGGCAAGCTGGGACCGGACGAGGGCGGTGGTCGCCCGAGCGAGCCGCCGCCGACGCCGCCCGCGTGCCTCGAGGCCATGGACACGGCGGCGGCCGAGGCCGTCACCACGGACGGCGACCCGCTGACCCGGTCGTTCTACGAGTCCGCCGACGACTCCAACTCGATGGGCTCGCCCACCTTGGCGCGGGAGCTCCTGCGCGCCCACCAGAGCCCGGACCCGGCGACGGTCCGGACCTACGAGTTTCTGAACTACTACCGCATCCGCCACCCCGCCGCGGCCGCCGGCCACGTCGCGATCTACGCCGATGCCGAGGTGAGCCAGAAGGACCCGTCCCGGGTGTCGCTGCAGATCGGAGTCCGCGCGGTCGACGCCCTCAAGGTGCGGCGGCCGATCTCGCTCACGCTTGCGCTCGACGCTTCCGGGTCGCTCGCGGGCGTCGGCATCGAGCGGGAGCGCGCCCTCGTCCGCGCCCTCGCCAAGAAGCTCGCGAAGGATGACGTCCTCAGCGTCGTGACGTGGAACCTCGAGGACTCGGTGCTGCTCTCCGGTCACCGCGTCACGGGGCCCAACGACGCCACCGTGCTCGCGGTGGCCGAGGCGATCCGCCCGCAGGGAGGCAGCGATCTCCACGCCGGCCTCAGGGCCGCCTACGCGCTCGCCCACGAGAACTTCGATAAGACCTGGCTGAACCGCGTGATGCTGGTCAGCGACGGGGGCGCCAACCTCGGCGTCGTCGACCGCAACGTCATCGCCGTCGAGGCCCGCGACGCCGACAAGGAGGGCATCTACCTCGCCGGCGTCGGCCTCGGGCCCGCGCTCGGGTACGCGGACTCGCTGATGAACGCCGTGACCGACGCCGGCCGCGGCGCGTACGTGTACCTCGACAGCGCTGGCGAGGCCGCGGGCCTGTTCGACAAGCGCTTCGACGAGATCGTCGGCATCGCGGCGCGCGACGTCCAGGTCAAGCTCACCGTCCCGTACTACTTCGACATCCCCGACTTCTTCGGGGAGGCCTACTCCACCGATCCGGTCGCCATCGATCCGCAGCACCTCGCGCCCGGCGGCGAGATGATCTTCCAGCAGGTCATCGCGCGGTGCGCGTACGGGTTCACCGACCCGCTGGTCTCCGGCGACCCGCTGCACGTGCTCGTGACGTGGGACGATCCGCTGACCCGGCAGCCCCACACCGACGAGCTCACGCTCGACCTGAACGACCTCTTCGTCGGGGCGCACGCCGCCCTGCACAAGGGCGAGGCGATCGTCGGGTACGCGGAGGCGCTCAAGCTCGTCGGCGAGGACCCGCCCGGGCAGCTCGCGCTGGCCCACGCGCGCGTGCTCGAGCTGCTCGCCAGCCCGGAGCTCGCGGCGGATCCCGAGCTCACCGAGATCGCCGGGCTGCTGCCGAACCACCCGCTCTTCCCCGCGGTGCCCAAGTGATCGCGCGGTGCCGACGCGGTCGGCGCGTGCGCGTCTCGCTGCGTGCGGTCGGCCTCCTGTTCGGCGTCGGCGTCGCGCTCGCGGCAGGCTGCTCCGGGTCGCAGGCGGCCTCCGACTCGATGGGGGATGCCTCCGGCGCCAACGAGGCCGGGGATTCCTTCGGCCCGGGGGCGGGAGCCAGCGGAGCCGGGGAGGCGACCGGGCTGAGCCGCGGCGGCGTGCCGGGCACGCACCGGTCGGGGCTTTCGGTCGACAACCCGGACGTCGTGAAGGGTATGCAGGTCGCGCGGGGCTGCGTCGACGTGGCCGCCTTGAACCCGCCGGACCGACACGCCTACTACGAGTCGGCCGACGACTCGAACTCGATGGGGTCTCCGGTGCTCGCCCGGCAGCAGCTCCGCGCCGGGCTCGTGCCGGACCCGGGGACCATCCGGACCTACGAGTTCTTGAACTACTACCACGTCGGCTACGCGCCGCCGGCCTCGGCGGCCCAGGTGGTCGCGGTCCACGCGGCGGCCGTGCGCACGGGCGCGACGATCGAGCTGCAGGTGGGGGTCCGCGCCTTTCAAGCGGTCGGTCAGCGCCTGCCGCTGGCGCTGACGTTCGTGCTCGACAACTCCGGATCGATGGCGACCGAGGGCCTCGCGCGCGAACGCGCGATGCTCCGCGCCGTCGCGCGGAAGCTGGTCGCGGGGGACGTCGTCAGCGTGCTGACGTGGAGCCTCACCGAGTCCGTCCTGCTGCGCAGGCACGCCGTCACCGGCCCCGACGACCCGGCGCTGACCGGTCTGATCGAGGGGCTCCGCGCGAGCGGCGGGAGCGACCTGCACGCGGCCCTCCAGACCGCGTACGAGGTCGCTCGCGAGGGCTTCGACCCGCGCAGCGTGAACCGCGTCGTGCTGGTGAGCGACGGCGGCGCGAACCTCGGCGTGACCGACGGATCGGTCATCGGCGCCGAGGCCGGCAAGGCCGACAGCGCCGAGGTGTACCTCACGGGCGTCGGCACCGGGCCTGCCCAGGGCTACAGCGACCGGCTGATGAACCAGCTCACGGACGCCGGCCGAGGCGCCTACGTCTACCTCGACAGCGACGAGGAGGCCGACCGGATGTTCGGCGACCGCTTCGACGAGGTGCTGTCCGTCGCGGCGCGGAGCGTCCAGGTCGCCGTCGAGGTGCCCTGGTACCTCTCGATCGCAGGCTTCGACGGCGAGGGGTACTCGCCGAACCCGGAGGACATCGAGCCGCAGCACCTCGCGCCCGGCGGCGAGATGGTCTTTCGCCAGGAGCTCTCGTCGTGCGACGAGGCGCAGGTGCAGGGATCGGACCTGATCTCGGTCACGGTCTCGTGGGAGTCGAAGGCGACCCCGACGAACCGCGAGGCGGTCTCGGTATCCCTCCCGATCAGCGACCTGCGGCCGTCCGGCGGGCGCGAGCTCGCGAAGGGCGGCGCGATCGTGCGCTACGCCAAGGCGCTCCAGGCCACGAGCGGCGCGCACGACCTGCTCGTCGCGCTGCACGCGGAGATCGAAGGGCTGCTCGGTCGGCCCGACCTCGCGGGCGACGTGGAGCTCGGCGAGATCGACGAGCTCGTGCAGAAGCACCCGGCGTACGCCTCGAGCGCGGGCAAGTAGCCCGGCGGCGCGCGAGGATCGGCGGAGGGGGCAGCCTCCCCCTCGACGCCGCCCCGTCGCCCTCCTCCACGCGACCGAAGCGCGCGGGCCGTCGCGCCAAGGGCGGCAACCCTCCCGCGCGCCCGACGGTCAGGGCGCGGGGCACCGGAGCGCCTTGGCCGCCGCCTTGGCCTGCTCGGCCGTCACGCTGCGGGGCTTGGCCTTGCCCCAGCGCGCCGTGACGCTCGCGTAGGCGCGACACGCCCCGTCGTGGTCGCCGGTCTTCTCGAGCGCCTGGCCGAGCGGAATCGCCGCGCGGATGTAGAGGACGAGGTCGTCGGAGCCCGTGCAGCCCTGCGCCGCGCGACGGAGATACGGGAGCGCCTCCGCCGCCCGGCCGAGCAGGAGGTGCATCTTGCCGATGCCCAGGTCCGCCGACACGCCCGTGCCCGTGGAGAGGGGATAGAACGGCGGGATTCCTCCTGCCGGCAGGGCCGCCTCGGCCTCGCGAGCCTCCTCCTCGTCGTCGACGAGCGGTGCGTAGGCGGTCAGCCAGAGGTAGCGCTCGTAGAACGGGCTCACGTGCGAGCGCCAGCCGCGGAGCCACGCCTCGCGCCGGTCGGCGCGCTCGCGCGAGGAGAGCTTGCCGGCGTCGCGGAGCACGTCGAGGAAATAGGGCTCGATGTCGCCCGCGATCGCGATGTCGTCGCTGCGGGGCTCGGCGACCCAGGCGTCCTTGCGACGGAGCACGTCCCCGGCGACCCGCGCTGCCTCCGCGCCGTCTCCCGTCTCCAGCGCGAGCTCGATGGCCATGTTGGCGGCGATGTAGTGGTAGAGCCGGTCGGTCCGGGGCGCCGTCTTGCGATCGACGTCGATGGCCGCCCGGCGCGCGGCGGGGAAGTCACCGCGCAGCACGGCGTCGAACTTCGGCATCCAGGCGTCCCACCAGGCCCGCTGCGCCTCGGGGATCTTGAGCCCGTACTGGGCGTTCATCTCGTGGAGCGCCTCGGCCGGGAGCCCCTTCGCGAGCGCGGCGTTCACGAGGTACGAGATCGCGGAGGGGTCGTCGGGCGTGGCCGCCTGCCAGCGTCGAGCGTCGGCCTCGCCGGCCGCGCAGTCGCCGAGCTGGTTCGAGATCAGGATTCGGCTCTGGAAGCAGGCGCCCGCGCCGGGCGACAGCTGGATGCAGCGGTCGATCGCCGCCCGCGCCTCGTCGAACCGGCCCAGGTACGAGAGCGCCCAGCCCTTGGCCTGGAGCGGCAGCGCCCACTCGGGGTCGACCGCGATCACCCGGTCCATGTCGGCGAGGTACGCGGTCGACGGACCCACGTCGCCGCGGCGGCTGCCGAGCAGGTACACGAGGTACGCCGCGTCGGGGTCGGCCTGCGCCGCGGCCTCGAGCTTCGTCACGCACGCGGCCGTGTCGATCGGCTCGCTCCGGGTGCACGGCGCGAGCGCGTCGAGGACGATTCGGTTGCGGGGGCTCAGGCTGGCCCGGGCCTCGCTCGCCTTGTTGAACGCTGGCCGCGCCTCGAGCCCGGCCCCGCTGTCGGCCATCGCCACGGCGTACCAGAGGTGCGCCGCCCCGTAGCTCGGGTCGATCGTGCGCGCCTTGTCGAGCATCGCGAGCGCGGAGCCCGCGTCGCGCAACGTCTGGTAGCCCGCGAGGAACGCCGCGCGCGCGGCCGGGATCGAGGTGCCCATCGCCAGCTCGTCGAGCTGCGCCGTCGCGAGGCGCGCGCGGCTCGCCGCCGACGCGGAGCTCGGCGCGACCGCGGTCGCGATCGGGGCGGGCGCGATCGCCTGCGCCGGGCTCCTGCCGCGCGCGGACAGCGCCCCGAGGGCGAGCGCGACGCCCGCGACCGCGAGGCCCCCGATCGCGATCCGCGCCGCGGGGCGCGATCGCGCCGACGTGGGCGGGGCCTCTCGGGGCGCCGCCTCGCCCGACCTCGGCGTGGGCGCGGCGAGGGTGGCGGCGAAGGCCTCGCTCGATCGCGCGGGCGTGCGCGCGGCCTCGGTCCTCGCGAAGGCGTCGCTCGCGGCGCCCGAGG